>CAYORO010000162.1:0-8909 GCA_964406355.1 uncultured Limibaculum sp.
TGCCGCGACGCCGCGGTGGCGGTCGAGACGGCGAAGTCGCTCGTCAGCCGCCGGCACAACCAGCTGGCCGCGAACGTCTGATCGGGGCGCGGCGCGAAAGTGGGAGGTCCGGTGTGGAGATCGGACGCAGTCTTGGCCGCGCGGTGCGCGCGCTCGTCGTGGGCGTCGGGCTGGCCGTCGGCGCCGTGCTGGCGGTCGGCGCAGTTGGCAGCGCGAGCGCTGGGCCTGTGAGCACCGTAACGGCGATCCAGGCGGCGGCGGCACTCGACGAGCCGGGGGCGGTGCTGATCGATGTGCGGACGGAGGGCGAGCTGGTCTCCCGCGGCTCGATCGGTCCGATGTCTGCGAACATCCCGCTCGCCGTGCCCGAGATCGTGGGCGGCGCGCCAACCGGGCGCCTCGTGCTCGACCCTGCCTTCATGGCCAATATCCAGGCGTTCCTCTCGACCGAGGGGCGCGGCCCGGAGACGCCGGTCTATCTCATCTGCGCCTCAGGGGCCCGCAGCGGCCATGCGGCGGCGATGCTGGCGCAGGCGGGCTACACGCAGGTGTACAACGTGGCCGATGGGATGGAGGGGTCGGCCGCCGGCCCGGGCTGGCGCGCCTCCGGCCTGCCGCTCGGGCGCTGAGCCGCCCGCACCTGGCGCGCGACGGATGGACCATGCCCTCCCGGATGACGGAACGCTGACCGAGGCCGGGCTCGAGCCGACCGCTCCGGCGCCGATGCTGCTGATCGCCTGCGGGGCGCTGGCGCGTGAGGTGCTGGCGCTCATCGAGGCCAGTGGCTGGCGCCACATGGCACTCGCCTGCCTGCCGGCCAAGCTCCACAACCGGCCCGAGCAGATCCCCGACGCGGTGCGTGCACGCATTCATCGAGCCCGCGCCGAGGGCTATGGGCAGATCTTCGTGCTCTATGCCGATTGCGGGACGGGCGGCCTGCTCGACCGCGTCTGCGCGGAGGAGGGGGTCGAGCGCCTCCCCGGGCCCCATTGCTATGCCTTCTTCGACGGGGTCGAGCGCTTTGCCGCACGCGCCGAGGGGGGAGAGATCACGGCCTTCTACCTGACCGACTTCCTGGCGCGGCAATTCGACGCTCTCATCTGGCGGGGCATGGGGCTCGACCGCCATCCGGAGCTGTTGCCGATGTATTTCGGCCATTACGAACGGCTGATCTACCTCGCGCAGACCGAAGACCCCGCCCTCGACGCTGCCGCCCGGGCCGGCGCCGAGCGGCTCGGCCTCGCCTATGAGCGCCGTGCCACGGGGTATGGCGATCTCGCGACCGAACTCGGCCGCGCCGCCGGCGGGGGTCCGGTCAGTCGTCCTTGACGATCCGCAGATGCGGCCGCGCGCTCCGCGGGGCCGCGTCCGGCTCGTTGCCCGCACGCCCGCCCTCGATCGCTCGGAGCGCGGGCTCGCGCGGCGCCGGCAGCCCGAGAAACGGCGCCTGCCCCTCGGCAAAGCCCGCGACCGGAATGGGGTCCGGCATCTCGGCCTCGCCGGTCGTCAACGGGCGGATCGACATGTCGTCGATCCGGAACCGCAGCCGCTGGTCGCCGGCGGCCTGCGGGCGGCCCTTCACCGGGATCAGCCCGCCCAGAACGCGGTCGATGGCGCCGAAATCGCTGCGCAGCGGCAGGAGCAGGATCTCCCAGCTCTCCGAGCCCGGCAGCGTCGAGGTGAGCCGCGCATAGCCGACGCCGGGCTCCGCGAGCGTCTCCTCGATCAGCGCGGCAAAGCTCTCGCGCGCCCGGCCCTCCATCAGGGTGCGCGCACTCATGCCCCGAAGCTCCATCCCGAAGGCCTCGACCAACGCGGTGCCCGCCAGACGGAAGCGGATATTGCCGGCCCCGAGATCCTCGAGGATGAAGAGATGGCGGGCATTGCAGCGCATGTCGCGCGGGTCGACCTCGGCGCGATACGGTACCGGACGCCCGGCCCGCAGCATCTCCCAGTAGTCGTTGAGAGCTCTGATCTCGGGATGGATCATGTCAGCAGTCCTGCGAAAGCGTTCCTGTGCCAGGTCGAAGCAGGCGGTACGCGCATCCCAATCCTCAGTCATCTCTTCTCCCCAAATTTACCAGTTCGGCGTGCCGATTTCCATGTCCGCTTGGACCTGACGGGCTGGAGAGCAAAGGTCGTGCCAGACCGCCCGCGTCCGGGCCGTTGACCCCGGCGGGCCAGGCGGCGCAGGGTGTGGCCGCGGGGACGGAGAGCGCCGATGGATGAGAGCACAACGCCCGAGAGGCCGGTTGCCGGCGTTCAACAGAGCGCGAGGCGACGCGGCATCCTTTTCGTGCTCTCCTCGCCCTCGGGGGCTGGCAAGTCGACGCTGTCGCGGATGCTGCTTGAGGCGGATCCGGCCTTCGAGCTTTCAGTCTCGGCCACCACCCGTGCGGCCCGGGAGGGCGAGGTGGAGGGCCGGCACTACTTTTTCGTGGACCATGCGCGCTTCGAGGCGATGGTCGAGGGCGGCGAGATGCTCGAGCATGCCCGCGTCTTCGAGAACCGCTACGGGACGCCGCGCGGGCCGGTCGTTAACGCTATATCCGCCGGGCGGGACGTGCTTTTCGACGTCGACTGGCAGGGCGCGCAGCAGCTCCGCGCGTCCGATCTCGGACAGTCCGTGGTGCAGGTCTTCATCCTGCCGCCCTCGATCGCCGAGCTCGAGCGGCGCCTGAGAAGCCGCGCCCAGGACAGCGACGCCGTGATCGCCCGGCGCATGGCCAAGGCGCGCGACGAGATCAGCCACTGGGCCGAGTACGACTATGTGCTGGTGAACGACGACCTCGCCGCCTGTTTCGAGCGGATGCGCGTGATCATCGAGGCCGAGCGGCTGCGCTGGACCCGGCAGGCCTGGCTCTTCCCGGCGGTCAATGCGCTCTACGAGGAGTTCGACCAGCGGCGAGGGGGCGACGCATGAGCGTCTACGCGTTGGGCGACCGGGTGCCGACATGGCCCGACGGCGAGGTCTACATCGCGCCCGGCGCGCATGTGATCGGCGATGTCCGGATCGGGCGGGGCGTGTCGATCTGGTTCAACGCCGTCCTGCGCGGGGACAATGAGCCGATCGAGATCGGCGAGGGCGCCAATGTGCAGGACGGATGTGTCTTCCACACCGATCCGGGCTTTCCGCTGAGCATCGGTGCTGGCGCGACGATCGGCCATGGCGCGATCCTGCATGGCTGCACGGTCGGGGAGGGGGCGCTGATCGGGATGGGGGCCATCGTGCTCAACGGCGCGCGGATCGGGCGACGCTGTCTCGTCGGCGCGGGTGCGCTGGTGACCGAGGGCAAGGAGTTCCCGGACGGCGCCATGGTGCTCGGCCAGCCCGCCAAGCTCGTGCGGATGCTCGACGAAGCGGCGCAGGCGGGGCTCTCCCGCCCGAGGGACGTCTATCGCGAGAAGCTCGGGCTCTATGCGGCCGGGCTGCGGCCCCTCGGCGAACCCGGCTGACCTCAGACGGGAGAGAGTGTGAGTTCCGCTAGGTCGCCCTCGGCCGAGGCGGTGAGCCGCGCGCCGGCCGTCCGAGCCCAGCGGGGCGCGAGCAGGAACTCGATCGTCCGGGGATCGGGCGCGGTCTCCGCCTCCGGCCCGGCGAGGCGGGCGAAGAGCGGCGCCTTGCGCTCGGCGTCGTACCCCTCCGCCAGCACCCGCACCGGCAGATGCGCCTGCGGGTCGAGCACGCCGACGACCCGCCCGCGCAGCCCGATCAGCCCACGCGCCGCGAGCATCAGGAGCGCGACCGAGCGGGCCGCGAGCCGGGGCAGGGGCGGGCCGTCGAGCCCGTCGAGCGCAAGGGTGACGCGCGGGCCCTCGAGATGCGCCGCGATCGCCTCGGCGAGCGCCGGCCGGGCCATCGGCTGGCTGTCCGCATCGGCGGCGCCGAAGGTCAGCCGGTGGAACGCCAGGAGGTTGGCCGCGCGCCCGGCGCTCTCGGCGATCATCGAAGTCACCTCGGCGCTCTCCTCGCCCGGTCCGGACCCTGCGCCCCCGGCACCGGCGAGCTCACGCGCGAGGTCCACCCCGTTGACCACGGCGCCGACCGGGCTCACGAGGTCGTGGCAGATCCGCGAGACGAGAGCTTGCGCAAGCCGATCCTCGAGCGCTACGCTCTCGCGCTGTAGACGGCTTGTGGGATAAGATGGTGGCTGGTCCATGGCGTCGCAGTTCCTCGGTGTCGGCGCCCTTGTGCGCCATCTGGATCGGCCCGACTGGGGGATCGGTCAAATTCAGTCGATCGTCGATCAGCGGGTAACCGTTAATTTCGAGAACCAGGGAAAGCTCGTTTTCTTGGGGTTTGACCGACTCGACCTGATTGAACTAGATACATATTAACGGCGCGCCAAGCACTGACGCAGGTCAAGCTAAAGATTTTACACAGAGTGGACGCACCGGCATTGTTCCCGTGTCGACCCCCGCGGGCGCAGCCCGTGCCGCCACGGGCCGGACGTTGCCGAGACGGCGCGGTTGCGCACCGGCCGGGGGGTTACTATGGTCCGCCGCGTCGTCCGGGAGCCGGCAGATGCAGGCACTCGCGAGCTATCGAAAGGGCCTCCCCATGAGGATCGACGCAGGCCGCTTCACGGTGCGCCTGGCCGAGGTGGACGCGGATGTGGCAGCGGCCCAGCGCCTGCGCTATCGCGTCTTCGTGGAGGAGATGGGCGCAACCGCCAGCCCAGAGGACCGCGCCGAGCGCCGCGAGTCCGACCGCTTCGACCCCTATTTCGAGCATATGCTGCTCATCGACCGTGAGTGCACCGATCCCGACAAGGAGCGCGGTGTGGTCGGCGTCTACCGGCTGATGCGCGGCGCGCGGGCGCGCGAGGGCATCGGCTATTACGGCGCGCAGGAATACGACCTGTCCAAGCTCGACGCCCATCCGCGCGAGACGCTGGAGCTCGGCCGCTCCTGCGTCGATGCCGATTACCGGGGCGGTGCGGGCATGCATCTCTTGTGGTCGGGCCTCGGCGCCTATGTGGTCGAGCACGAGATCGGGCTGATGTTCGGCGTTGCGAGCTTCCATGGCCGGTCGACCGAGCCGCTCGACCAGGCGCTCAGCTACCTCCACCACCACCATCTCGCGCCCGACGACTTGCGGGTCCGCGCCCTGCCTGAAAGCTACGCCGAGATGGCGATTTTGCCGCCGGAGCAGGTCGACAAGAGCGAGGCGATGCGGCAGATACCCGCCCTCATCAAGGGCTATATCCGGATCGGCGGCTATGTCGGTGACGGCGCGTTTATCGATCACGACTTCAACACCGTCGATGTGTGTCTGCTGATGGACACCGCGCGGATGGTGCAGAGCGTGCGCAAGTTCTACTCGCGCAAGCGCGGCGGGTCGGTCGATCGCATCCTCGGCTAGCCGTCCCGACCATGGCCGAGATCATCACCCCCTGGGACGAGACGGAGCCTCCCGTGCTGCCGCCCCTTACGCGCGCCGAGCGGCTGCGCGGCGGGCTGCGTGTGGGGCTCTATGTGAGCTTCACCGTGCTCTGCCTCGGGCTCTTTCTCGTCGGACACAATCTGCGGCGGCTGCTCGGGCGGCAGGGGATCGGGCGCATCGTGGTGTTCCATTTCGGGGTCGCGCGCATCTGGAGCCGGATCGGGCTCTGGACACTCGGTCTGCGGCGCATCGTGCGCGGGCGGCCGATCCGGCGCGGGGCGGTGGTGGCCAACCACTCCTCCTGGCTCGACATCTTCGCGCTCCGCTCCTGCCGGCTGATGTATTTCGTCGCCAAGGCCGAGATCGCGCAGTGGCCCTATGTCGGCTTCATCACGCGGGTGACCGGCACGATCTTCGTCGAGCGTCGGCGCGCCGAGGCCAAGCGCCAGGAGCAGCAGCTCCTGGAGCGGATCGCGGCCGACCAGGTGATCGCGATGTTCCCTGAGGGCACCTCGACCGACGGGCTCCGGGTGCTGCCCTTCAAGTCCTCGCTCTTCGCGGCCTTCCACCATGACGGGCATGGCGAGGACCTGCTGGTGCAACCGGTGACGCTGCGCTACCGGCCGTCGCCCAGCTCGGGCCTGCCAGAGAGCTTCTATGGCTGGTGGGGCACCATGGGCTTCGAGTGGCATATCTGGCAGATCGCCTGCCGCTCGCGGGGCGGGACCGCCGAGATCATCTTCCACGAGCCGGTGCGTCCGGCCGACTGCGCAGACCGCAAGGCGCTCGCGCTGCGCTGCGGCTCCGCGGTTGCCGACGGGCTCGGTGTCGCGGTCGGCACGGGCCTCACGGCGGACGGCGCCCCGTCGGGAGGCAGTTGAGGCCGAGACCTCTCGTCCGTCAGATCTCGGCGCCGCGCTGCATGATGCGGACGACCTCGAGGATGCGCCCGAACATGTCCTCGGAGATTCGGAGCTGCTCTGCGACCTGAAGGAGCGTCTCCTTCTCGCCGGGACCGAGCGTGCCGTCCGCCAGCGCGATCCGCAGGGTGAAGGAGAGCGCGGTCTCGCGCAGATTGGGCGTGAGCGTGCGCACCGCGCGCTCGATCGCGATCGGCGCGCCGTCGGTGCGGATCTCCTGCATCACGTCGAAGACCATATCGGTCATCACCGCGGCGGTCAGGTGCCGGAAGATCGGGCTCGCCGAGCAGAGGAGCTTGAGCTGGGCGACCTCGTCGTCATGGGCCGTCCCGTCCGCCATCATCGCCGAGACCGTCGGCACGAGCACGGCGCGGGCGATGCGGCGCTGGGCCTCGGTGTCTCCGGTGGCGGTGGCTGTCTCCGGCATCGGGCCCTCCCAGCTTTGGCGACGCCACGACCGATGCCGATGCGCCTCCTGCGTGCCTTGCTTCGCGGTCTCCCTCGGGGGTGTCAAGCGGCAACGGCCGGTTAAGCCTGGGCGCGCGGCCCGCTAGGCTCCGGGCGGCGGCGTGCGATTCGGGGGGCGGCATGGACGAGGATCTGCCGGGCGTGTTCGGCGAGACGACGGCGGTTGTGAGCTATGCTCAGGCGGAGCCGGGGGATCTGTCGGACCGCGACATCATCCTGCCCGGGTTGGTCGAGCTCACCCGTGATCTGACGGGGCCGCTGGAGAATGCCGCTCAGGAGCCGGCAGAGATCCAATGGGCCTTCGCCGGGCAGCGCGGAAACCCCAACAGGCTGTCGCCGCAGGACGTGCCCGATCTCAGCTATGCCAATCTCGACCTGGCGCTCAGCGGTCGGATCGGGGACTTCGTGGAGGGGCGCGAGGGCATCCTCCATGTGGTCGCGCTCGATCTCTATTACCCCATCGTCTTCACCGACTGGGGCCAGCGGGGCGATGGAGGCTTCGCCTACACGCGCGCCCTCGCGCCACTCGATCTCGGCGAGGAGGCCCCGGGTGCGATCCTCGAGGCCGAGATGGGCGATTTCTCCGACGATCCCGCCCAGCCGACCGACGGCGGGGCGTTGGCCGACGGGGTGACCCGGATCGAGGCCGGCCAGACCGGCGCCGCGGATGCCGATTTCCTGAGTTTCGACGTGCCGCTGGGCTTCGAGCTCTCGGCGATCCGGCTCGCCGACTATGTGGCGGAGGAGGGCGATCGGGCCTTCCTCGGCCTCGCGCGTGGGGGCGCGGTCGCGGTCGATCTCGCAGCGCCGGCCCCGGATGGGCTCCTCGGCGGGCTGGTCTACGGTGTGACCGAGATCGGCAGCGCCATTCTCGACGATATGGGCGCGCTCGCGGGCGCCGAAGGTTTTGAGGGTGCGCTCCCCGCCGGCACCTACACGCTTTGGTTCAACCAGACCGGGGCGGCCTCCACCGCCGCGCTCGAGCTCGAGATCCGCGCCGAGGCGCTGGGCGACGGCCTGAGCCAGGCGGAGGCCGAGACCGTGGTGCTGCTCTACGAGGCGGCGCTCGACCGCAATGGCCGCAACGATCTCGGCGGCGTGAATTTCTGGATCGACGAGCGCGAGGCCGGGCTCTCGGAGACTGATCTGGCACGGGCCTTCCTCGACTCGGGCGAGTTCGAGGCGGCCTTCGGCGCCCCCGAGAACCTCTCCGACCGCGCGCTTGTCGAGCAGCTCTACCGCAACGTGCTCGGCCGCGGGGGCGAGGCGCCGGGCATCGACTTCTGGACCGCAACCGTGGGCCAGCAGAGCTTCGACCGGGCAGAGCTCGTGCTCGCCTTCGCGCTCAGCCCCGAGAACCGCCTCGGCTCGCCCTTCACCGGGGCCTTCGAGGAGATCGCGCCGGGTGACTGGGCGTTCGTCTGAACCGCGGGCCATGCAGGTCGCCCATACCTGCGCGGCGTGCTAAGGAGCGGGCCCGCAGCCATCGCGCGAGCCTCCATGCCAGACACCATCCCGACGAGCTATGCCGGTCTCCGGCGCCCCGAGACCGGCCCCGAGATCAGCCTCGACGTCTCGCCCAACGCCTCGATCCGCACCGAGAGCCAGCTTGCCGAATGGTTGCGCGAGCACGGCGTCGAGGAGGTCGAATGCGTCACCCCGGACTTTGCCGGGATCGGGCGTGGCAAGGTGATGCCGGCCTCGAAATTCGCGCTCTTCCGGCCGATCTACCTGCCGACCTCGCTGTTCTTCCTCACGATCACCGGCGAATATCCGGACATCTCGCATTTCTCCGACTACGACATCGATGCCGACCTTCAGCTGCGTGCCGATCTTGCCACCACCCGCGCTGTGCCCTGGGCGAATGACCGCTCGGTGCAGGTGATCCACGATGTCTGTGACCGCGAGGGGCGGCTCATCCCGTATGCGCCGCGCTCGGTGCTGCGCCAGGTGATCGGGCTCTATGAGGAGCGCGGTTGGCGCGCGGTGGTGGCGCCGGAGCTCGAATTCTACCTCACCAAGCCGAACACCGACCCCGACGATCCGCTGGAGCCGCCGCTCGGCCGCTCCGGCCGGCGCGCGCAGAAGGCGCAGGCCTATTCGATCGCGGCGGTCGACGAGTACGACGTGATCAT
>CAYORO010000163.1:0-8897 GCA_964406355.1 uncultured Limibaculum sp.
TACGCCCTGATCTTCGTCGCGGTGATCGCGATCGTCGAGGGCATCTACCTGATCGCTTACGGCAAGACGCTGAAGCGGGAGAAGCGGGTCAACCGGCGGCTCCGTCTGTTGCAGGACGGCAAGGACACCGAGGAGGTGCTCACCATCCTGCGCGCCGAGCGGGAGGGCTCGGAGCGCCAGCGCAAGATCCCGGTGATCGGCGTGATGCTCGACCAGGCGCGCCAGGCGAGCATCACGATGAGCCCGCTGACGATGATCATCACGCTGGTCGGGCTGATCGGCGCCTCGTTCTTCCTGCTCTCGGTGTTCACCAGCGCGGTGCTTCAGGTGCGCATCGTGGTGGCCCTCGTCGTCGGCTACGGCGCGCTGTATCTCTGGCTGAGGGACAAGGCCCGCAAGCGCGTGAAGCTCTTCGAGGAGCAGCTGCCGGACGCGCTCGACCTGATGGTGCGGTCCCTGCGCGTCGGCCACCCGATGACCGCCTCGGTCGGCATCGTGGCGCGGGAGATGCCCGATCCGCTCGGCACCGAGTTCGGCCTCGTCGCCGACGAGGCGACCTACGGCATGGACATCAACCGCGCCCTCGAGCGCACCGCTGAGCGCATGCCGGTGCCGGATCTGCGCTTCCTCGCCATCGCGATGAACATCCAGTCATCGTCGGGCGGCAACCTCGCCGAGATCCTCGAGGGCCTGTCGAAGGTCATCCGCGCGCGGTTCAAGCTCTTCCGCAAGGTGCGCGCGATCACCGCCGAGGCGCGCTGGTCCGGCTGGTTCCTGTCGATCTTTCCGGTGCTCGCGCTTCTTATGGTGCAGGTGGTGCAGCCGACCTATTATGATGACGTGTCGGATCACCCGCTGTTCCTGCCGGGAGCGATCCTTACGTTCATCCTGTTGGTGATCAACGTGATCTTCATGCGCATCCTCGTGAACATCAAGGTCTGACGCGATGGCCGGGGCAGCAGCAGCGGCGGCGGCGGTCGGCCAGGTGCCCGCGGGAGACGGGTTCTGGGGATTTATGGTGGAGAGCTTCGGGCCCGCCGGCCCGTTCTACGCCATCGCTGCGATCGGCATGGTGATGGCGCTGATCGCGCTGCCCTTCGTCCTGAAGCGCGAGCGCGATCCGGTCGAACGGCTCGGCAATTCCGACGACCGACGCGATGTCGAGCTCGCCACGCTCCGGACCGACCGCGACACTGGCGCCCTCCGCTCGCTGGAGGGCTATCTCGAGCCGGCCGATCTCGAGGAGCTGTCGGAGACCCGGCGCAAGCTCGCCTCCGCCGGCTACAAGGATCGCGCGGCCGTCCGGATCTACTTCTTCTCGCGGGCGGCGCTCGGCTCGGGCATGCTGCTGCTCGGGCTGATGATGTTCTTCGTCATCCCCGACGAACCGAACTTCATGGTGAGCCTCATCCTCACGCTCGCGATGGGCCTGATGGGGTATTTCGCGCCGGTCTACTGGGTCGAGCGCCAGATCGCCTCGCGGCGCGAGGAGATCGCCAACGCCTTCCCCGACGCGATGGACATGCTGCTCGTCTGCATCGAGGGCGGGCAGTCGCTCGAGCAGGGTCTCGCGCGCGTGGGCAAGGAGATGGAGTTCGCCTCGGGTCCGCTCGCCGAGGAGCTGCATGTGGTGAGCCACGAGTTCCGCCTCGGCAAGGACCGGATCGCTGTGCTGCGTGACTTCGCCGCGCGCTGCAACGTCAACGATATCAGCTCCTTCGTGACGGTGCTGATCCAGTCGACCGCCTTCGGCACGTCGATCTCCGAGGCGCTCCGTGTCTATGCTTCCGAGATGCGCGACAAGCGGCTGATGCGCGCCGAGGAGAAGGCCAACGTGCTGCCGACCAAGCTCACGCTCGGCACCATGTTGTTCACCGTGCCGCCGTTGATTCTGATCCTGATCGGCCCCTCGATCATCCAGATCATCCGGGCGCTCACCGGCCTCGGCAGCGGCGGACCGGGGCCGGGCGGCCCGCTCCCATGATGGCGCCCGCGCGCGCCGGGCGGCTTGCCGCCGCCTCGATGGTGCTGGGCCTCGGTGCCTGCGCCGAGACCAACCATCTGGTCGAAAGCGGGTTCTTCTCCGAAACCGGGCCCTTCGCCCAGCCGCCGATCGAGGCGACCGACGCCGACACGCTCATCGCCGAGGGCACCACGCTGCTCCGCGCCGGCGACCATGAGCGGGCCTACCGCCATTTCATCCGCGCGCTCGGCACGGGCGACCGCCAGGCGGAGGCGCTGACCGGCGCGGGTCTCGCTCTCGAGGCGCAGGGGCTCCTGACCGCCGCGCGCGACTTCTTCATCCGTGCGCGCATCATGGCCCCGGGCTCCGCCACCGCGCACAACAATCTCGGCGTGGTCCTCTACCGGCTCGGCGACTATTCCGGCGCGCGCCAGGCCTTCCGTACCGCCTTCGCCGTTTCGAGCGGGCAGAGCGGGGTCGCCGCCGCCAATCTGCGCCTCGCCGAGGCCGCGATCGACCGCCGGATGCCGCGGCCCGATGCGGGCGCCACCCACCGGGTGCAGCGCGTCGGCAGCAGCGAGTACCGCCTATTGTCCGTCGATCATCAGGGGAGCGACGCCGGATGAGCGTTCTCGCTGCGTATCCTCTTCCGCGTGCCCGGGGCGGCACCCGCCGCCTGACGGTTGCGGCCCTGGCCCTCACCGCGGTGAGTGCGCTTGGCGCCTGCGCGCCGTCGATCGCCGAGCGGCCGGACCCGCTTGGCCAGAACGTGATCGACGATGCCGGCCTCTCCGACATCCTGCTCACCGCCGGCAGCGCCGCCGAGGCCGTGCGCTATTTCGAGGGGGCCTCGGCCGAAGAGCCCGAGCGGGCCGATCTCCGCCGCGGGCTCGCGCTCTCCTATATGCGCGCCGGGCGCTATCCGGAGGCCGGCCGTGTCTTCGCCCAGCTCGACGCGCTCGGACAGGCGGGACCGGCCGATCTCCTCGAATACGCCTTCGTGACGATCCGGCTCGAGCGCTGGGAGGACGCCGCCGCCCTTGACGAGCGCCTGCCTGCCGGCTTCGACACCGCGCGCCGCCACCAGCTCACCGCGATGATCGCCGATCACCGCCAGCAGTGGGAGGCCGCCGACGCCGCCTATTCCCGGGCCGAGATGCTCGACACCAACCCGGCCAAGATCCTCAACAACTGGGGCGTCAGCAAGATGGCCCGGGGAGAGTACCAGGCCTCGGAGGAGCTCTTCCGCCGCGCCATCTCGTTCGACAGCCGGCTCTTCGCACCGAAGAACAATCTCGCGATCGCCATGGCGCGGCAGGGCCAGTTCCAGCCGCCGCTCGTGCCGATGTCCGACCGGGAGCGCGCAACGATCCTCAACAATATGGGGGTGCTCGCCGCCGCGCAGGACCGGCCGGACATCGCCAAGGGCCTGTTCGCCGCGGCGATCGACACGCACCCCCAGCACTATCCGGGGGCGGCCGACCGTCTGGCCAGTCTCGAGTCGACCGTGGCCAACTGACCCCATGTTCTCTGATCCGGCCCTCATCCTCGCCATTCTGCTGATGGCGCCCCTGATGGCGACGGTCCTGGTGATCGACACGCGGGATCTGCGCATCCCCAACTGGTCGGTGCTTGCAGTGATCGGCATCTTCCTCGCCACCGGCAGCTGGGGCCTGCCCTTCGACGTGTTCCTCTGGCGGCTGCTCTATGGCGTCTTGGCGCTCGTGTTCGGCTTCCTGATCTACAACCTCGCGCAGGGCGGCATCGGGGCGGGCGATCTCAAGCTGCTGGCGGCCCTCGCCCCATTCCTCTCGGCGTCCAACCTGTTCGAATTCGCGGTGATCTACGCGATCGTGAGCATCATCGGCACGTTCGGCTTCTGGCTGATCCGCAAGCTGTTGCGCGGGCGGGCGCAGCGCTGGAAGGCGCTCGGGCCGACGATCTATTTCCCGGCCGGCGTGTTCATCGGCGTGACCATCACGCTGGTGCTGATCGGCGAGGCGGTCGAGCGCTTCGCCTGACCGGGTCAGGCGGTGGCCCAGGCGGCCCATCCGGGATCGGCAAGGAAGAGCGCCGGATCGTCGGTTATGAGGCCCGCGAGTGTGGGCTGCCTCAGATGCACCGCGCCGGGGTCGTTGAGCGTGTAGACGCGGAGCGCCACCCGCGCCGCCGCGGCCTCTGCCAGCAGCGCTGCATCGGCCGCCGGGTGCGCCACATGGAGCGCGCCCGCTCCGATCTCGGCGAGCCGCGCCGGCCAGTCGGCGGGCGGCGCGTCCCAGAGCATCGCGATCGGGCGAGAGGAGGTCCGGCGAAACGCCGCGAGCGCGCCCGGATCGAAGCTCGACACCACCACGGGCGGTCCTTCATAGGCGTCGAGTGCGTCCGCCACCGCCTCCGCAAGCGGCCCAGGATCAGCGCCATGGGGTTTCAGCTCTAAATTGGCCGCGAGCCCGAGCCCGTCCGTCACCTCAAGCGCCTCGCCGAGCGTCGCCACCCGCTCGCCGCGAAACCCTGGCCCGAACCACAGCCCGACATCGATCCGCGCGAGATCGCCCCGCCCGATCGCGAGAAGCGGCCCCTCGGCATCGGTGCAGCGATCGAGCGTCGCGTCGTGGTGGAGCACCGCCGTCCCGTCGCCGAGGAGCGAGACATCGACCTCCACCGCCCGCGCCCCCGCCTCGGCCGCCGCCCGCAGCGCGGAGAGCGTGTTCTCCGGCGCCGCCCGGCTCGCGCCCCGATGCGCGACGATCCTCGGAAATCCCGACCCCTCGCCCGCCATGCCTTCCCTCCCGGACAGCGCCGGCCCTTGCACGGCCGCAGCGCTTGGGGCACATCCTGACGCAGAGCGGGCGCGCCCGCCACCGGAGCCGTGCATGGCACTCGTCCGCTTCGCTATTCTCATTGCCCTCCTCGGATCGGCGGCCCTGTTGGCGGCGCTGATGGGCGAGCGCGCCGCGCGCTATTACGAGGACATGCTCTCGCGCCGCGTCGAGACGGGGCTCGCGGCTCTCGGGCTCGTCTGGGCAGAGACCGAGGTTGACGGCCTCGTGGTCCGGCTCTCGGGCCACGCGCCCGACCCCCATGCCCAGGCGCTGGCGGCGGAGACGGTGCGCCTCGCGGCCCCCTCGGCCCGGCTGATCGACGCCAGCTCCGCCGATCTGCCGCCCCCGGCGCTCCGCCCGGCGCCGCGGGTCGCCATGGCGCGCGACGGGCTCGAGGTGACGATCACCGGCCACCTGCCCCATGCGGCGGCCAAGGCGGGTCTCGCCCGGGCCTTCGCCGAGGAAGCGCCGCGGCTCACCACCCATGACCTCACATCAGACGGCGCCGCCGAGGCCCGCGCGCCGTTGCCGCTGGCCATGGCGGCCCGCGCCGTGGCCCGCATTCCCCGCGCCCATGCGGTCCTGGAGCCGGGACGGTTCAGCCTGACGGGGCTGGTGGCGAGCGAGGAGGAGCGGCTCGAGTGCACCGCCGAGATCCTCGAGGCCGCGCCGCCGGACCTGACCGTCGAGATCGCGATTTCGGTGCCGCCGCCGCTGATCGCCCCCTTCAGCGTCGCGGTCGCCAAGACGCCGGGCGGGGGCCTCAGGCTCGAGCGCTGCGCGGCCCGCGATGCGCCGGAAGCGGCGGCGATCCTCGCGATGCTGCGCCGGGCCGGGCTCGGCGACGGGGAGCGCGGCTGCGAGGCGGGGCTCGGCGGCCCGCCCGGAGATTGGCCGGGCGCCGTGGCCGCGGGGATCGCGGCGCTCGAGCCGCTGCCCGAGGCGCGCTTGCGGGTCGAGTACACCGCGGTCGAGGTGCTCGCCCCGCCCGGGACACCGGCCGAAACGCTTGACGCGGCCGGCGCCCGCCTCGCCGCGCTCCTGCCCGAGGCCTATGACGCGCGGGTCCGGATGGTGCCGGCGGGCCCCGACAGCCCCGCTGCGGATGACCCGGTTGAGCCGCCGCTCCCGGAGCGGCACTGGATCACCGTGACGACCGGAGAGGCGGGCGTCTCGCTCGCCGGTCGTCTCCCGGGAGCCCTTGGCGTCGAGACGCTGGAGGCCTTGGCGGCTGCCCGCTTCCCGGGCCAGGTGATGCGCAGTGCGCTGGCCTCGCGCGGCGCGGGCCACGCCGATCCCGCCTGGAGCACCGCCGCCTTCGCTGCAATCGAGGGGCTTTCGGCGCTCGAGCAGGGGCGCGCCCAGGTGACCGACAGCCAGGTCGTCCTCGAGGGCGAGGCGGCGTCGCCCGAGATCGCCGGCGCGGTGCACCGCGCACTGGCCGGCGCGCTGCCCGAGATGCCGCTCTCGACCGAGATCACCATCGACCTGCCCGCCAAGGTCGGCGAGGTCCCGCTGACCGAGGCGCGCTGCCTCGCCGCGCTCAACGAATTGGTCGACGCACAGCCAATCCGCTTCGCCCCGGGCAGCGCGGTGCTCGAGCCCGATGCGCGGCCGCTGATCGCCGACATCACCGCGATTCTCAGGCGCTGCCCCGACGCGGCCGTCGAGATCGGTGGCCACACCGATTCGCAGGGCTCCGAGGGGTTCAACGCGCAGCTGAGCGCGTCGCGCGCCCGCGCGGTCCGGGAGGCGTTGATCGGGCGCGGCGTACGGCTCTCGCGCCTCGAGGTTCGCGGCTATGGCGAGAGCCAGCCGATCGAGAGCAACGCGACGCCCGAGGGGCGCGAGCGCAACCGCCGGATCGCCTTCGGCCCCGTCGCGCCGATTGCCGAGCCCGACGCGGCCGTCGTCGCCGGCGAGGAGCCCTGAGCGTGACCGGGGCCGAGCTCTCCGAGGCGATCGCGGTCGCCCTCTTCGCCGCCGCCATGGTGGGCTGGCTGCTGCACTGGGTGTGGTCGCTCCTGGCGCGGATCGCGAGCTCGGAGCGGGGCAAGATCAAGCATCTGGTCCGTGAGCTCGACACCGCCGAACGTGCGCGCGAGGCGGCCGAAGCCGCGCTCCGCGACACCGAGGCGCGGCTGCGCACCCAGCTCGCCGAGCTCGAGCAGACGCTCCGCGACCGCGTCGTCGCCTACGACATCGCGATGGAGGCGCGCGAGGCCGATGCCGCGAGCGCCATCGCCGAGGCCAAGCGCGAGGCGGAGGCGGCCTGGGACGGGCTCGGCAATGCCCGGCGGCGGATCGCCGAGCTCGAGCGGATCATCGCGGGGCTCCGCGAGGCTCGCGGCGAGAGCCACGGTGGCCCGCCGCCCATCTGAGCCTCAGCCCCAGCGCCGGGCGGCCGTGTCGTCGCTCTCCCGCGCATCGACCCATGCCGCACCCTCGGGCCCGGCCTCGCGCTTCCAGAAGGGCGCGCGGGTCTTCAGATAGTCCATCAGGAAGGCCGCCGCCTCGAAGGCCGCCTCGCGGTGCCGGCTCGCCGTCAGCACCAGCACGATCCGGTCGCCCGGCGCGAGCGGGCCCACCCGGTGGATCACCCGCACGCCGGAGAGCGGCCAGCGCGCCTCGGCCTCGGCCACGATCCCGGCGAGCGCCCGCTCGGTCATGCCGGGATAGTGCTCGAGCGTCATCTCGGAGATCGCCTGCCCGCCCGCCATCTCGCGCACGAGGCCGGTGAAGCTCACCACGGCGCCGATCTCGAGGTTGCCCGCGGTCAGCCGGTCGATCTCCGCGGCGATGTCGAAATCATCCTCGCGGACCGACACCGTCTCGGCCAGAGGCGCGTCCATCTCAGCCTCCCGTGACGGGCGGGAAGAAGGCGACCTCGCGCGCCCCCGCGATCGGGCTGTCGAGGGCGGCCATTTCCTGGTCGATGGCGACGCGCACGGCCGAGATATCGGCAAAGGCATGAGCATAGCGAGCGTCCCGGGCGCGAAGCGCGGCGATCAGCTCGGCGGCGGTCGCGGCCTCACCGGGGTCGATCTCCTCCGAGCCCGTACCGACCCGCTCCTTGAGCCAGGCGAAATAGAGAACTTTCATCGGCGCTCCTCCTCGGCCCGAATATAGCGGAGCGCCTTCCTCGCGTAATCCCACCCCGTGATCACGGTGAGAATCGCCGCCAGCCAGAGCAGCAGCATGCCCAGCCCATAGGCCCACGGAAGAACCATCGCCGCCAATGATGAGCCGTCGACCGTCGCGACGCGGATCGGCTCCCACAAGAAGGCGAACGGGATGGCCACCATCTGGGCGCCGGTCTTCCATTTGGCCAGCCGGGTGACGGTCAGCCGCGCGCCCGGCCCAAGCGCCTCCCGCAGCCCCGAGACGACGATCTCGCGCAGCAGGATCGTCACCACCGGCAGAGTGATGACCCAGGAGAGCGGAGCCGGACGAAAGGGGGGGCTGGTCGGCGTAAGGCTCACGGTCCCGATGTCGGCCGGAACGTCGTGAAGGGAGAGAAGAAGGGCGAGGGCGATGACGACCATGGCCTTGTCGGCGATCGGGTCGAGGATGGCGCCGAGGCGGCTCTCCTGGCCGAGACGCCGGGCGAGCCAGCCGTCGAGGAAATCCGTGACGGCGGCGGCGAGGAAGATCCCGAGCGCCCAGAGATCGGCCTCGGGCCGCGGCAGCACCATGAAGGGCACCGGGACGCCTGGTGCTGCGAGCAGCCGGCCGACCGTCAGCATGTTCGGGATCGTCCAGATCATCGCCCGGTGCCTAGGCCGCGCGCCGCCGCCGAGCAAGGCGCACCGCGCCGGTCTCAGCCCTCGCCGTGGAAATGGGCGTAGATCGTCTCGGCCATCGCCGCCGAGATCCCCTCCACGCCCTTGAGATCGGCGAGCCCTGCCCGCGCCACCGCCTTGGCCGAGCCGAAGCGGGCCAGCAGCGCGCGTTTGCGCGCCGGCCCGATCCCAGGGATCTCGTCGAGCGGGCTTGTCGCCATCGCCTTCGCGCGCTTGGCCCGGTGGGCGCCGATGGCGAACCGGTGGGCCTCGTCGCGCATCCGCTGCACGAAGTAGAGCGCGGGGCTGCGGAACGGGAGCGCGACCGGC
>CAYORO010000164.1:0-8753 GCA_964406355.1 uncultured Limibaculum sp.
CGACGTCGAGACGCGCGATCTCTTGGTGGAGCTGTTGGCGGAGTATGACGGCACGCTGCTGTTGGTGAGCCACGATCGTGATTTCTTCGTTCGGGTGGCCACCACCACGATCGCGATGGAGGGCGACGGGCGCGCGACCGTCTATGCCGGCGGCTGGTCGGATTATCGCGCGCAACGGGGCGGTGCCGGACCCGTCGCGCCCGCCCAGCGCCCCGAGCCGAAGCGGCGCGCCGCCCCGGCCGAGACCCGCACGCAAGCGGTCGAGCGCCAGAAGCTTTCCTACAACCAACAGAAGCGCCTCGAGGACCTGCCGGGCGAGATGGAGCGGCTCGAGGCCGAGATCGCCAAGCTCGAAGGGCTGCTGGCCGATGCCGAGCTCTATGCCCGCGAGCCCGGGAAATTCACCAAGGCGACGGCCGCGCTCACGCTGCGCCAGGAGAAGCTGGCGCTCGCCGAGGAGGAATGGCTCGAGCTCGAGAGCCTGCGCGAGGCGCTCTCCGGCTGATCCGGCCGCCCGTGCATGCTAGGGAGCGCGCGACAGAGATTCCGGAGACGTCCCATGCCGAGCCCCGCTCGCACACTTCGCCCCGTCTTCCCGCTCCCCGGTGCGGCGGGCGCGTCGATCCAGACGACAACCGCGCGGGGTGCTGGCATCCCGGCAGGTGACGCCGCCGCGTGACCGATCGCCTCAATCCCATACAGAGGCGCCCGGCGGCACTCGTCGCCGGGGGTCTCGGCGCCCTCGGCGGGCTGCTCGCCTTCGCCTTAGGCCCGGGCCTGGCGGTGCTCGTGGCGCCGCCGGTCTCGGCGCTCTCGCCCCATGGCGACTGGGCGATGGCGCAGGCGGGGGCGCTGGGCTTCGTGCGCGATGCGTGGCGCTGGCCGCTCTTCGCGATCGAGGGGATGGCAGAGGGCCATCGGATGAGCGCGGTCTTCACGGATGCGATCCCGCTCTATGCCGCGCTCTGGAAGCTGGCCAATGCGGCCACGGGGGGGGCGGCCGCGGGGGCCGCCTTCGCCTGGTTCCAGCCGCTCTGGCTGCTGCTGCTCTTCCTCTCGCAAGGGGCGGCGACGGGCGCAGGCCTGCGGCTCCTCGGGGTCGAAGCACGCGGGCCGCTGCTTGCCGCGGGCTGCCTCGTGGCGCTCTTCCCCGCCTTCCTCCACCGCGTCCCCGTACATGGAGCGCTCGCCTGCCACGCCATCGTGATCCTCGCGCTGGCGATGGCCTTGGCGCCGCCCGCCGGCGCCGCCGCCAGCCGACAGCGCACCCTGAGCTGGGGCGCGCTCCTTGCGGTGGCGACACTGGTCCACGCCTATCTCGCCGCGATGGCGCTCGCGACATTTGTGCTGGCACGGATCGCGCTCCTGCTCCGGCCGCCCGAGGGGAGCTCGCGGATCGCCCTTACCTGCGGCGCCTGGGCCGTGGCGCTCGGGCTGGCCGCGGTCGTCTGGGCGGCCGGCTATCTCGAGGGCGGCACCCCGACCCGCGCGGGCGGCTTCGGATACTTCCGGCTCAATCTCGCAGCCCCCTTCATGCATGACGGCCACTCGCTCTTGCCCGCGCTGCTGACGGTGCCCGACGGCCAGACCTCGGGCTATGCCTATCTGCCGGTCGGCGTGCTCGCGCTCCTCGGCATGGCGCTCGGGCTCGTGATCTCGGCGCGCGGGCGGACTGAGGCGCCGCGCCTCCTGGCCGAGCCGTCGGGGCGCTGGCTCACAGCGCTGGCGGCGCTCGCGGTGCTGGTCTTCGCGACGGCGGGACGGCTCTCCTGGGGCACGAGCGATTTCGCGACGATCCCGCTCCCGGAGCTTGTCGAGCGTCTCGGCGGGATCTTTCGCGGGTCCGGCCGCTTCGTCTGGCTGATCGCCTATGCGGTGCTGTTGCTGGCGCTCGCCCGGATCGCAGCGGGGCTCGGCCCCCGGATCACCACGGCCGCCATCGCGGCAGCGGCGCTTGCCACCGCCGTCGAGATGACGCCGCTCCGCGCCCGGACGATCCCGCCCGTCGGCCCGGTCAGCGCCGATCGGGTGCTGGCCGCCGCGATCGCCTCGTCCGAGCGCCTGGCCACCCTGCCCGCCTGGGGCTGCGATCCGCTGCACACGCCCGGCCTCGACAAGGAGCTCAACTGGCTCGCGGTCCGCGGCGGTGCCCTCATCGCCAACTCGCCGGCCGCGGCCCGCATGCAGCGCGACTGCTCGGCCGGCGCGCCCGAGGGCTTCGCGCCGGTCCCCGAGAAGGGTGCGCTCCTGCTCCTGAAGCGCGGCGCCGAGGGGTTTGGCGCGGCCGCGCGCGCCGGTGTCGCGCCCGAGAGCTGCCGCGCCCTCGACAGGCACGCCCTCTGCCGGGCCGACTGGTCGAGCGAGACATGGCTCCCGCCGATGCCCGCGGAGCGCCTGCGTCTACCGGCGCGGCTCGACTTCGGCGACCAGAGGGTTGGCGACCGCCATCTCGGCCAGGGGTTCGCGACACCCGAGCCCTGGGGCGTGTGGTCGCTCGGGCCGCTCTCGGTCATCGATCTCGCGATCGACCGGGAGACCCCGGCCACCACCATCAGCCTCAAGCTGCGGGGCTTTGTCCCGAAGGTCAGGCCCCAGACCACCGCCGAGATCGCGCTCTGGAGCCGCGAGAGCGCCGCCTCGGACTGGCAGCTCGAGGACACCCGGCAGGTCACCTTCGAGCGGGGCACGCGGCGGACGCTGGTGCGGCTCCTGCGCGCGCCGCTGCCGGCCCATGCAATCCGCATCACGCTCCAGCCCGAGGCGCCGGTGCCCCCTGCCGAGCTCGGCCGCAGCACCGATCGCCGACCGCTCGGTGTCGGGCTGATCGCGATCGCGATCGACTGAGCGCATCTCGCTCCTCGTCAGGTCTCGGCCATCACCTCGGCGGCAAGCGCCTCGGCATCCTCGAGGATCGCCTCCTCGGCCGAATGCCCGGTGATCGGCACCCGCCCCATCTCGAGCAGGAGCGGCGCCGCGAGCGGCGTGACGCGGCCGTGTGCCCGGTGGTCGATCCGCCCCCCGGCGCGTGCGAGCATCTCCTCGATCCGCCCGAAATCGACCAGCCCGCGCAGCGCCTCGTCCCGCGTGATCTCCAGCATCAGGTGGCCCGGGTCATAGCGCCTCAGCGTGTCGTAGAGGATGTCGGAGGAGAAGGTGACCTGCCGGCCGCTCTTTCGCCGCGCCAGGACCTGGCGCTCGATCAGGCCCGCGACGACCGCCACATTGCGGAAGGTGCGCTTCATCACGGCGTTGCCGGCGAGCCAGTCCTCGAAGCCCTGATGCAGGCCGTCTGCGGTCAGGAGCGGCGACGGATCTGTCACCTCGCGCAGGCCCCAGAGCATCACGGCATAGTCGGTCGCGACGAAGCCGAGGGGCGCGAGCCCCGCCTCCTCCATCCGCCGTGAGAGGATGAGGCCGAGCGTCTGGTTTGCGTTGCGCCCGGCGAAGGCGTAGACGACGAGGTGGTGGCGCCCGCCGCGCGGAAAGGTCTCGACGAGCAGGTGCTCGGCCGACGGCAGCCCCGAGCGCCGCCGCTGCAGCTCGAGCCACTGGTGCACCGGCGGGGGCAACGGGGCCCACTCGGCAGGGTCCGAGAGCACCGCCATCACCCGGTGCGAGAGCTCGATCGAGGTGGCGAGCTTGGTGCCCATGAAGACCGCGATCTTGGGCTCGCGCCCCTCGGAGGGCGAGACCTGGAGCGTCATCTCCCGCATCCCCTCGAAGCGCACCACGCGCCCGCCGATCAGGAAGGTGTCGCCCGGCACGAGGGTGGCGGCAAAGGCCTCCTCCACCTCGCCGATCTTTGGCCCGCCGCGCCCGCCACCCTTGCGCCCCATCTGCACGCCGACGGTCTCGGGGCCGACGATCGTGCCGGCATTCATCCGGAGCCGCGCGGCCTGGCGCGGATCGCGGAGCCGCCAGAGCCCGTCCGGCCCCTCGACGAGCCGCTGCCACTGGTCATAGGCCCGGAGCGCATAGCCCCCGGTGGCGCAGAACTCGAGGCAGCGGTCGAACTCCGCACGGGTGAGCGCGGCAAAGGCCCCGCACTCGCGCACCTCCCCATAGAGCGCATCGGCGCAAAACGGCCCGGCGCAGGCCATCAGGAGGATATGCTGGCAGAGCACGTCGAGCCCGCCCGGGCGGAGCCGGTCACGGTCGAGCCAGCCCTCCGCGATCGCATCGAGCGCGGCGTGGCACTCCAGCACCTCGAACCGGTTGGCCGGCACGATCACCGCCTTCGACGGCGCGTCGTAGCGGTGGTTGGCCCGCCCGATCCGCTGGACGAGGCGCTTCACCTCCTTGGGTGCACCGATCTGGACGACGAGATCCACATCCCCCCAGTCGAGCCCGAGATCGAGCGAGGAGGTGGCGCAGACCGCGCGCAGCTCGCCCGCCGCCATCGCGGCCTCGACGCGGGCGCGTGCCTCGCGCCCGAGCGAGCCGTGGTGGAGCCCGATCGGCAGGCCCTCGGTGTTCTCCGCCCAAAGCGCCTGGAAGAAGAGCTCGGCCTGGGCGCGGGTGTTGATGAAGACGATGCTGGTGCGGTGGCGCCGGATAAGCTCCATCACGGCCGGGGCGGCATAGCGCCCGCCCATCCCGGCCCAGGGCGGGTCGCCGGCATCGCTGAGGATCTCGATCTCGGGCGCGGGGCCGGGATCGGCCAGGTGGATCTCGGTCTCGGGCGCGACCCAGCGGCCGATCACGGCCGGGTCCTCGACGGTGGCCGAGAGCGCGACCCGCCGGTGGCGGGGCGCAATCCGCGAGAGCCGCGCGAGCCCGAGCGCGAGCTGGTCGCCGCGCTTGGTGCCGGCGAGCGCATGCACCTCGTCGATCACAACCCGGGCGAGCCGCTCGAAGAGCCGCGCGCCGTCCTCCTGCGAGAGCAGCAGCGCGAGGCTTTCAGGCGTCGTCAGCAGGATGTCCGGCGGGTCCGCCCGCTGGCGCTTGCGGCGCGAGGCGGCGGTGTCGCCCGTGCGCTCCTCGATGCGGAGGGCGAGGCCCATCTCCTCGACCGGACGGCGCAGATTGCGCGCGATATCCACCGCGAGCGCCTTCAAGGGCGAGACATAGAGCGTGTGGAGCCCACCCCCCGCAGCGCCCGCGAGCTCGACGAGGGAGGGCAGGAACCCCGCCAGCGTCTTTCCCGCCCCCGTCGGCGCGATCAGCAGCTGGGCCGGCGCGGCGCTCGCGAGCAGCGCGAGCTGATGGGGGTGCGGCCGCCATCCCCGCCCCGCGAACCATCGGCCAAAGGGCTCGGGCAACGCAGGCGCCACGGTCGGCGCGGCATCGTCGGGCCTCTCGGGGGCGAACTCCTCCATGCCGCCAACCTAGGCCCGGCCCGCGGCTGGGGCGAGGTGCGGCGGCGGCAATGTCATGTGCGCCTCACGGCGCGGTCCGCGGGCCGATGGGGGGCGTGACGGCCGAGCCTGCGCCTCGGCCCGCCCGGGTGGGCGGGGCCCGCGGACCGCGCCGCAAGGGGCCCGACGATCAGCGACAGGTCAGCCCGAGCGGGGTCTCTGACAGCGGCTCCGGCGCGCCCTCGGTGACGAGCGAGCTGCGCCCGAGGCTCATCGCCGTGCCGGTCGGGCTCTCGAAGAGGATCATGTGGAGGAAGATCACCATCCCGGACGCAATCTCGGTCGCGGCCCCCTCATAGATCATGCTCTCATCCATCCAGGACGGAGCGAACCGCGCGCCCAGCGAGTAGCCGCAGGCATTGAGCCGGTGCTCCGCCAGCCCGTGGCCGTCGAGCACTTGGGCATGGGCCGCGAACACCTCGCCGAGGCGCCGCCCGGGCCGCAGCACCGCCTCGCAGGCCTCGAGCGCCTCGGCCGCGGCCTCCGCCAGCGCCCGGTGCCGCAGCGTCGGCTCGCCGACGACAACCGTCTTCATCGCCGCCGCATGGTAGCGCCGGAACGTCCCTGCCCATTCGAGCGTGATCTGGTCCTCGGCCGAGAGCGCCCGCCGCCCCGACTGGTAGCGGCAGAGGAGCGCGTTCTCTCCCGACCCGATGATGAACTCGTTGCCCGCATAATCGCCGTCACCCGCGAACACCGCCCCTTGCATCGCGGCGAGGATGCGTCCCTCCCGCGCGCCCGGTCCGATCTCGGCGAGCCCGGCCTCCCAGGCCGCATCCGTGAGCCGCCCCGCCTCCCGGACATAGCCGATCTCGGCGGGACTCTTCACGAGGCGGAGGCGCCCGATCAGGTCCGAGGCCTCCACCAGCCCCTCGATCCGCGCCGCCACCCGCGCGCCATTGGCATAGGTCAGCCCATGCGTCGCCGTTTCCCACCCGATGCGGCGCCCCGGGAGGCCGAGCTCGCCCAGCAGCGCCGCCAGATCCGCCGCGGGGTCGTGCCCCTCCCGGTCCCGCCAGACGCGAATGTCTCGGATCGTCGAGGTCAGCTCCGCCTGGCGCAGATCGGCCGAGCGCGTGAGCAGAACCGGCGCCCGGTCCGAGATCACGAGGCACTGGAAGAAGCAGTAGCCGAAGGTGTCGTAGCCGGTCAGCCAGTACTGGCTCTCGGGCGCGAACACCAAGAGCGCGTCGAGCCCCCGTGCCGCCATCTCGGCGCGTGTGCGCCTGAGCCGCCCCTCGAACTCCTCGGCCGTGAAATGCAGCATTGGTCCCCCCGATACTGGCCCTCAGAAGATCCGCCCCAGCCAGCCCCGGAGCCAGCTGCCATAGCGGTTGGACACCGGAACCCCGCGCGCGGCAAGGGCGGCCCGCATCTCGCCGGCAGCGCCGTGGTCGCGCGGCGTGGCGAGACCGAGGCGCTCGATGCGCCCGTCGGTCCTGGTGATCGCCACGTCGTCGGGTCGCGGTGCGTTGAGTTCGGCCCGGCGAATCTGCACAGACACCACCTCGCCGAGGGCGACCTGCCCCTCCCGCCCGCCGGCCTGCCAGCGGATGGCCTCGCCGTCGATCTCGAGCATCGCCGCCGAGATGGCGGCGAACCCGACCGGCACATAGGACCAGCTGCCGCCGTCGTAGCGGAACAGTGCGGTCTCGATGGTCTCGATCCGGCTGCCGGAGGGGTTGAGACACGACGTCATCACGGGTCTCCAGGCAAAGCGATCGCTGCGACAAGGCGTCCGTAGTCGGTCTCCGCCTTATGTGTGGCCCGTCGGTAGCTAAAGAAGAGGGTCGGGTCGCTATAGGTGCAGTGGCCGGTCCATCGGGCCTCGACGCCGGCTCCGCGGAGGCGCGCGAGCACGTAGCCTGGGAGGTCGAACTGCGCGCGGTCGCCCCGGCCGTTGGCGAAGAATCGGGCCATCTCGGGATCGTCGTCGAGGAACCGCTCGACGAAGTCCGGGCCCACCTCATAAGCCCTCTGCGAGATCGTCGGGCCGACGACGGCGGTGATGCGTGCGCGGGTGGCGCCGAGGCCGACCATCGCTGCCACCGTCGCCTCGAGGACGCCGGCGAGCGCGCCTTTCCACCCGGCATGGGCGGCGCCGACCACGCCTGCCTCGGGCTCGGCGAAGAGGACCGGCGCGCAATCGGCCGTCAGCACCCCGATCGCGAGGCCCGCGGCGCGGGTGACCATGGCGTCGGCCTCGGGCCGCGCGCCCGGCCAGGGGCCGGTCACATCGAGGACGCGCGCGCCATGGACCTGCGAGACCGAGACGAGATCCGTGGCCCCGAGGGCCCCGGCGATCCGGGCACGGTTGGTCGCGACGGCGGCGGGCGCATCGGCTGAGCCCGGGCCGCCATTGAGGCTCGCATAGAGACCCGACGAGACCCCGCCGGCCCGGGTGAAGAACCCATGGGGCATGGCGCCGAACTCGGCCGCGCGGATCGGCGCCAAGGGGGTGCCGGGCGTGTCATCGGGCATCCGGACCTCCGAAGCCGGGCGGGGCGGGGCTGCCCTCGGGCAGGACGGCGAGGGCACGAAACAGCGTCCCCATCCGGTCGGGCGCGGTCAAGCGCTCGAGCGCCTCGGCGATCTCTCCGGCCCGGTCGGGGGCGGCGCGGGCGAGCGCCTCGGCCCGCGCGCCGATCCCCATCGCGGCCAAGAAGCCCCCCTGGCTCGCATGGTGAACGGCCAACCCGTCGAACCGCGCCGCGAGGGCCTCGAAATCGATCAGCCAGGTGAGATCGGCCTCACCGGGTGTCTCGAGCGGGTCGACCCGGGCGTGGCGCCTCACGGCCTGGAGCGTCCAGCCGGGCGGGCGCGGGCGCGTGTAGCCGTAGTCGACGATCAGTGCCGCGCCCCCGTTGGCGTGGATCCGCCGGGCGATCTCGTCGGCCACCGTCTCCGCAGCGGGTGACCGCTCTGCCCAGTCGCGCGCGCGCGCCGCGCCCGGCAGCGGATCGGAGAGCCCCCAGGCAAGCCGGTCCTCCGCGAGACCGAGGAGCCGCTCGCGCCACCCCTCGGGCGAGGCGATGAACTGGCGCACGGGCAGGGCGTCGAAGAACTCGTTGGCGATCAGGAGCATCGGTCCCTCGGGCACCTCGGCGAGCGACCCGGCCCAGCGCGCGCCCGGCACGCGGGCTGCCTGCGCGGCGCGGAGCGCGGGCGATGTCTCGACGAACCAGGCCTCCGGCGCGAGCCCCGCCGCGCCCATCGCCCGCAGCGCATCGACCATCAGCGTGCCGCGCCCGGGGCCGAGCTCGACCACGCGCGTCGCGGGCCGCCCGGCCGCCGCCCAGACCGCGGCGCACCAGAGCCCCACCATCTCGCCGAACATCTGGCTGATTTCCGGCGCCGTGACGAAATCCCCGCCCGCCCCGAGCGGATAGCGTGTGG
>CAYORO010000165.1:0-8743 GCA_964406355.1 uncultured Limibaculum sp.
GCGCAAATCCGCATGCGATCAACCTATCCGCAAACACTCATGAATAATTCGGGTTCAGCAGGTTTCTCCATGCCCAGAAAGAAAGTGGCGCCGCCACTCAGCATCGCGAACGCGCCTGAGATCATGAGCTTGCCCGCTTCCTCGCCGGCGCCTTGAATGAACGCGTCCTTGAAAGTCTGGAAAGTCGCTTTCGACTTGGACGTAAAGGCCGCCTTCTGTTCGGTACTGATTTCTTCCAGAACGGACTCAAGCTCCGAGAATTGACTATCCGGCAAGACTTTGAATGCCAGAAAAAGGAACTTCTCCGGCGTCAACGAGAGGATTGTCGAGTTGAAGGAGGTGTCCACAAGGCCGTAGTCAGATCGTACAATACCTTCGGCGAAGTTGCGCAATACCGCATCTTCAATCTGCACCTTCACTTGCCAATCATTGGCCGGCACGATTTCCGCGCGGGACAGCTCTTCGCGCAGCGCAACCGCTAGATCGGCGTCAGAACCTAGCCTGCGGTAGGATACATCATCGCGAAGCCCGCGAACCTTGCGCTTAGTAGTCCTCAGTTTTCTCGCCGCCTCGAAGTCGGATAGATCAGGGAAGCCGGGCAGGTGCTGCTCGAGCAGATCGATGATCAAAAAATCGACTTCCCGCTTTGATAGGGCGCCGAAGCCCACCGAAGTGTACCGGCTAAGAAATCTTCTTGCGAACTCAGCCGCCTTATCATCTTGATCCAATGAGAACATCTTTCCAAATCCCCTCCATACGGAGCCCCATCACAGTCTCGATCGTGGCGAAGACTGAACTGCTGCAAGCCGCTGAAAGCAAAACTGAAAGTAGCCGATTTCCCGAAGATCGTACAACCCGAAACAGCGTTGCTTTCACATGCCGAAGCTGTCGCAGCAGCTCTTTGTGCGGCCAACTCGATGGATCAGCTTAAGCGCTAACCGCCAGACCAGTTTCTGCTGGGCCGCACATGCTGCAAGTTTCCGCTGCCAGGATGATCAATCCCCTCACTGCAACGCAGCGAATTTCCGCTTCCCGCCCAATAATGCAAGTGGTGGTTGCAATCGGTTCGTCCAGGCACTCATTGATCCGAGGCGTTTGCCGATGTCGGCTGGAAGAGGGCGAGGATGTCGTTTTCGCTGAGGTCGAGGGCGGTGCCGGTGCCCTCGGCGAAGAGGGCGTCGGCGAGGGCCTGCTTTCGGGCCTGCATGTCCTGGATCGCCGCCTCGACGGTGCTGGTCGCGATCAGGCGGTAGACGAAGACGGGCCGCGTCTGGCCAATCCGATGGGCACGATCCATGGCCTGGCGCTCGGTGGCGGGATTCCACCAGGGGTCGTAGAGGATCACGGTATCGGCGGCGGTGAGCGTGAGGCCGGTGCCTCCGGCTTTGAGGCTTATGAGGAAGATGTCCGCATCGCCTTCCTGGAACCGCGCCACCGCCTCGGCGCGCTTCCGGGTCTGCCCGGAAAGCATCGTGTAGCGCCAGCCGCGGGCGGTGACGTCGGCCTCGATGAGGCGCAGCATCTCCACGAACTGTGAGAACACGAGCACCTTGCGGCCCTCCGCGACGAGCGCCTCGAGCATCTCCATCAGCCGGGTCCGCTTTGCGCTCTGGGTGATACTGCCCGCGGCGGGGAGCTTAACGAGCGCCGGATCGCAGGCGGCCTGGCGGAGCTTGAGCAGCGCGTCGAGCACCGTGATCCGGCTGCCGGCGAGGCCCTTCGCCCTCAGTGCCGCGCGCACCCGTACGTCCATCGAGGCGCGAACGGTCTCGTAGAGGCCTTGCTGGGCTCCGGCGAGAGTGACGTGCTCGACGATCTCGGTGCGGGGCGGCAGGTCGGCCGCGACCATGTCCTTCGTGCGGCGGAGGACGAAGGGGCGGATGCGGGTGGCGAGGCGGGTGCGCGCGAGGCTGTCGTCCTCGCGCTCGATGGCAGTCCGGAACCGCTCGCGGAATGCCGTACGCGTGCCGACGAGGCCGGGCGTGGTCCAGTCGAGGATGGCCCAGAGCTCCTCGAGGTTGTTCTCCATGGGCGTGCCGGTCAACGCGATGCGGAGCCTCGCCTCGATGCCGCGCACGAGCTTGGCCAGCGCCGAAGCCGGGTTCTTCACCGTCTGCGCCTCGTCGAGGATCGCCACGTCCCATGCCTGCCCGAACAGCGTCTCGTGATCGCGGTGCAGGAGGGGGTAGGTGGTGATCACGAGATCATGGGCTGCGATCTCGCCGAAGCGGGCGGCGCGGCCCGGCCCGTGCAGCACGAGCACCCGGAGGTCGGGGGCGAAGCGCGCCGCCTCGGTGGCCCAGGTCGCCACGAGGCTCGTCGGCACGACGGCGAGGCTCGGGCGGCCGGTTCCGCGTCGCGCCAGGATGAGCGCGAGCGCCTGGAGCGTCTTGCCGAGCCCCATGTCGTCGGCCAGCACGCCGCCGAAGCCCGCCTCGCCGAGGGCCATCAGCCAGCCGAGACCCTGCCGCTGGTAGGGGCGGAGATCGGCGTCGAGACCGGCGGGCAAGGGGAGCGCCTCGGGATCGCTGAGCATCTGGAGCCGACGAACGAGCTCTGCCAGCGCCTCGCGCCCCTGGATGAGGCCGCCCGTGCCCTCCAGCGCCTCTACGAGCTGCCAGGCCGCGGCCGCTTCGGCGAGGTGCATCTCGCCGCCCAGTCCCGCGATCTCACGGAACAGGACGAGGAACGGCGCCACCGCCTCGCCTGCGAGTGCGAAACGGGTGCCGTCCGGCAGCGCCGGGTAGAAGACGGCGCCCACGAGCCGCGCCTCGAGGTCCGGGGCCTCGAGCAGGCCGTCCGGCAGCCCGGCGACGATTTCGGAGAGGATCGGCGCGAGATCGACCTTCCGGTCTCCGATCGCGACTCGGAGCGAGAGCGAGAACCAGTCGGTCCCGGAGGGCGCGATATCGCCCGAGAGCTGCGGCGTCCCGGGCGCGAAGCGGATCGGCCAGCTCTCGTCCTCCTCGACGCGCCAGCCCAGCGCCTCGAGCTTCGGCACGGCCTCGGCGAGGAACGGCATCGCGGCGTCGATTTCGCCCGGAGTGAGACCGCCGGTCGCGATGGCCTCCGTACCCTCAGCCGGCGGCAGCAGGAAATGGGCGGTGAACCCGGCGCCGCGTCCGGTCGAGGAAACGAGATCGCCGACGGGCGCGAAACCGTGGCCTTCGGCGAAGGCTTCAAGATCCTCGAATAAGGCCGCCTCCGCTGCTTCGTCGCGGTGAACGACACGGACGCGCCCCGGCTCGGCGACCTCGAGCGGGGCAGGGCTCGCTCCCTCGGGACACGGACCGCAGCGCAGCCCGTCGTAGTCGAACGCGATCTCGATGCCCGGCAAGTGGCGGACCGTCGGGGTTCGGCCGAAGGCGGTCCGGGGTTCGTCGAGGACGCCGACCGACACGAGGCGCAGCACCGGCGTCGGCGCGATGTCCCGCCGCTCGTCCCGCTCGGGCACGTGGGGCGCCGGCGGGCGCCATCCGCGCAGTCGCCCGAGCCGGTCCGAGACGGCGGGCGTCTCCCCTGGCGCGATGGCCGGCGCTGCGGCGAGCGCGGCTGCCCGTGCCGGATCGAGGCCGGTCTCGAGCGGACCGCAGGCGCCGGTCTCCATGTCGACATACCAGGGTGGCGCGAGCGCGAGCGGCATGAGCCGCGCCCCGTCGTCCGTCTCCGCCACGATCAGCTCGTGGCCCGACGGCACCGTGGTCCAGGCGAGCCGCGCCCGCCGGGGACCGCCGCCCGAGAGCACCACCCCGTCGAGGGACCCGAACCGCGCGCGACCCGTTGCGAGGATCTCGCGGAGCGCCCATGCGCCGCCGGTCCCGTCCGGCAATCCATAGCCGTCCCATCCGCCGTGGCTCCAGTCACCGCCCAGGTATCGCCAGGCCTCCAGCGCCGCCAGGATCTGCCGGTCGGAGGGACGGAGAAACTGACCGCCGCCATGGGCATTGCTGGCGGCATAGGGCTTCGCGGTCGCGCTGAGGGCGCCGGATTTCAGGATGCGGGTCTTGAGGATCCGGACCCTTGGGGCGCCGGTGTCGCCGCGCTCGAGGACATAGGCGATCCGGTCGGCCACGCCCGGCGGATAGGCTTCGAGGTCCGTCTCCCCGGCCGGCATCCGCTCGAGCCGGTCGAGCCAGAGCGCCGCCTCGCGGGACATCGCCGCGGGTCCGCCGGCCGGCGCCCCGACGCTTCGGTCCCGCGACCGGAGCTTGCGTTCAAGCGAGAGCAGCACCGCGACAACATGCTTGCAGTTCCAGCCCACCGGACAGGTGCAGCCGCCGTCCACCTCGAGAAGCCGCCCGCCGACGGCCCATTCGAGCGCGATCTCCTGCACGTAGACGCGGCCCCCGCTGCCGGCGACCCGGCCCTCGACCGCCTCACCCCTCGGATCGGCGTCGGCAGCGCGCACCTGTCCCCGCGCGGCATAGTCGGCGCCGCGCGAGACCGTGGCGGCATCGAAGATCCGCCGGAGCTCCTGGATCAGCCCGCTCATTCAGGGAGACGCATCGCTCATGGCGCTTCTATCGGGCCATCACCGGCGAGAGCGCAAGAGCGGAAGGCCACAAGACCTCTGCCTCGGACCTCGGAAACGCCATATTCAGACCAGTCTGAACAACTGGTTGGAAACTGCCATGAAAACGATCCAGGCGACCGAAGCGAAGACCCGGCTCGCCGAATTCCTTCGTGCGGTCGAGCGAGGCAAGGGCTTCGGCATCACGCGGCATGGGAAGGTCATCGCGCATCTCGTGCCTGCGACCATGTCCGATAGGGATGCACGGCGCGAGGCGGTGGCGCGGTTCCGATCGCGGCGGAAGCAGTGGTCGCGCGCGCCGTTCAGCATGTCCGAGATACGCGATGCCCGGCATGACGGTCACCGCGCGTGACGGCGATCGTGATCGACGCAGCGGTATCCGCAAGCTGGCTCCTGGGCGACGAGGACGATCCGAGGGCGGGCAGGGCCCTGACCGCCCTCGAGGAGCGTGCCGGGATCGTGCCGCAGCTCTGGCATTTCGAGATGCGCAACATCCTGCTGGTCGCGCATCGACGGGACCGGATCACGCGGGACGGCATGGCCGAACGCGTCTTCGCCCTCGCAGACCTGTCGCTGGAGACCGATGGCGAGCCCGATCTCGACCGTGTCTTGGCGCTCGCCGACGTCCATCGGCTGTCGTTCTATGCCGCCCTCTATCTGGACCTCGCCGTCCGCCGTGGTGCCGAGCTCGCCAGCCTCGACCTGCGCCTGCTCGAGGCGGCGACATCGGCCCATCTTGGCGTCCTTCCAGTGAAGGCGACCATCAGGGAGAGGCGACAACGGCATCTGAAGGGCAGGCACAGCCCGGGGTTGCAGCCTTTTACGGACTGGGCGATTCTGTAGAATCGTCAGTCCGAGCCAAACTTGACCGGATTCAATGGGCATGATCCGATAAATGGGGTCGTTGCCGGACACCTAGCTGGTTATCAATCATGAGTTCAAACCGAGAGGATCAAGGGCGGATTTGGGATTTTTACAAGCCAAGACATACGCATTCATGGAATATGCTCGTACTCTCATGGCGTGAGTTGGATGAGTCTACATTCGATGCCAATGAATCTCATGGCTTTGAGACCGAGTATCGATGGGAGAATTTCATTCTCCGCCTTTGGCTGTACCGAGCTACTGTAAAGACACTGACGAAGCTCCAGGTTGTTGAGCATGAAGCGAACAACGCGCTGAAGTTGTTTGACAATGTGTTCAATCAACACGGAAGGAACGCATTGAAAGCTTTGCGAGATATGATCGAGCATTTTGATGACTATGCGGCTGGTGTCGGGCGAGGCCCTGCTATCCGTGAGACTGACCTGGATCCACGGCGGGCTGTATCGAAGGATCAATTCGAACGCGGCAGATGGCTACTTGAACGTGGTAGGTCCTATGATGCGGCGATTGCTCTGCGCGCTAACGCAAAGTCCGCGAGCGACAATTTCATCGCTTGGTACAAATCTGGGGCCGAATAGCCGCTTTTTTGCAAGTCCTATGGTTCCGCGAAGCGAGTTCCACATGCGCAAGATTTTACACTATTGGCAATAGTGTAAAGCGCCCGACGCCACTACGGACATGAAAGGCTGGGGATAGAGAGGGCAGAGGGCTCGTTTCCGCTTCCGCGTTTAACCTTATTCGCACAAAGTGTTAAGTACGCGGGTTGCTAGCACGGCGTCAGAACTCCCCCGTCTGGTGCGCACGGGCCAAAGCCCAGAAGTCTGGTTCGCTGAGGATGCTGATCTCGTGCCCCTCGGAAACCAGTTTCTCGGCTTTCCGGTGCTTGGAACTCTTGCTGTACCCTGCGAGGCGGGACGCATCCTGGATGCCCACGCAGAGGAAAGTAGTCTTCTTCGTGACGCCATTCTGTACGTCGAAGCCGAGCTTCTGCGCCTCATCTGCTGCGGTTGCCTTTGCCACAGACAACGTGCCGGTGAACACTATGCTCTCCCCAAAGAAAGGCGCATCTGGGTCTCCATCTCTGCGTAGATCCCCAGATGTGTGAGGCCCTGAGATCGGCCTCTTCACAGCTACCAGCCATTCCTCCAGAGGTCGCCCAGACTCGACAAGCGCGCGCTCCACGATGAGAGCCGCGGCCGCGGCGTCCGACAGCGCATCATGATGATCGAGTGTGATCGCAAAATGCCGAGCAAGGTTCTTCAGTCCGTACCCGCGCTGCATGAACTCCGGCCATGCGCGGCGAACGATCTTGGTGCTGTCGAGCCAGGCGCATTCCAGAGGGTGCAGTCCGTGAAGATCATAGCAGCGCGCAAACGCGGTCCGGTCGAAGTGGCCGTGATGGACCACGGTCTTCCGAGTGAGCAGCTCCGACAGCTTTGGGAACGCCTCCCCGAACGTCGGCGCGCCCTTGACCCTATCAGGCCCGACCCCGTGGATCTCAACGTTGTAGGGATCGAAAAAGGTCTCGGGGTCGATCAATGTCGACCAGGTCGAGATCTGATCACCATTGCGATGCTCGACAATGCCGATCTGGCAGATCGACGAGTAATCGGCGTTGGCAGTTTCAACGTCGAGAGCCATGAAATGATTCATTCCGCCACCCGGTCAGACGCTCAAATTCCGTTCGAGCGTATGCCGCTGATCCCGGATTGGTCAAGTGCGCTTCGAGCACTGCTCTTTCACATCCGATAATTCCCTTTACCGGGCGGGGTGTATGGCACCCTGTGTGGCTCGGTGCGGGCTCTCGATGTTCGCTTTGCCGATCAGCGCGTGGCGGACCTGCCTCGAGAGGAGATCGGCATCCCACGTCGCCGGGATCTCCATCATCTCGACGCCGGCGCGGCGCAAAGCCTCTCGTTTCACCGCATCGCGCATCACGCTCGTGTCCGAGTGATGGCCGCGCCCTTGGTATTCTATGGCCAGGGCCAGATGCCCGGCCGGATCGATCACTGCGAAATCCAACCTCTTGGAGTTGATCGAGGCGAAGGCATCCTTTCGATCGGCGCTCGATCCCGAGTTCGCCCGCGGCCGGATCAATTCGCCGAGACTGGACTGCGCCATCAGCCGGTGGCCCGGGATCTCGGCGATGCATGCCTCAAGGACGGTGAACACGGCGCTCTCGCTCCGGTTCAGAAGGGGCTGGCGCTCGAACGCCACCCGCGAGACCGCCTCAAGTTGTGCCCGAGGATCGACCATCGAGACCGGGCGCCAGGTTTGGCGCCTCCGCTTGGGAACGAGGACGGCGAGGACGAGAGCCACCAGGATCGGGAGGAGCATCCAGGGCGAAAGCGCCTCGAGGACCCCGGTCAGAATGGCATTCGATCCGTCAGTGCCCATATCCGCGCCTTGCCTTCCGACGCTGCATGTCGATGAGCGCATCGACGGCCTGGCCCTCGTTCGGGAACGCCTCCTGTTTCATCTGCCCGCCGCGGCCGATGCGGCCCCATTCCCGGATCAGCGTGCAGCCGCCGAAGAGATCAGGCTGGAGCGCCAGGCGGTAGAACCGGCGCATGTTTTGTGCAGGATCGATCCGGGTCAGCCGGAGGCTCGTCGGGAAAAGCTCAAGCTGTGCCGTCATGCCCACATCCTTTCCGCGATCGCCTGCTCCTCGGGGCCGAGGGCGTTGGCGTAGATTGCCGTGGTCGAGATGTCCGCATGCCCCATCCATTTCTGCAAGAGGTTCAGCGGGACCCCGGCGCCGATCGCATGAACGCCATAGGCGTGGCGCAGCCCGTGCGCCTTCCTGTGCGGCCCCTCGGGGACCTGGGCCGCGAGCATCACGCCCTTGATCAGCACGGCGGCGTGCTGGCGCGTCCAGGGCCAGATCCGTGCCGCTGCCCTCGCCCCTCCCCGGCTCTGCGCCTGGCGAATGCCATGGGCCGACTGCAGCGTATCGAGGAGCGCCGGCGGCACCGGCACCGCGCGGTGCTCGATCTTGCCGTGACGCTTCTTCAGCGAGCGGATCACGATCCGCTGCCCGCTCATGTCGATCCTGGCCGGCGTCAGCTCGAGCGCCTCTGAAATCCGTGCGCCGGTGAAGACGAGGGTATCGCAGAGCGAGCGCAGCTCCGGCCGCGCCTGGCGGCTTGCCGCGAGGAATCGCTCGCGCTCCTCGGCGGAGAGATAGAGGCGCCGGCCTTGGGTATCGAACAGCCTGATTTCGCTCATGCTTCCAGTATGCTAGGAATACCGGAAGACTGGCAAGCTTGGTTAGGCGCTTATCCCCATCTTTCGAGCGGAATCGGCTGGAATAATCCTTCCAGAACT
>CAYORO010000166.1:0-8675 GCA_964406355.1 uncultured Limibaculum sp.
GACGTCTCGATCCAGGCGCAGATCCTCAACCTGTTGAAGGACCTGCAGGAGGCGCTCGGCCTCACGCTCCTCTTCATCAGCCACGACCTGCCGGTGATCCGGCAGATGTGCGACCGCGTGCTGGTGATGAAGTCGGGCAAGATGGTCGAGCTCGCCGAGACCGAGGAGCTCTTCGAGGCGCCGGAGAGCGACTATGCCCGCCACCTCTTGCAGCTGATGCCGCGGATGGAGCGCGCCACGGCGGCCTGAGGCCGCTGGCGCGCCCCGGGGAGCGTCAGGCGAAGACGCTCTCGTCGAAGGCGAACTGCTCGCCGCCCTGAGTGAGATCGAAGCTCTCGGCGATCACCTGGTCGACCGTGCCGTCGCCATCGCTGTCGATGCCGATCTCGGTCTTGATCTCCACCGCCTCGGCCGGGGCCTCGACCGTGACCTCCGCGAGCTCGAACCCCGTCGCCGTGGCCGAGAGATCGTCGAGCCCGAGCGCGTCGAGCTCCGAGGCGAGCTCCGTGCCATCCGCATCGAGCGCCGCCACGTCGAACGACACCACCGCGCCGCCCTCGAGCACGCCCGGATCGCCGTCGGCGATGATCTCGCGCAAGCCAAAGGGCGCCATGTCGAAGACCTGCACCCCGTCGGGCTGCAGCTCGTCGAGCACCGCCCCCTTCTCGAAGAAGAGCCCCGCCTCGACGATCACGATGTCCTGGTTGTTGTCGAGGCTATCGATGAAGACGATGTCGAGATCGGTCGCCACCCCCTCGATCGAGAACTGGTCGCTCCCGCTCTCGCCCGGCAGCAGCACCTCGGTGACCGGCACCGAGCCGTCGAGGAACGCGGGGTCGACCGTCTGCGAGGTGAGCGAGGGGTAGTCGGTCGGGTCGAACAGGAAGGCCGTGGCCGGGTTGGACCCGTCGCCCGCATCATAGAGCAGCACCGGGTCGACCGTGCGGATCGGGCTCCCGTCGGCCGTCAGCGAGGCGGGCACCGCGGCCGGGTCGAGCGAGGTGTCGAGGAGGAAGACTTCCGAGCCGAAATCCGCCGTCACGACCTTGATGATGCCCTGGGCCTGGTCGAAGAACGGCACCGACACCGCGCGCTGGTTGAAGGCGAGCTGGTTGAAGTCGACACCCGAGAAGATGATCTCGCCGGTGTCGGCATCGACCACGGTGCCGGTGCCGTTGGCGAAGACCGTGCCGATCTCGAGCGTCTGGCCCTCGGCCGCCGCGGCGTCGATCACCGCCGTCAGGTCGACGGGCTCGCGGTGGAAGAACGCGCCCTCGAGCTTCACGCCCATCTTGCGCCCGCCGATCTCGACGACATTGTCGGTCGCGCCCGAGACGCGGAACTCGAAGAGCCCCGTGGTGATCGCGCCGAACTCGGGCAGTGCCGGGTTGCCGGGCTCCGCGACGATGCCGAGCCGGCCCTCCACCACGCTGTCGCCGATCGCATCGCCGAGGGCGGGGATGTTGTCGTTGAGCGCGTTCGAGTAGCCCGTGGAGGCGGTGAGCAGGATCGTCTGGTTGGTGTCCTGGCCCTGCGTGCCGAGCCAGGCGGCGGCGTCGGCGAGCGCCTCGCCCACCGAGATCGTGTCGGCGAACTCGGCCGGGCTGTCGAAGACCTGGGCGAAGAGCCCGCTCGCGCCGAGATCCCCGGCGGCCGCGGCGATGGTCGCGGCGGTGAGCGGCTGACCGGCCATGTCGGTGTCGATCACGCGACCGCGGGACGGCCCGCCATCGTCGCGGGCATTGGTGAAGACCACGATCTCCTGGTCGCCGCGGCCCTCCTCGGTGAGCTTGACCGCGAGATCGGCGAGGCTCTCGAGTGCCGCGTCCACCTCGGTGCCCACCGCGCCCGAGCCGTTGCCGTCGAGATTGCCGAACCCTTGCGTGTTGGCGGCCTCGGAGGAGACGTCGATGATCACCGCGATGGCCTGGGTCTCGACCGCGCGGGTCTCGATGCTGCCCGAGAGCGCGATGCGGTCGGTGACGAGGCCGGCATCGATATCTGTCCGGGTCTCGCGGATCCCGAGGACGATCTCGCCCGAGAGGCCCGTCGCGTCGATGTCGCTGTCAGCCTCGGGGTCGGTGCCCTGCCCCTGGAGCGTGACGGCGAAGCCTGTGGTCGCGGTCAGGCGCACCTGATAGGTGCCGTCGGTCAGCCCCTCGAAAGCGTAGAGCCCGTCGGCATCGGTCACGGTGGTGAGGCCCGTCGCGACGAAGGCCCCGCTCGTGTCCTCGGCCAGCAGTTCGAGCGCGATCCCCGCGGCGCCGCGCTCGCCCGCGTCCTGGATGCCGTCGCGGTCGGTGTCAATCCAGACGCGGTCGCCGATCGCGCTCTCGGCGATGCGCACGAGGCCTGCGTCGTTGGAGAGGTCGGTCTCGCCACGGTCGAGCTCGATCCCGGTGATGCGCCCCGTGCCCGCCTCGACCGAGGCGAGCGGCACGTCGCTGTCGGTCTCGTCGGTAGCGGCAGGGGCGTTGGAGGCGGTAAAGCCGAAGCCCTCGGGCGCGGTGACGGCGATGTCGTAGCGGCCCGCCGCGAGCCCCTCGAAGCGGTAGAGCCCGACCTCATCGGTGACGGCAGTCGCGACCTCCACGCCGCCTGAGAGGAGCGCCACGGTGACGCCAGCGAGGCCCGCCTCGCCCGGGTCCTGCACGCCGTCGCCATTCCCATCGAGCCAGACGAAGTCGCCGATCACACCGGTCATCGGGTCGGGCGCGACCAACCCTGCATCGATGTTGGGGTTGACCTCAGCGATGGCGAGGGTGACCAGCGCCGAGCCCGCCGCGTCGACATCGCTGTCGGTCTCGTCGGGGCCCTGATCCGCCGGCGAGAAGACGAAGTCGCCGGGCGCGGTGACCTCGACGCGATACTCGCCGCTGACGAGGCCCGAGAAGCCGTAGACCCCGAGCGGGCCGTCACCGCCGTCGCTGGTGATGTCGGTCGCGACGAGCGTCTCGGTCCCGCCCTCGATCCGGTAGAGCGCGACGGCGACGCCGGCGGCGCCGATCTCGAGCGTGCCGTCGGTGCGCAGGTCGCGAATGCCGTTGCCGTTCTCGTCGAGGAACACCAGGTCGCCGATGAAGCCGCGGGCGATGCCGGCATCGACCTCGGCCGATCCGCCGGGGCCGACCGAGACCGTGGCACGGCCGTCGTCGCCCACATCGCTGTCGCGGTCCTCGTCCTCCGGGCCGCCAGCATCCTGGGCGGTGAACTCCGAGCCGGCGATCGGGTTGACCACCTCGACGGTGTAGTCGCCCTCGGCCAGCGCGTCGAACGCATACCCGCCGGTCGCGTCGGTAACGGCGGTGTCGACGACCGTGCCGGTGTCGTCGAGCAGCCGCACGGTCGCCCCCGGGAGCACGATGTCCTCGCCGTCGAAGAGCCCGACCGTGCCGGAGAGATCCTCGAAGACGGTGCCCGAGACGGTGGCGCCCACGAGCCCGGCATCCACGTCGCCGAGGCGTTCGCCGACGCCGACGAGGATCGGGTCGGTCAGGCCCGTCGCGTCGACATCGCTGTCGCGACTGTCGTCACCCGAATCCTTGGCGGTGAAGGCGAAGCCCGCCCGGTCGAGCACGGCGATGCGGTACTCGCCCGCGAGCACATCGGCAAAGGCGTATGTGCCGGCGTCGTCAGTCACAGTCTCGGCGACCGTCACGCCCTCGGCATCGAGGAGCGCGACGCGGAGCCCGCCGAGCCCGTCCTCCGTGTCGCCGCGGAGCCCATCGGCATCGGCGTCGAAGAACACGCGCCCCGCGACCTCGCCGGCGGTGTAGCCCGCATCGATCCGCGCCTCGCCGCCTTCGGCGAGCGTCACCGTGGCCCGGCCGCCCGCATCGACATCGCTGTCGCGGCTGTCGTCGCCGGCATCCTGCGTGGTGAACTCGCGCGCCGGATCGGGACTGTCGAAGACGACGGTGTAGACGCCCTCGTCGAGCAGCCCGAAGCTGTAGGCGCCATCGCCGTCGGTCTGGGTCGCCGCGACCTCGGTGCCGTCGGCATCGAGCAGCGTCACCGTGATGCCGGGCTTGAGCGCCTCACTGTCGGAGCGGAGCCCGTCGCCGTCGCTGTCCTCAAAGGCGAGGCCCGAGATCACGCCGGTGGGGGTCGGGTCGGCCTGGCCGATCACCGTGACGGTGGCGGTCGCCTCGGCGGTCAGGTCACCGTCGGTGATCTCGTAGACGACGGAGAAGGAGCTGACCGCGCCCTCCTCAAGATCGCCGAACCCGGTCGGGTCGAAGGCCATCGCGCCGTCTGCCGCGAGGGTGAGCATGCCCTGATAGGTGTCCTCGCCATCGGTGACGGTGACGCCCACGGCCTCGCCCAGCACCGCCGGGCCATCCAGGCTCGCGGTGAAGCCGCTGGCGTCCGGCCCCTCGGCCATCCGGTAGCCGGTGATCGAGAGCCCGGCCGGATCGGTGTCGTCCGCCACGCCGCCCGAGAACGCCAGATCGCCGATCTCGCGCGCGAGCCCGTCGCCGGTGACGAGATTGGCACCGGCGACCGTCTCGTCCTCGAAGATGCCATAGGCGTCGTCGGCCGCGCCGAGTGTCACGGCAGGGGGCAGGTCGCTGCCGAGCCCCGTCACCGTCAGCACCACATCGGCGGTCGCGGTCTGGGGCTGGCCGATCACGATGTTGTCGATCGCGCCGGAGCCGACGAGCTCGAGCTCGAGCGCCACGACGCCGGCGAGCCCGCCCTCGCCGAAGCTTTGCGTCTTGGCCTCGGTGTCGGCCGTGGTGATGGCCGAGAAGCTCTCGACCCGGCCGTCCTCGTACTCGACCGTCCAGCGCGGGCGCTCGCCGTTCTTCTCCTCGATATCGACGAGGTCGACCGAGAACACCGTGCTCGGGCCGTCGAACTCGATCCGCATGATGCCACCGCGGGCATTGTCGTCCGGCGCGCCGTTCTGGGTCGGGCGCTCCTCGATCATCAGCACGTTGGAGAGCTCGCCCGAGACCGAGGCCATCAGGTCGTTGTCCTCGCCGAGGAAGCGCGTGTCGTAGAGGCGCGCGGCGTTGGGGGGGGTGTCGTCGTCGAGGTCCTGCGCGCGATAGGCGCTGACCGCGCTGACGTCCGGGAGCGGGATGCCGTCGAGATAGGTGCCACCGGCGAGCCCCTCGAAGTCGATCACCCGGGTCGGGCCGGTGATCGGCGTCGCGATGGTGTAGGAGAAGGCCGCGCTGACGCTGTCGCCCTCGAAGAGCTCGAGCGTCGCGGCGCCGTCGGGCTGGAAGAACAGGTTGCCGAAGAGATCGACCGAGGCGGTGCCCTGGATCGTCTTGCCGCCGCCCTCGAGGGTGAGCGCGAAGCTCTCGCCCGGCGCGACCGCCTGGCCGTCGACCGTGAGGCCGACGAGCTGGATCGGATCGCCGTCCGGGTCGCGATCGGCAAGCCCTGTCGCCGGATCCGGGTCGCTCAGGATGTTGGCCGAGACCGCGCCGTCCTCGGCGATCTCATAGGCGTTGTCCTCGGCGATCGGGCCCTGGTCGAGCGCCGCCGGTGCGGTGGCCGCGGCGGGCTCTGGCGCAGGCGGGGTGCCGAGCGGGTCGGTCAGCGCCGCCAAGAGATCGCCGGCCGAGAGCGCGAGATAGCCGACCGTCTCGGTGGTGTGCCCGGTCTCGCCATCGCGCGACTGCTCCTCTTCGACGTAGACGATCGCGCCGGTGTCGCTCAGGCTGACGCCGCGAACGGTCGAGCTGTCGCCGCCGTCATGGCTCTGCATCTGCGCGAGGAAGACCGCGTCCTCCACGGTCTCGCCGAAATCGATCTCGGTCTCGCGGTGGCGCACGCTGTCGCCCGTGTCGCCGGCCACGAGATCCGCACCTGGCGCGATCGCGATGACGCCGACAGTCTCGTCGGCATGGGCGCGGTGCGCCTCCTCGCCCTGGAGCTTCAGGCGGAAGCCGGTCGAGGTGACGTCGTCGATCCGGGTCGTGACGGCGCTCGCGTCATTGGTCGTGACGGTCTGGGCCAGCACCACGGGCGCGTCGTCGAACGGGCGGTCATAGTCGTAGGTCTCGAAACTGTCCGTGGCCGAGACATGCTCCGCCACGATCACCGAGCCGTCGTCCAGCGTGTGCACGCCCTCGCTGACAGCGAGCCAGGAGACCGACTCGACCGTGTGCGACCCGTCGAGATAGTCCCACTCGTCGAGCTGGAAGCTGAAGCCCGTGCCGTCCACGTCGCGCGCGCGGACCGTCACCGGGTCCGATCCGTTGCGCGTGTTGACCATCAACACGACCACGGCGTCCTCGATCACGCGCCCGAAGTCCACCCGGTGCCACTCGGCCGCGTGATCCTGTCCGATCTCGATCAGCCCCGCCTTGCCCACCACAGTCGCGGAGCCGCCCTCAATGCCAGACATCCTGCTCTCCCTTTACCCCGGAGGCGCCGCGTCGCCTGCCCCACCCGTTTCACTGCACTGATCGGATCGACGGAGAGCCCGGCGCCGCTGCGCCGTCGCGGGACGCGCCGCGATGGGCCATGCCGGTTCGTGGCGCTCATGGGCACCAGTCCGGCGAACCGTCGATGTCACGGATTTCCGTCTGCCAAACGCGCCGCGTGCTTCCCCGCGGCCGTCACGCTCACTCCAGGGCGGCGACGCGGCGCCATACGCGCGGCGTCCTCCAGGCATCACCATCCCTACACGCGATGGTTGTGCAGGAGATTCGTGACACAATCAAGGCGTGCTCAAAGACGGGACAATCGCCACCGGCCGCGCGACGCGCACCAGGAGTTCTGCGTCGCCAAGATCCCAGCTTTCTGGTACCCCTCGGTTAATACAAGACGGGGGGACAGCAACCATGACCAACACAACGACGCGCGACGTCGCGATGGGGCTCGTCGGCGCCCTGATCCTCGCGATCCTGCTGCTGGTGATCAACGCGGTGTCCGGCGCGGGCATCGCGCGCCTCTTCGGGGCGGCGCCGGCCGACCGGGTGGCGACGCTCGAGGCCCAGGTGGCCGCGCTCCGGAGCGAGCTCGACGCGCGCCCGGACCCCGAGAAGGGCGATCCGGGCCCCCAGGGCGAGCCGGGGCCGCAGGGTGTGGCGGGTCCGGTCGGGCCGCAGGGCGAGACCGGACCCCAGGGACCGGTGGGCCCGCAGGGCGAGACCGGCCCTCAGGGCGAGCAGGGACCCGCGGGCGAGACTGGTCCCGTCGGCCCCCAGGGCGACAAAGGCCCCCAGGGCGCACAGGGAGATCGGGGCGAGGCCGGCCCCGTCGGACCGCAAGGGGAGACCGGACCGCAGGGCGAGACCGGCCCCCAGGGGCCACAGGGCGAGACCGGGCCGCAGGGGCCACAGGGCGAGACCGGGCCGCAGGGGCCCGCTGGAGCCCAGGGCGAGCCTGGCCCCGCCGGACCTCAGGGGGAGCCCGGACCGCAGGGCCCCGCGGGCGGCCAAGGCGAGCCGGGTCCGGCCGGGCCGCAGGGCGAGTCGGGTCCGCAAGGGCCGACAGGCGCCCAGGGTGAGCCCGGCCCCGCCGGACCTCAGGGAGAGCCGGGACCGCAGGGGCCCGCAGGCGCTCAGGGCGAGCCAGGCTCTCAAGGTGAGCAGGGGCCGGCAGGACCTCGGGGCGAGCCGGGTCCTGCCGGGCCGCAGGGCGAGCCCGGGCCCCAAGGCGAAGCCGGTGAGGCTGGCCCCGCCGGACCTCAGGGCGAGCCGGGTCCGCAAGGTCCGGCAGGACCTAAGGGCGAGCCAGGCGAACCTGGCCCGGCCGGACCTCAAGGGGAGCCAGGACCGCAGGGCCCGGCGGGCCCCCAGGGCGAGCCGGGTGAGGCGGGCCCCGCAGGCCCCCAGGGCGAGCCCGGGCCGCAGGGCCCCCGGGGCGAACAGGGTGAACCGGGCCAGTCGAGCTGACACCGGCCGGCGCGGGGTTGATCATCTCCCGCGCCGCATCTGACCCTGTGGCGGAGGACCGCCGCGCGCCGCGTCAGTCGAACGGGAGCTTCTCGATCAGCGATTTCGCGCGCGCCGCGCCGTCGTCGCGCGCAGTGATCGCCTTGTCGATGTTGGCCTGATACTTGGTTCTCAGCTTCTCGGCCTCGGCATGTTTCTGCTCGATCTGGCGCTTGAGCTCAGTGACCTTGGACGAGTCCTTGGCCTTCTCGGCCGCCTGCACGTCAGTTTGCAGGGCCTCGACGTCCTTGGCCTTCGCGGTCCACTCGAGATAGATCTTGTTTGCGCTCGCTTTGAGCTTCAGCAGCTTGTCCGTCGATGTTCCGATCTTGGCGAGGGATTCCGCAACTGACTGCGTGGAATTGAACCACTTCACGATCGTGTTGAACGTCTTCAGCGAGCTTTCGTGGTGGGATTTGAACGAGGTTCTGACTTTCTTGTAATCCTCGACGGCCATGGGCGTCTCCTTTCGATCGTGCCACGCAGAATTGCCCTTGCGTCACGATAGGGAGGGCGTCGCGCGAGAACCAGCTCTTCGGGACGCGTGCCGGGCAGACCCCGGCCCGCGGTCACTCTGCGGCCATGCGGCCCGCCTTGACGAGCATCGGGCGCAGATGCCGCCCGGTATGGCTCTCCTCGACCTCGGCCACCGCCTCGGGCGTGCCGACCGCCACCACCCGGCCCCCGCCATCGCCGCCCTCGGGCCCGAGATCGACGATCCAGTCGGCGCATTTGATCACGTCGAGATTGTGCTCGATCACCACCACGGTGTTG
>CAYORO010000167.1:0-8633 GCA_964406355.1 uncultured Limibaculum sp.
ATCTTTCTCCTTGTAACGTTTGGCCAGCTCGTATTGCTTCTTTTCCGCCTTTTTGACGACGGTGCTGGTTTGCGTGTAGAGTTTGTTGTACTTGGTGATCGACTTTCGTATCTTGTTGACCTTGAGTAGTGTCTTGACTGTGCGCACAAAGCTCACGTTTCCGCTCCTAGATGACAAAAAATGGGATGGGGAGCGTGGCAAATTCGAACCTGTGACGCAAGGTCAGTGGCTTGCGTGGCGGGGGGCGGCTTGCCGGGCGTGACGGTTGCGCCCTAGAGCTGCGCGCTATGACAGCCGAGGCCGCCACCGATCGGATCCGCAGCTTCTTCACCCGGTCGGACGGGGAGTATCGCTTTGCACGCTGGGGGAGAGCGCTGGTGCCGGCGATCTTCGGTGCGAGCGAGGAGGGCGCGCGTGTTCTTCGCGAAGGGTTTTCGGCGGCGGCCGGGCTCACAGCGCTGGGCACCGCCGCAGAGGACCCCGAGCTCGGCGCGAACTGCCTGGTCTTTGCGGTCGAGGCATGGCCCGAGCTGCGGCAGGTCCCCCATCTCGAGCGCCTGGTGCCGGATCTCGAGCGACTGACCGGTGTGCTCGGGGCGACCGGGGCCAACCAGTACCGCATCTTCGACTTCGACGAGGCCGGCGCGATCCGGCTCTGCGTCACGCTCCTCCGCCTCGACGACGATCTCGCCCGGCTCGACCCGCGGGCACTGGCGCTCTCCCAGGCCGTCTTCGCGCTGTTGCTCTGGTCGGACCGGGCGTTCCTCTCGGAGAGCCCGCTGGCGCTGACCGAAACGCGGCCGGTGATCCGCACGGAGATCGCTGCCCTCGTTCGCGCCGGCTACGACCCGGCCCTGCCTGCCGCGAGCACCGATCCGGCCCATGCGGCGGCGCTGGGTGCGCGGATGGCGGCATGATCCACCGGCTGCCCATCCGGGTGTACTACGAGGACACCGACCTCGGCGGCATCGTCTATCACGCCAACCATCTGCGCTATCTCGAGCGCGGGCGGACCGAGGCGCTGCGGGAGGCGGGGGTCGCCCAGTCACGTCTGCGCGAGGCGACCGGGGTCGTGTTCGTCGCGCGGCGGATCGAGATCGAGTATCGCGCGCCGGCGCGGTTCGACGACATGATCGAGGTCGTGACCTGGCTCGAGAGCCACAAAGGCGCCCGCGCGACGTTCGAGCAGGTGCTCCGCAGGCCGGACCCCGAGGCGCTGATCGCCAAGGCTCGGGTCGAGCTCGCCTGCGTCGACGCCGAGGGCCGGCCGGTGCGTCTGCCCCCCTCCCTCCGGGACGCACTGGACCGCCTCGGCTCGGATCAGTAGAAAGACCACAGAGCGCGGGTGAACCGCGCCGAGGCGCAGCGCCTGGATGCGGACGTCAGAGCCGCGCGGGCGCCCGTCTGAGGAGAGCAGCAATGGACCCCGGCGCGACGAGCCTCGCCCTTCTGGTGGCCGCGCAGGCCGCCGATACAACCGTGATCGCCGCGCCCGAGGTGGCGGCGGTGGACTTTTCCGTGACGACCATGTTCCTGCGCGCGACCCCGACCGTGCAGGCGGTGATGGTGGGCCTGGTGATTGCCTCCTTCTGGTCTTGGGCGGTGATCATCGAGAAGGCGATCGGGCTGCGCCGGCTGTCGTCGCGCACGCGCGCCTTCGAGGATCGGTTCTGGTCCGGCGGCTCGCTCGACGAGCTCTATGAGAGCCTGGGCAAGGCACCGCGCACCCCGATCGAGCGCGTCTTCGCGGCCGGCATGCGCGAGTGGCGGCGCTCTTTCGGCCCGGGCGGCGCGATCGTGCCGGGCACCGATGCCCGCGTCGAACGGGCGATGACCACCGCGATCTCCAAGGAGAGCCAGCAGCTCTCGACCTGGCTCCCCTTCCTCGCGAGCGTTGGCTCGGTCTCGCCCTTCGTGGGGCTGTTCGCGACCGTCTGGGGCATCAAGCACAGTTTCGAGTCGATCGCGGTGATGCAGAACACGAATCTCGCGGTCGTGGCGCCGGGCATCGCCGAGGCGCTGCTGGCAACCGCGATCGGGCTGATGGCGGCGATCCCGGCAACGGTGGCCTATAACCGGCTCGGCGCCGATGTGGAGGCGCTCGGGGCCGGGCTCGAGAACTTCGCCGACGAGTTCGCCCTGATCCTGATGCGCGAGATCGACTTCAGCCGGGGCGGGGCCTGATGGCAGCCGGCCTTCGCCCGGCACAGGCCCGGAGCGGCCGGCGGCGCCGCTCCTCGTCCCAGCCGATGTCGGAGATCAACGTCACCCCCTTCGTCGACGTGATGCTGGTGCTGCTGATCATCTTCATGGTGGCGGCGCCGCTGCTGGTGGTGGGGGTGCCGCTCGAGCTGCCCGAGACCGAGGCCTCCTCGCTGCCGACACCCGACGACGAGCCGCTCACGGTCAATCTCGACGGGGCTGGGCGGATCTTCATCCAGGATGTCGAGGTCGGCCTCGACGGGCTCGTGCCTCGGCTGCGGGCGATCCGGGGCGAGCGCGGCGAGGGGCCGATTTTCCTGCGCGCCGACAGACGACTCGACTATGGCCGTGTCATGGTGGTGATGGGCGCGCTGAGCGGAGCGGGGTTCCGCGAGATCGCGCTGGTGACCGAACAGGCGGAGGCCGCGCCAGTGGCGACGGAGGGCACGGAGTAGAGCGATGCGCAGGGGCGCGGCGATCTCGGGGGCGATGCATGGCGGGCTGATCCTCGCCGTGACGCTCGCGCCCTATGTGGCAAGCGATCCCGCGCCGGCAGCGCTCAGCTTCACCGAGGTGACGGTGGTCGATGGCTCGGTCTTCGGGCCGGCCTCCGGGGCGCCCGTCGAGCCGTCGCCCGCGCCCGACACCGCGCCGGCCCCGCTCGCGCCCGCCGAACCGGCGCCGGCTTCGGCCCCTGACCGCGCGCCCGTGCCGCCGGTGGCCGAGGCCGCGCCAGAGCGCCCAGAACCGCTCGGCCTCGCCGATCCCGCGGCCGATCCCGAGCTGCCGGTCGCCGACACGCCGCCGCCGCCGGCCCCGGTGCCGGGCGAGGCGATCCGCCCCTCGATCGCCGAGATCGCCTCGCCCGACCCGGTCGCGCGCCTCGCGCCCGTGCCCGAGAGCCCGCCGACAACCGAGCCGCTCCAGCCGCTCGCCTCGGCCGATGCTCCGCTGCCGGGCGCGCAGCCGCAGCGCCCGCCCGAGCCCGAACCCGAGCCGTCGGCCACGCCCGCTCCCGAGGCGCCCGAGCCCGAGGCGGAGGATGTCGCCGAGACGCCCGCCGAGCCCGACGCCGATCTCGGCCCGGCGCCGCGACAGGCGCGCATCCCCTTCGCCCGTCCGGCCGATCTCGCCGCCGCCTCCCAGGCCGCCGCCGCGGCCCGCCAGGCGGCTGCCGAGAGCCCGCCCGAGGCCGCCGCGGAGCCCCAGGAGACCTCGCGCCCGCAGAGTGCGGGCGGCACCGGCAGCGCGCTCGGCGCCCGCCCGTCGCGCTTTGCCAACCAGGTGACCCGCGGCGAGCGCGACGCCCTGGTGATCGGGCTGAAGCGCTACTTCACCTATGCCGGCAACCGGGCCGATCCGAGCCTCTCGGTGACCATCGGGATCGGGCTCGACCCGTCCGGGCGCATCGTCGAGGGGCCGGAGCTGCTCCGCGCCACCGGGACCAACCCCGGCGCCCAGCAGGCGCTCTCGCTCGCCGCCCAGCGCGCGCTCCGGCGTGCGGCCAGCGCCGGGGAGTTTGCCCGGCTGCCCATCCAGAAGTACGACGCCTGGAAGGTCATCCACGTCACCTTCACGCCAGCCGAGATCGGATTCGCCTCATGAGACATGCTTTGCGTCTGCTGGCCGCGCTGGTGGCGCTGGTCGCGGCCCTGACCCTGACGGCCCGCGCCCAGCCGCTCGAGATCGACGTCTCCGGGGCAGGCTTCGAGCCGATCCCGATCGCCGTGCTGCCCTTCGAGGCGACCGAGGCCGGGCTCGAGCAGACGGCCGCCGATATCGGCTCGGTGCTGCGCGCCAATCTCACCGGGTCGGGGATCTTCCGGCTGACCGATCCGGCCGCCTTTATCGATCGGAGCGTGCCCTTCGACACCGCCCCCACCTATGCCAACTGGCGCACGATCGGTTCGGACGCGCTGATCACGGGGCGCGTGCAGCAGAGCCAGGACGGGCGGCTCCAGGTGCAGTTCCGCGTCTTCGACACCGCCGCCGAGCGCCAGATCGCGGGCGTGCAGCTCCTTGCCGCCACCGACGAGTGGCGCCGCGTGGCGCACAAGGTCTCGGACGGCGTCTACACCGCGCTCACCGGCGAGGGCCCCTATTTCGACAGCCAGATCGCCTTCATCGACGAGACCGGGCCGAAGGGCGACCGGCGCAAGCGTCTCGCGGTGATGGACCAGGACGGGGCCAATGTCCGCTACCTGCCGGGCTCGGACGGGCTCGTGCTGACCCCGCGGGTCTCGCCCGCCAACGACCTGATCCTCTACATCGCCTATGATGACGGCACGCCCACGGTGATGCTCCAGCGCCTCGACGGCAGCGGGCGCGAGCGGCTTGGCAATTTCCCGGGCATGACCTTCGCGCCGCGCTTCTCGCCCGATGGCGCGGAGGTGGTGCTCTCGCTCGCCAAGGGGGGCAACACCGATCTTTATGCGCTCCGCCTCGCGGACCGTCAGCTTCGCCGGCTCACCAACACCCCCGCCATCGAGACGGCGGCGGATTACTCGCCCGATGGCCGGCAGATCGTCTTCGAGTCGGATCGCGGCGGCAGCCAGCAGATCTATGTGATGTCGGCCTCGGGTGGCCCCGCGCGGCGGATCAGCTTCGGCCCCGGCCGCTACGGCACCCCCGTCTGGTCGCCGCGGGGCGACCTGATCGCCTTCACCAACATCCGCGACGGCGCCTTTCACATCGGCGTGATGCGGACCGACGGCACCCAGGAGCGCCTGCTCGACCGGGGTTTTCTCGTGGAGGGGCCGAGCTTCTCGCCGAACGGCCGCGTGCTGGTCTACTACGCCGAGACACCGGGTCAGCAGGGTCGCGCGAGCCTCGCCACCATCGACGTCACTGGCCGGAACAAGCGCCGGGTGCCGACGCCGAATGCCGCCTCCGACCCCGCCTGGGCCTCGCTCCGCGAGTAGCGGCACCCGAGCAGGCCACGCGCCCCTTGCGGCTCGGGGCCCGTCCGCGGATACTGCGCTGGGAAAGTCTGGGCGCCGGAGGCGTCCGGGGAGGGTCGACAGAACCCCTTTGGCAGAGAGCGACACAGGCATGCGACTGAATTCGAACGGACTGGCCTTGGCGGCGGCCCTCTCGGCCGCCCTTATTCTCGGCGGCTGCACCGATCCCGACGCGACGGGGCCTGCGACCGAGAGCGCCCCCGTCGACCCCAATGCGGGGCAGGGCGGCATCGACGACATCACCTCGGTCGAATACTTCAACGTGGTCGTCGGCGACCGCGTGTTCTTCGGCACCGACCGCTCGGATCTCGATGCCGAGGCGCAGGCGACGCTCGCGCGCCAGGCGGAGTGGCTCCTGGCCAATCCCGGCGCGACCGCGGTGATCGAGGGCCATGCCGACGAGCGCGGCACGCGGGACTACAACCTCGCGCTCGGCGCGCGGCGGGCCAACTCGGCGGCGTCGTTCCTCGTCGGCCGCGGCGTGCCGGCCACGCAGATCACCACCGTGAGCTTCGGCAAGGAGCGGCCGGTCTCGCTCTGCTCCGATGAGAGCTGCTGGTCGCAGAACCGCCGCGCGATGACGGTCGTCTCCCGCGGCCCGACGAGCTGATGCGCGCCGGCGCGATCCTGGCGGCCGGCCTCGCGACGCTGCTGCTCGGAGCGGGGCAGGCGGCGGCGCAGGGCTGGACCGGGAGCGGTGAGACGCTCGAGGATCTGCGCTACAGGCTCGGGATCGTCGATGCCGAGCTCGCGGATATCCGCGCCCGGATCGAGGCGCTGTCGGGCGGGCAATCCGTCACGGCCGCGCCCGCGCTCGGCGGCTCCGCCACGGTGCGGCTTGACCGGTTGGAGATCGAGCTCCAGCGGCTCACGGGAGCGATCGAGCAGCTCGACTTCCAGCAGCGCCAGATCGCCGAGGATGCCGGGCGCCGCTTCGGCGATATCGAGTTCCGGCTGACCGAGCTCGAAGGCGGGGACACGAGCGTGCTCGGCGCACCGGTGCCGCTCGGCGGCGGGGTCCAGACGGCCACCGCGCCGAGCTTCGTTGCGCCCGCGGCCCAGCCGCAACCACAACCTCAGCCACAACCACAACCGCAGCCCGAGCCTCTGGTGGCCGAGCCCGTGCGTGCGGCGCCCTCGGGGAGTGACCTGGATCTTGCGATCGCCGATATCCAGCAAGGCCGCTTCGACCAGGGCGAGGATCGCCTCGAGCGCGTCCTCGCGGCCGGCCCCTCGAGCGGCGAGGCGGCGGAGGCGCAGTTCTGGCTCGGGCGCAGCAACTTCGTGCGCGGGTCATTTGCCGAGGCAGCGCGGCGCCACCTCGCCGGCTACAACACCGATCGCAGCGGGCCGATGGCACCGCGCAACCTGCTCCAACTTGGCGTCAGCCTCGGCCGTCTCGGACAACTCTCCGAGGCCTGCCTGACGCTGCGCGAGGTGCGCGCCCAGTTCCCAAGCGCGCCGCGCGATATCCTGACGGCCGCGGATGTGGAGCGCGACGGCCTTGCCTGCGCCCCCTGAGGCGGCCCGCCGACACCGGCCCTGATGCGGCGGCCGAGATCGGCGCCGCGCTGGATCGTCTGACCGCCGGTCTGCCCGAGGGGGCCCCGCTCGGCGTCGCGGTCTCGGGCGGCAGCGACAGCACGGCGCTTCTGGTGATCGCAGCCGACTGGGGTGCGGCACGTCGGCGGCGGGTCGAGGCCGCCACGGTCGACCACCAGCTCCGACCCGAAAGCGCCGATGAGGCGGCCGCGGTGGGCACCCTCTGCGCGCGGCTCGGGATCTCTCACGCCGTCCTGGCCTGGCGGGATCGGGCGGGCGGCAACCTCCAGGCCGCGGCCCGCGTGGCACGGCACCGGATGCTCGGCCGGTGGGCTGCCGAGCGGCGCATCGTCGCCGTCCTGCTCGGCCACACGCTCGACGATCAGGCCGAGACGGTGCTGCTGCGCCTTGCGCGGGGGTCAGGGATCGACGGGCTCTCTGGGATGGAGGAGGCGGTCCGCCTCGCCGGCACGCTCTGGTTCCGTCCCGCGCTCGGGGTTCGCCGCGCGGCGCTGCGCGACCTGCTGCGCGCGCGAGGCATCGGTTGGGCCGAAGACCCCTCCAACGAGGATCCCCGCTTCGATCGGGTGCGGGCCCGCGCCGCGCTCACAGCCCTCGCTCCGCTCGGAATCGATGCGCCGCGTCTGGTGCAGACGGCCGACACCCTGCGGGCTCAACGCCTAGCGCTCGATGCGGCGACCGACGCGCTGGCCGCCCGGGCTGTGCGAGCGAGCTCCGTGGGCTGGATCTCGCTCGCGCTTCCGCCTCTCGCCGAGGCGCCGCACGAGATCGCGCTGCGCCTAGTCTCGGACTGCCTGCGCCGGGTCTCGGGCGAGGTCCACCGGCCCCGTCGTGAGACGGCGGAACGGCTCCTCGCGGCACTCCGCCAGCCGGGTTTTCGAGGGGCGACGCTGGGGGGATGCGTCCTCACCCCCCGAGGTCCGCTAACCGTTGCGATCTGCCGTGAGCCTGCGCGAGCCGCGCCGCCCCTCTCGCTCGGCCATGGCGGCATCTGGGACGGGCGCTGGCGGGTCACCCTCGCAGGCCACGCCCCTGACGATGCGCAACTCGGCGCGCTCGGCGAGACCGGGCTCGCGATCCTGCGGGCCGCCGCGCGGACGGCGCCCGCCGACTGGACCGATGCACCCCGTGCCGCGCGGCTGACATCGCCCGCGATCTGGGCCGGAGGTTCGGCTGGGGGGCGCTTGCTCCTCGCGCCCTTCGCAGGCTACCCTCTTGTATCATGCGGGTCGGGGCTTGCCGGGCTCACCTGCGCGTGGCTCGGCCTGGGCGAGGGGTGAGACGCGATCCGGTCCATTCAGTTTGGTCGCAGGGCGCGCCCTTAACTTGCCCGGTTGCGGAGTTATGTAAGCTTGGACCGGGGCGCCGCGGAGCGCCAGACCGATGGGAGACACCACTTGGGCAACGCGAAGAACCTGGCTTTCTGGGCAATCGTCATTCTACTCCTCGTCACGCTCTTCAGCGTGTTTCAGGATGGCGGCGGCGGCGGGACCGGGCGATCGAAAACCTTCTCGGAATTCCTGAACGCGGTCGATCAGGGCAATGTTCAGAAGGTCACGATCGACGGTGAGCAGATCACCTTCCAGACGGCGACGAACGAGAAGTTCACCACCGTCCAGCCGCCCGACACCGACGTGATTTCCGAGCTGCGCGAGGCCAATGTCGAGATCGACGTGGTGCCGCAGGAGCAGGGAGGGTTCCTCTCGACGCTCGGCTTCTGGCTGCCGATGCTGATCATCTTCGGCATCTGGATCTTCTTCCTCAACCGGATGCAGTCCGGCGGGCGCGGCGCCATGGGCTTCGGCAAGTCCAAGGCCAAGCTGCTGACCGAGCGCACCGGCAAGGTGACCTTCGACGAGGTTGCGGGCATCGACGAGGCCAAGGAAGAGCTCCAGGAGATCGTCGAGT
>CAYORO010000168.1:0-8612 GCA_964406355.1 uncultured Limibaculum sp.
GGGCCGAGACCGCCAGTCGCTGGCCCCGTTGGACCACTGCAATTGCTGCAGCGACGCATGCCGGCAGCGAGCCCATGCCGGACCAGGCGCCCCGGTGCTGCACGCGCACGCAGCATTGGGGAAGATACAAGTCCTCAGTGCCTATGCTGCGGCGCAGTTAGAAAGGCGGCCTTTCGCTACGGCTGCGCCCAGCCAGCGAAGTCAGTCGACCGCAGCGCGGGACGTACCGGACCTCAACGGGCGTGGGCTTATGGGCTCTGCCGCAAGGATTCCAAAACTCGAGATCCAGACGCCTGGTGAAACTTGCTTTCTTAAGGCTGCTGTCGATGCCGCCAGACGGACGGGCTCGAGCCCGTGATAGCGGCGAAGGCGCGGGTGAAAGTGGGGAGATGTGCGTAGCCCAATTCCCCGGCAATGGACTTGATTGGGAGGTTGGTCTCAACCAGCAAGGCACAGGCCCGCGATACCTTCGCTGCGTTAGCCAGCGTTCGAAACGTGCACCCTTCGTCGCTCAGCCGTCGCTGCAAGCGTCGCGGCCCCATATCGAACATGCGTGCCGTATGCTCCAAGCTGACTTCGCTGGCGCGAACCTGCACGTCGATCGCTTCCCGGACGGCCGGAAGGAACCCGAAGTCCCGACGGGGACCGCGCTCGCGCAGGACGTCGCTAAATGTGGTGAGCCGGCTCTCAGGAGGCAAACGCGGTACGCGCAAATCGTCAGGACGGATCGCCAGACCAATCGCGCGCGCGCCATAGGTCAGGGGAAACGGAAAAACCCTCTCGACGGCCTCGGCATGTCTGGCCTCAGGAAGGTCGATCTCCCCAGCTAGTGGCAGCCAATCCGGGCCGAGGAATTGCCGGCACAGATCGACGAAGATGCCCAGCGTCGCCCAGGCCAGGTGGCGATATTCGCGCTCCGCCGCAGAGGGGAACCGTTGCCTGAGCCACACCGCCCCTCTGATCCTTTCCACCCGGACGCCGTCGTAGGGCGTGTGCAGAGGCACGATGCGCTTCAGCCGCATGACGCAGTCTTCGAGGTCGGCGGCCTGCGACAGGAAGCGCCCCCATTCGCCATAGCGTGCGAAGCTGACCGCGGTCGCCAATCGGACGCCGGCAAACTCGTCCCCCATCAGACGGGCGGCTGACGCGAGGAAGTGGACGACCGCAACCTCTGGAATGAAGCCTGGCGCGCGGCGCTCGACATCTCTGGCGAGCCCGGCGTCGGCATATGCTCTGGCAACCGTCCGATCACCGAATTCCGCACGCACGAAATCTGTCAGGCCCACTAGGCCGGATGTGTGGATCAGGGGTACGTCGTTTGAGGTCACAGCCATGCCTTCCTATCAGCGGGAGTTCCTGTCGCAAAGTGCTAACACTTTACCGTGTGCCTCACCGCGCAAGACGCGTAGGACTGAGCCGGAATGAAAACGGGGAGAACCATGCTCAGGAGGATTTCGGCACTCTCGCTCGGGATGCAGCTCGCGGGAGGGGCCGCCGCGCTGGCACAAATGTCCGACATCGAGCGCGACACGGTGGTGCGGCGCGCCTGCGAGGTGGCGATCTGGGGGATGCCGGCCGTGGCAGTCTATGACATCGAGTTGGCCATGCAGCGCGATGCAGGCGCGGCACCGGGTGTCGTTGCCTACATGTCGGCGCCCATGGATTCGCGCCACGGGTTCCTCACGGCCAATGACGTGACGCCCTACGCGATCGCGGGTCTGAGTACCAAGGACAGCCCTCTCGTGATCGAGATCCCGCCCGCAGGCGAGAAGGCCGAGTTCTTCGGCACCATCGTGAACGCCTGGCAGGTCCCCATCGCGGATATCGGCACGACCGGAGATGATGAAGGCAGGGGCGCCAGATACCTCTTTCTGCCGCCGGGCTATCAAGGGCCGGTGCCGGAAGAGGATTTCATCACCTATGAGGCCGACACATACGGTGTCCATTTCGCGCTGCGTCCTATCGCCAAGAATGGCGGCACCCATGCTGATCAGGCGGCCTATGCCCAGACCCTGAGATGGTACCCGCTGAGCGAGGCGGACAATCCGCCGGAGACGCGGTTCTTCGACATGAAGGAGAATCCGGTCAACAACCTGCCCGTCTATGACATAACGTTTTTCAACGACCTCAACACGGTCGTGCAGCGCGAGCCCGTGCTGGCGCAAGACAAGGTCATGATGGGGATGTTGGCCTCCATCGGCATCGTGCGCGGTGAGCCGTTCGAGCCAGACGAGGCCATGCAGGACGCCCTGCTAGAAGGACTCGATTGCGCATACGACACCCTGCAGGACAGGTTTGTCACCGAAGGCGGCGGGTTCCGGAGGATCTGGGACGATCGGGAATGGGGCGCGTTTGCGATCAACCCCGAACAAGCAAAGCTCGGGTTCCCCTTCGTGGATGACGAGCAGGTCCTGATTGATGAGCGCGCGGGGCAGTATTTCTATCTAACCTACCTGCCAAAGAACCTCGGAGGCGGGACGTTCTATCTGGGCACGGTCCGTGACGGCGAGGGCGAGATGCTGACCGGAACGGACACCTACAAGTTGAACATCCCGGCCGACACGCCCGCGGAGGATTTCTGGTCGGTTATCGTCTACAGCCTCCGGACAAAGGGCTTTTTCGTCGGCGCCGAGCGCGTCGGGCTGGCGACGCCAAACCTGCCTGACATGCAGGTGAACGACGACGGCTCGGCCGACGTCTATTTTGCGCCAGCAGCGCCCGAGGGGTTGGAGAGCAACTGGATTCCGACTGGTGAGGACTTTTTCCTGCTGTTCCGCCTCTACGGCCCGGCGGAGGGTTGGATCGAAAGCGGTTGGCAGTTGCCCGATGTCGAGCGGATCAAGTGAAGCGGACTAGACGGCGGGCGGGGTGCATATATTCACGCGCAGAACCGTGATCCCTTTGGGCGTCGCCTGGGCGTTGGTCGTCAAGGGTGGCATCGCATTCGCGAAAGTGCCGCCAACGCTGCGGAACCAGGCGCCCCATGCCCTGCGGCGCCGCGCTATGAAGCATCCGCATCTTCGCGGCGGAGTATTCGGCAATGGTAGGGCCGACCGTTTGCCACTGACCGGGAAGCCGAGCCAGCAAGGCGCATGACGAACACCCATCTTAAAACTCTCGGAGGAAGAGGGATGACTAAACACCTACTTGCCCTGACCACCGCGCTCGCAGTGGCGCTGCCAGCGGTGGCGCAGGACGCGCAAAACTACGAGTTCAGCACCGAGATCCCGGACGGCATCACGACGCCCGACAACATCGAGACGCAGCTCGGCGACCTCAACTTCTTCGACGGCGTGCCGGACGATGATACGACCGCCAAGATCTTCAACCTCTACGACTTCTCGCAGGCCTATCAGGCGTATCTCAGCGGCATCAAGATTGCCTCGATGGATGCCATGTTGCGCGGGATCGAGGAAGTGGCCCCCGCCAACACCCACGTAGCGCAGTTCGCCGACCTCATGGACTCTCGGACGCTGTTTCTGACCCCTAACACGACCAGCGTCTACCAGACCGCGTCGCTTCGGATGACGGACGAGCCATGGGTCATCGAGACGCCGCCCAACGTGCTGGGGTTCGTGAACAACGCATGGTTTCGGTACGTCATGGATTTCGGCAATCTTGGCCCCGACGAAGGGCAAGGCGGGAAGTTCCTGATCCTGCCGCCGAACTACGAGGGCGACGTGCCAGACGAAGGATACACGGCGGTTGTCCCAACGACCACATATTCCCACTGGGTCCTCTGGCGCGGCTACACCGACGAGAACGGCTCGCCCGATCTCGCGGTACAGCAGACTCAGGAGGCGTTCCGGATGTATCCGCTCTCGCAGGCTGACGCATCGCCCGAGATGACCTTCGTCAACGTCTCCGGCGAGGAGTTCAACACCATCCATCTGATGGACGAACGGATGTTCGATGAGATCAACAACGTCATCCAGGCTGAGCCGCCTTATGGCGAGAGCCCCGAGCTTCTGGGCTATCTCGCCTCCATCGGCATCGTAAAGGGACAGAAGTTCTCGCCTGACGAGCGGATGCGATCGATCCTAGAGCGGGCCGCCGCGGCAGGCGCCGTGACTGTCAAGACGCTGATCTCAAAACCGCGTGACGAGTTGGTCTACTGGTATCCCGGCGAGAGCTACTGGCAGAACGCCTTTCCAGGCAACGAATACACGTTCACGATCGACGGTGCGGTGAAGCATAACTTCCGAGCGGCGTTCCACTTTTACGCGACCGGGATTACCCCGGCGATGGCGTTCAAGTCGGTCGGCAAAGGGTCGCAGTACGCATTCACCTATCGCGACGCCGAAGGGAACGCGCTCGACGGCGCGAAGACCTACGTTCTGAACGTGCCAGCCGATGTGCCCGCGCAGGATTTCTGGTCTTTCACGCTGTATGACAACCAGACCCGTTCGATGCTTCAGACCGACAAGCAGTTCCCAGCCTTGGGTAGCAAAGATGGCCTGCAGCAGAACGACGATGGCTCGTTCGATATCTACTTCGGCCCCGAGCCGCCGGAAGGCAAGGAGAGCAACTGGCTTCAGACCGTGTCGGGTAAAGGCTGGAACGTGATCCTGCGTCTCTACGGCCCGCTCGAGCCGTGGTTCGATCAGACCTGGCGGCCCGGCGAAATCGCGCTCGTCGAGTGACCCAGCACCAGGGCGCGGCGCAACCGCCGCGTCCGCATGCTGCCGGCGTCGGACTAAAGGAAGAAGAACCGTAAGTTCATTTTAAACAGGGTTCTTTGTGCAACCACCGAACCCGCTACGGCTGTAGGATCGACGAACCGGTGCTATGATTGGGAAAGTCATGCTGACGTTCAGCAGTCCAATACTTCCGCTCCGGCCTCCGAGCGATCGTGTGCGGCGCGGTGCGAGGGGTCAGTGCACGATGGGCATTCCGGCCGTTGTGCAGCTAGCAGAGTGAATGGCGCCGACGCGGTGTCGGCGTGGAGGCTGGGCGGGACGGATGGAGGCCAACTGATGCCAACATCCAACTCCCGGCTGTCAGAGCTCGACGCGTGCCCTGGAACAAGGGCCGGTCGATCAGCCAGAAGCGCCCGCTTCCGCCCAAACAGGCCTACTCAATCCGCGCGCGCCTCCAACTCGCGGGCAAAGGTCAGACTGGTCCGCGGCCCCGATCTTGTGTGCGCCGGCAGCGGATGGCCGGTTATGGTCGGGTAGATCAAGGCCGTCGGGAATGGCCGGTATCGTGGAAGCGCACGGCATTGCACCATAGGTGTCGCCGGTCCGACGCCTCGAGCGTTTGTCAGTACAACTGATAGTGCTGCGCCAGCGAAAGGCCGGTTCGTCCGGAGGCTGTGTGAAAAGTCCCTTGATTGAGGGCGTTATGGTATTTTCTGCCTGAGATCACGCGGGGCGCTTAATGGCTGGATTTATTGAAAGGAGCGGACCGGCGGCAGGCGCGTCTGCTGCCGGAAAGTGTCGACGACTATGTGTCACGCGGAGAGCATCGCGCGCGTGATCGACGCCTTCGTCGAGTTGCTCGATCTCGCCGCGCTCGGCGTCGCGACAGAGCCCGAGGCGACCGGCCGTCCAGGCTGTCATCCTGGCCTGATGCTGCGGATCTATCTCTACGGCTACCTGAACCAGGTGGTGTTGTCACAGCGATTGGAGCGCGAGTGTCGGCGCAATCTCGAGCTGATCTGGCTGACCGGCCGGCTTGCGCAAGACTTCAAGACGATCGCCGATGTCCGGAAGGACAACGGCCCGGCGATCCGCAAGATGTGCCGGGAGTTCGTGGCGCTCTGCCGCGACATCCATCTGCTCGACAGCGAGATCGTCGCCATCGACGGCAGCCGGTTCAAGGCGGTGAACGCCAAGGCGAAGACCTTCACGCGGGAGAAGCTGCGCCGCAAGCTGGGGGAGATCGACGCGGCCATCGAGCGGTATCTGGGTGCGCTTGCGCCCATCTGAGGACGCAGGCGGATCGCTTCCGCGGCGTCGAGACCCGCATGGACGAGACCGGCGAAGCCCAAGTGTCGCTGTCGTGGTTCCCAAACCGCTGACCTCGAATGCAGGTGCTCATGGTCGCTTTGACAGGGCGGACTTTGTCTATGACCCTGGGAAGGACGTCTATACCTGCCCCGCGGGCGAGCCTCTGCGCTATCGTTTCACCGGCCAGCAGGATGGCAAGACGGTCCGGACCTACTGTTCGGACGCCTGCGGCAGCTGCGCGATCAGGGCGATGTGCACGACCGGCGACATGCGGCGAGTGTGCCCAGCGTTGATGATGACGTTTGCCTCGTCGTTGGCCCGCAGAAAACGGTCGGCCTCGTCAATCAGCAGCGAAGGCCGCCACGCTTCGATGGTCCGGAACAGCGCAGCCCGGACGCAGCCCGGACATAGTCCGCGCGCGAGACCGTGCACCGGATCGGGCCACGGCTCGACATCTTCCAAAGGGGCACGCCGGCGCCCGTTGTCGCCGCCATCTGCCGCCTGGCGGCGCGGCCGTGAGCGTGCCGCCCGGCATTGTTTCGTGCGTAAGCGGGAGACCGCGACTGGCGGCTGCGGAGGCAATGGCCGCGATCTCGAGCGCGTCGGCGCGATCGAGGCTCTGCATCCAAGCAGTTGCGAGAACGATCCGCTCGCCGGGTCCGAGGCGGGCGGGCAAAGTCCAAGCCAATAGCTCGGCGGAGACCGCCGGGTCTTCGACGAGACCGTCGGGGCCAGGTCGGCAGGCCAGGCAGGCGATCCCGATCGCGTTGCGGATGTGCTGGAAACGGCTTGCACGCCGCCCGAAAAGTGGATGAGAGACCATGAACCCTCAAACCTCTCCCCCGGCAATTGCGGGGGCAGCCGCGGCAGGGGGGCCCTTTAGGTCATGCGGCGTCAACGCGCCCGCGTAACTTCAACCACTCATGCACCTCGTGCTCGAGCCGCGCCTCCGCCAGCGGCACCACTGCACCCGCCAGTTCGGCATCGCCCACGATGCGCAGCACCTCTACGGCCCAGCGTTCGAGCGCGTGGGCGATCTCCGCCTCGACCCTGTGGCGGTTGTAGGCCTCGATCAGGCCGCCGGTGCTGTGGGTCAGCGCACGCTCGACGGCCTCGCCGCGCCGGGTGGCCGTGAGCAGAAGGAGCCGTTGCAGCGCGCCGAAAGGGTCGCCCTGCCGTTCCCAAGCCGGCCACAGCGCGCGCAGCTCGTTATCGGTGAGGACGCGGTCACGGCGAGCCTTCGCGACGGGGCATGGCAGACCGGCGAGCGGGTCTATCTAAATCTCGTCGCGCAGCACCGACCACCGCGTAATCCGCTTGACCACCCAATGCGCCCGGCGAGCGACACCCATGCGCCGGCTTTCGACGATCTTGTCGAGCGGGCGGGCGGCGTGGCGCTTCCGGAGCTCACCCACGGCCACGCTGCCCATGGCGGGGATCACCTCGCGGCGGAGCAGGCTCTCGAGCGTGCGCCCCTCCGCAAGGCGGGGACATTCGCGCGCGAGGTGCTGCTCGGCGAGATGGCCGAAGGTGCGCGCCGCCCCCTGGATGGCCTCGCGCGCTACCTCCTGCTCGGGCGCGGGTCGACCCCCTGCCCGGCCGTGTCGCGGATCATGTGGGCTCGGTTGCGCGCCTCAGGGATGCCAATGGCCGGCCACGTGCCATTTGCAGGCTTGCGCTGCTTGCCCTGCAGCCGGTAGCGGACCATCCAGTCCTTCCGGCCCGCATCGTTGATGCGCAACACGAGCCCCGGTGCGAGCGCATCCGGCTTCTCGACCCGCTTCCCCTCGGGCGCCGCCGCAAGCCGCTCCACCGCCGCATGCATCAACTTTTTCGCCATTGCGAGGTCCCCCGTTCGAGCCGGGGAGGCGGTACCACCCCATCCGATCCGATGCATTCCGGCCGCAACGTCGTGCGATGGCGGAGTTGAACTTGCCGCAGCCCGTTGCAAGGGAATTTGTCAAAGAGCGCCAGCGCAATCGGCTATACACTTGCGCCAGGTCGATTGGAGGCGGGACGTGACCGAGTCCGTGGTGCTGCACCAGAAGGTGCTGTCGATCGTCGGCGAGATCATGCGGATCGCGCTGCCCGATGCCGTAGGCGCGGCCGAGCGGGGCCCGGCCTTCGGCGATCTGGCCGAGGTGCTGGACGACGAGGGCCGGCCGCGGCTCGCCCAGGTGATCCGGCTCGACGAGGGCATCGCCTCGCTCCAGGTCTTCGCGGGCGCCAAAGGGCTCTCGACCCGCTCAAAGGTGCGCTTTCTCGGCCGCGCGCCGGACGTGGTCTACTCGCCCAACATCCTCGGCCGCGTCTTCGACGGCACCGGGCGGCCGATCGACGGCGGCCCGCCGCTCGATCTCGACGGGCGGATCGAGATCGCGGGGCCCTCGGCCAACCCCGCGCGCCGCCGCCTCGCCTCGAAGATGATCCGCACCGACGTGCCGATGATCGACGTCTTCAACAGCCTGGTGGAGAGTCAGAAGATCCCGATCTTTTCGGTCTCGGGCGAGCCCTACAACGCGCTGCTCGGGCGGATCGGCATCCAGGCCGACGCCGATGTGGTGGTGTTCGGCGGGCTCGGGCTCCTCTATGACGACTATTGGGGGTTCCTGCGCCAGTTCGAGGACGCGGGCGTGCTGGCGCGCACCGTGATGTTCGTCA
>CAYORO010000169.1:0-8604 GCA_964406355.1 uncultured Limibaculum sp.
GAGTATTGGCGCGCACCGTCGGTAGAAGCGCACGAACGCATACGCGAGCAGCTTGAAATCGCCGTGCGCGACGAGCCAACATACGCCGCTGCCTGGGGCATGCTCTCGATGGTTTATGGCGACGACGCCCGGTTTGGGTTCCGCTCTGATCCAAAACCGTCCACTCTCGTGCAGGCTCTCGAAGCCGCGGAACGCTCCATTCAGCTTGATCCGCTGAACGCCACGGGCCTGTATGCTATGTCCTTGGCACAGTTCCATGTTGGGAACCTCCCAGCGTACAAAGACATGGCGAAACGCGCCGTCGCCGCTAACACAAACTTTTCGGATATGCTGGCCGACCTCTCAATGACTCAGGCGATGGTGGGTGAACTCGCGTCCGCGCGCGAACTGAATCGTCGGGCATTTGAACTCTGCCCTGACCCACCAGGCTGGTTTCACACGACAACGTTCGTGATTCATTTCACTGCGGAAGAATACGATGAAGCCTTAGAGGCATCGCGCAGAATAGGAAGCGCGTTTTGGGCGGGTCCGACGTTTTGCAATGCCCTTGCCTTGAGCGCTCTTGGGGCTTTCGAGGAGGCGAACGAACAGCTCCAACTGTTCATTGAAAAGTGGAGCGACTTGGATGCGTTTTTACAGTTGCATTTCAAGCTGTGGAACATGCCACCTTTCCTTCGCGAGAGGGTTATTGTTTTACTTGGCCAACTGCCGGCGGGGCAATCTGCCCTCAATAAATCATAACGCGTGTGTGGTGCTGGCAATCGAACAGCTGAGTGTTTCGCATTGAACGGTGTTTGAGTGTTTAGGGTTTCTTTTCCGAGGAGGGGCCTTGCGCGTGAGATTGACAAGGGATCATCGGCGCCTTCTTTGGCTTACTTTCCTGAAATCCGGCAGCCTGCTCAAGAGTGTGAGCGTCGCCTTTAGTGAGTCTGTCAAGAGGCCTCTATCTGGAAACGGTGAATCACCTCTCGGCCACAGCAAGGCGTGATACCCCGCCGATGAAGCGATGCTGGCACGTTGAAGTTGTGAGGAGTAGTCAGTCTCGCGAACACACCAAGATTGGTTGTGCGCAAATCCACCGATTACAGAGGGTCGACATGGTTTCGCTCGGATCAGAACACCTGGTGTCGGTTAGCGCCACAAGCGATGCGCCAAATCCGATTTGGCTCATTGTGGGCGGAGCCGTTGGCTTCCCCGCGGGTTACGCGCTGCGAAAGACAAGCGACGCGGGCCACATGGATCGCCAATATAGGCAATCCTCCGATCGCCGTTTTCATCGCCGGCTTCGGCTTTGCCGAGGGCGCACGGAATGGGGCGCATGATGCGGCCGAGTTGCACGGCGTGACAGCATGGTTTCCACCCTGGCCCTTCTATCCGCCAAAGGCCATTACAACGTCGTAAAGTGCTTTGCCGTCGTTCGTCGATTGCTGGCATCAATTCGTAACCAAAAATAACAAGCTTCGTGCCCGAAAACCAAAAGTCGGTCTAATCATGGGTGGGAAAATGACCGTGAAAAAAAACGCCGATGCGCAATTTCCTTATGTAAATTCCTATTGGGCTATGGATGTGTCATTTGACATATCGCTCGCTCTAGCAGGTAAATATCAAACCGAGGTTCTAATTGTTGGTGCTGGGTTTGCGGGTTTGTCAGCCGCACTTGGACTTATTGAGGCCAGACCTGATCTGAGTGTGACGATCATCGAAGCGCATCATGCGGGTTACGGTGCCAGTGGCCGCAACAGCGGGCATATCTTCAATCTCCCGCCTATGGCCTGGCTGGTTCAGGACCTCTCCAACAGACAACAGCAGTCCAAGGCGAAACTGTCGGTCCAACTGGTGGAGGCTCAGTGTCAAAAAACCTTCGATACGCTGGCGAAAGCCGGTCTCGACATCGAACTTCAGAAAACCGATTTGCAGATCGTCGCAAGCAATATTGTCACTGCGGCAGGGACAGCGTGGCTGAGAGACCGCTTGAACCAGGCGGGCATCGAGACGGAGTTCTACGAGGCCGATGACGCGCAAAAGCGTATTGGCTCGAAAGCTCGCGCCATTATGAACTTGCCGACCCATGTCGTTCAGCCGTTCAAGTTGGCGCAAAGCTTACGCAGTTTGCTCTTGCAAAGAGGCGTCACGTTTTTTGAGCAGACCCCAGCCGCGCGCATCGAAAGCAATCCATCGGGTGTTTTTGTTACCACGCCGAGCGGCAGCATTGAGGCGAAGACGCTGGTTTTGACAACCAACGCTTACGCTGCCGAAAACAAGTTAGACTTGAACGTTGCCAGGCCCAAATCACGCAATTCACATACCTATATGATTGCGACAGAAACCCTGTCGGATCAGGAAATCTCCAGGATCACTGCCTCCGGAGCGGGGTTTGGCGATGCGGCTTTGTCTTTCTACTATGGACGCATTCACAATCGCCGATTTCTGTTCGGGGGCGGAGATCGCAAAACGGCAGTTTCCCAGGATGATGACCGTCACGAACAGTCTTTCGTTGCGCTGCGTCACGAGATGATCAGACGTTTTCCATTCCTCGCCGAAACACCGCTCTACGCCGCTTGGGGCGGCGCCTTCCAAAGCACGCTTATGGACCTGCCTTTGATTAGGCGGATTGGACCCGCCAGAAACGTGGTCTTGAATACCGCCTATGGCGGCAATGGCGTTTCAGGGGCGTTGCTCTCTGGTCGCCTTGTCCCATCCCTGGTGCTCGCCGATCACGCAGATGATCAAGCCGAAATGTACCGGAGAATGCTGGACCAGACGCGCGTTCCCTGGGCTGGATTTCTGCGCGCGGGCTTCGGGCTCGCAAGCACGTTTATCCGCAGGATGCTCTAAAGTGCGCTTGCAGTCCCACTCGGGCATGCCAGTAAGAACCGGCATAGTCCTCGTGCGGGCGGAGGGCAAGCCGCTCGAGGAAGCCATCGTACGGGCCTGCTCCTCGCGACACGGTCCCGCCTTCGCGACGGCGCATACGCCGATCGCCGCGCCTGTTCTTCAGCGAGCCCGCGCCCGCGCGCGCCCATGGCGCCGCGGGAAGCTTGCTGTAGGCACGCACCACTCAAAGCGACGACGAAAAAAGGCTGTGGACCTAGGAGCAAGGCATGTGCCAGCGGCAGACAAAGGCGACGAACTCTACAATGGTGTTCGGCTTCACGCATCTTCGAAGGGCAATCCCCGGGTCGCGCTCGATGGCAACGCTCGCGCTCCTGCTCGTCAGCGCCTGCGGCCAAACGATCGAACGCTCACCCACGCCAGCCGATCAGATTGACGCCGTTGCCCCCTATGGCATTCGCGTAGAGGGCGATGACGTCCGCTTCTGGGGCGATCGCGTCAGCCGCGAAGACATCGATCTCATCATCGAGCTCACTGTTCAGGACTATGCGAATTTGCTTGGCGACCGGCATCCGGAGGGAGAGCCCTTCCGAGAGGTCGCGCTGGCGCTTTCCGGCGGCGGGCCCGACGGCGCCTTTGGTGCGGGTCTGCTGCGGGGCCTTGAGGAGCGGGGCGAGCGGCCGGAATACACCGTCGTGACGGGCGTCTCGACGGGCGCCATCATCGCAGTCTTTGCCTATCTCGGCCCGGAGTATGACGACCTCCTTGAGGAGATCTACACCTCCTACAGCACCGATGACCTTGTTGAAGTCACACTCATAGGCGGTCTTACCGGCGGTCCGGCGTTGACCGACGCCAGCGGATATCGCGCGCTGATCGAGCGCTACATCGACGACGCGGTGGTCGAGGCGATCGCCGATCGCTATCGAAATGGGCAGACGCTCTTGATCGGCTCGACGGATCTCGACGCCGTGCGCCCAATGATCTGGAATGTTGGCGCCATTGCCACGTCGGGGCATCCTGACGCGAAGCGGCTGATCCACGATATCATCCAGGCTTCTTCCGCCATTCCCGGGGCATTTCCTCCCGTCATCATCCCCGTCGAAACGCCGGACGGGCAGCGTTTTGACGAGATGCATGTCGATGGCGGTGCGACGCAGCAGGTGCTGCTCTTCTCTCCGAGCTTCTCAGTCCAGGCGATCGACGAGAAAAGCGGCCTAGACGTCGAGCGCAGCGTTTATGTCGTGCTGAACAACAAGATCCAGAAACCCTACAAACCAGTCGACCCGGACTTTTTTAGCATCGCAGGCGCATCGGTCAGCAGTCTTTTGGTGGGCTCGGGTTCGGGTGATGTCTATCGCTTCTTTGCGATTGCCCAGCGCGACGGTATCGAACTCAATGTAACCTCGATCCCAGAAGAATTCGCCGTCGAGGCGAACGAGGCCTTCGACCCCGCTTACATGCGCGCGCTTTACGACTACGGCTATCAAATCGGGCTGAAGGGTGTTGATTGGTCCCCCTATCCGCCCGACTTTGTGCCGTGGCCCCCGGTCGTGGACGACGGACGCGGAACCGGCGGCTGATCGGCAGAGCGGGATACCACGATACACGAGCCGGTCATGATGCGCGCCCACGGCGCCCCCGGAGCGTCCCATGCCCGGCTCAGAGAGATGCTCGAGGCCTGTCCTCGTGCAGCAGAGGCCAACCCGAGGAGGAATGAGGCCATGACGATCCGCAAGACCATCAAAACCACTCTCGTCTGTTCAACCGTCGCCCTCATGGCGTCCTTTGCCGTCGCGGATGTCCGCGGCGTTTGGCAAACCGAAACCAACGACGAGGGGAAGTATCTTTACGTTACCGTGGCCCCATGTGCGTCTGACAGCGCCAAGACTTGCGGCACCATCACGAGCGCCTTCACGCCGCAGGGCGAAGACAAAGGTTATGCCAACCTCGGCAGGGCGATCATCGAAGACATGGTCAGCGATGACGGCCTCGAATTCGAAGACGGCACGATCTGGAACCCGTCCGACGGGGAGACCTATTCGTCTGAGATGAGGCTGAAGGGCGACGTTCTCGAGGTGGATGGCTGCGTCGCCTTCATCTGCAAAGAACAGACCTGGAACCGCGTCCAATAGTCCGCACATAAAGACTGAACCCCGGTCGCATCAGCCGATCGGGGTTTGATATCGATCGAAACTCGCGGTGCTGCGTAGCGTTCCGAAAGACGAACCCGTCCGAATGGGCTAGCCGACGCAATCGTTGGAGCCCGTATTGGAGCCCCCTAGATGACAGCACTCACTGACCCGGGTGGGAGAGGCGGTCTCAAGATGAGGCCCTCGCATCCAACCAATAGCTTGATGGGGTGGGTCAAGTGCCTGCGGCTCGGAGCCATCGCTGGTGCCGTCTTGATCGCCACGGTCGCGATGCCGTCCGTGGCCAAGGCGCAACATACGGTGACCGAGACCGCGGCACAGCTCGACGACGCTGGAGCGCGACGTGCGCTGGTCTCGCGCACCGATGGCCCACGCCAGACCCTCGCGAGCCTGCTATCTCTGCGCGCCGAGTTGGAGCACAGCCTTGCGGAGTATCTCCAAACACAAAGTCATGAGAGCTACCTCCGGCTGGACGTGTCCTTCGATCAGGCGATTGCGTTGATCGACCTTGACGAAGTCCCCATCGCCTCGAGAGACAAGGTTGGCTTCGAGACGCTTGGCGCCATTCTCGATATTTTCGGTCGAGTGGGGCCGCCACGGCTCGAGAACGTTCCCGACGGGGATGCTGCGCGTGCCCTCGGCGAGCCCAGTTATGGCATCCCAGGCACGCCGTTGCGCATTGTCCGTGTCGAGCAGGGAGAACATGCGGGTGAGTACCTCTTCGGCGCCAACACCGTCGCGGTGGCGCCGCGGTTCCTGCGCCAGATCGAGCGCTTGCCGCTGCGGTCGGAGCTGCCGATCAAGAGCTGGCAGGGCGTGTTCCGTGACCTCACCGGCCCGATGATCCCCATCGGTCTCGCCTTGGCGGTGCCGGACCGGCTCCGCGGGTTGGTCCTCGACACCCCGATCTGGAAGGTGCTCATCGCGGGCGCCGTCCTCGTCGCTGGGGGGTCGGGCGTGGCGCTCTTGATCTGGTTCAACGCCTCGCCGGGGCCGAGATTGGAATGGACACCGGTCCTGAGGGCCCTCGTGCCGCCCATTGCGCTCGTGGTGGTCACCGCCATGGTCGGTTACTTTTTTCGCTATGAACTCAATATCCTCGGCCGCTTCGCCCGAGTATGGGACGTCGTTGAGACCATCATCGTCTACATGGCCGTGACATGGGCGTTCTGGCTCACGACCGTCGCGCTCCTGGACTGGGTGATCTCGCGCAGCACGCCGTCGAAACAGTCGTTCGACGCCAGCATGTTGCGCCTGATCGGGCGGATGTTTGCCGTGGTCGGTGGGCTGACGATCTTGTCCGTCGGCGCGAGCGAGATTGGCTTGCCCGTGCTCAGCATTCTCGCGGGTCTTGGCATCGGAGGTCTTGCGATAGCGCTGGCGATCCGTCCGACGCTCGAGAACCTCATCGGCGGCTTCATTCTCTACTTGGACCGGCCGGTGAAGGTCGGGGATTTCTGCACCTTTGGCGATCAAGCGGGCACGATTGAGAGCATCGGCATCCGTTCCACACAGATCAGAGCGCTCGATCGCACGGTCATCTCGATCCCGAACTCGCAATTCGCCGACATGCAGCTCATCAACTGGGCGCGCTGTGACCAGATGTTGATCGAGCGCGCCATTAGGCTGCGTTATGAGACCGACACGGAACAGCTTAGATATGTGCTGGTGAAGATCCGCGAGATGCTGCACGCGCACCCGCGCATCGACAGCGGCACGGTCCGCGTGCGCTTCAGCGGGCATGGCGAATTCTCGCTCGACATCAGCATTCGTGTCTACGCAATGACGCAAGAGTGGAACGACTATTTCGCCATCCAGGAAGATGTGCTCTTGCGCATCGACGAGATCGTCCGCGCAACTGGCGCGGGCTTCGCCTTTCCATCCCAGACGCTCTATTTTGGGCGCGACACATTGCCTGACGATGCGTCTGCCGCTGCTGCACGCCGTGAGGTGGCAGGGTGGCGGCAGTCGAGGCGGCTCCCCTTTCCCGATTTCGCGCCCTCCACGCTCGAGCGGCTTGCCTCGACCCTTCCTTATCCGCCGCAGGGCTCTGCCGTCGCTTGGGCTGCAGAGAGCGATGAGCCCGCTGCAGGGGATGAACGTTTGTCGGCCGCTCCGACACAAAACCACGACGTGGACAGCAGACCGACGGACGCTGTCGAGCAGCCAAAGAAAGTATGAGGTGAGGCCATTTTGGTTGTCTTCCGGCGCTACGGCGCATCTGCCAGCGAAGCGCACGCTGGACATGCTGGGCGTCCCAAGGATCACCTTCTACCGCTGGTATGATCGCTACCAGAGCTTTGGGCAGGCCGGTCTGGTAGACTGCCGACCACACCCAGGCCGGGTCGCCGCCTGCTCAACCACTGCCACGCCGCATAACGTCAAAACACAGGAGCCAGAGCCTCCCGACCGTCATGGCATCCAGTGTCCCAAATCATCTGACAACGGACACGAACGGGATCGTGGCTCCCCTCTTGCGCGCAATAGGCCTCAGGCGAGCAACTGCGCGTGCGGCTCGAACCCGCACGATTGTGTCGCTGCCGGGGTCGAAATCCGCGGGCTTGTCGAACACATCGACGCCGAGGGGATAGCCCTTCCGCGTATCGGATCGCCCCTCCAGCGTCTCGGTCACGATATGGATCAGAAAGCGCTTGAGGCGGGTCGTGTCCGCGAACTGACGGCTCTCGACGACGCGCGCCAGGTGGGCCTCGATCATCATGCGATCGGGCTGTCGGGCGGACCCTCAAGGCGGCACCGGTATGTGGTCGTTCACCGTGACTCACTCCTTGCGCCGTCTCATCCCTGAATAGTCTAGCCCACCGGGGATCGAGCTTCCAACAAGAGCTCGGGCAACATGAGGGGCACAGGATGACAATGGCAGGCCGGACGCCGACCCGAGGACGCAACTTTCGCGTAGGCGCGGTGTCGACCACCGTTCTTGCCCTGGGTGCTCTCATAGTGCCAGGGGCTGACGAAGCCCGCGCCGACACGCGAATTCTGCTCGACAGCGGGCTCACACCCGACGAGTTGGAGATCTACGGACACAGCGTCGAGATGGATGCGGCGGCCGATACGGGCCTGATCCGCGAGGAGTGGTTCCGCGCGCTGGAGGGCTACGATGGCGGCCTCATTGTCGAGAACCTCGAACGCGAAGGTCTGACCTCAAACTTCGTCGATCCGGCCGGGATGCCGATTGGCTTCGGCACGCAGAACGGCTGGGTCGGCCGGAACTGCGCGGCCTGCCATTCGGCGGAGATCCACTATGAGGGCACGGTGATGCTCGTGCCTGGCGCGCCCAACATGCTGGCCGCCGGCTTTGTGCGGGATCGGCTGACACGCGCTTTGGCGGCGACGGCGTCGGATAGCGATCGGCTGGCGGCGTTCCAGAACAGGGTACTCGGCGCGCATGCAAGCGAAGCCGAGCGCGCGAAGCTCGAGGCTGAGGTTAGGCATTGGCTCGACTCCTATTGGGGTGACACCCCCGAGAACATGATGGCCGACTTCGCAGCTCAGGATCGCGCCTACGAGACCGAGGGCACACGCCCTGTTGTCGGCGACCACCCATTCGAGGCCGTGCGCAACGCCTGGATGGGCCCCCAGAACTATTTTGCGGGCGGAA
>CAYORO010000170.1:0-8402 GCA_964406355.1 uncultured Limibaculum sp.
AGCTGACGGGGCTCGTGGTCTGCATGCTCTATCCGCCGATCATCACCTGGCTGCCACGGATCGTCTACGGCTGAGCCGGCATCCCTGGGCAGGCGGTGCGGCGCGCCCGCAGGCCCCACCCACCCGGGCGAGCGCGCCACCCGGTCGAGAGCTTGCGCGCCCCATCGGCCTGCGGGGCGCGGCTCGCGGGGTTGGCCAGTCTCCCAGGATGGGCCGGTCTGTCGGGAATGGGGCGCGGCCCGGCGCCCGATGGGGCGTGGAAGCGGGAGGCAGGCGAGACGCCAGCCCGGGTGGGTGGGGCGCCGGGTCCGCGCCCCTGACCCTTGCGCTGGCGGGCGGCTCAGTTGGTGGTGCCGTGGCTGTGGCCGTGGTCGTGCCCTCCTGAGGCACGGGCCTCGACAGTGACCGTCACCTCGACCCGCCCGGCCAGCTCGAACGTGAGCTCCAGCGGAAAGCTCGCGCCCTCGGCCAGCGCCTCGGCGGGATCGAACAGCATCACATGGAGGCCGCCGGGCGCCAGCGACACCGCGCCCCCGGCCGGGACCTCGATGGCCTCCACCTGCTCCATGCGCATCACATCGCCGTCCTTGAGGGTGGTGTGGAGCTCAATCGCTCCGAAGGCGGGCGAGGACGCGTCGATCAGCCGATCGGGCGTCTCACCGGCATTGCTGATCTCGGCATAGGCCGCACTCGGCCGGCCCGGCAGCGTGGGCCGCGCCCAGGGATGATCGATGGTCAGGCCGCCGACTTTGAACTCATGGGCGGCGGCGGGGGAGGTGGCGCTCGCGAGGCCGAGAAGGGCGGCGAGTGCGACAGGGATCAGTCGGGTCATAGATATCTCCATAGCGGGCGCGCCGGCTCGGGCCGCGCGCAGTCAGGGGGATCGGTCAGACTGGGCAGGGCAGCTCAGGCCCGTGGCGGCCCGCGCGGGGCATGGGCGCGCCATGGCCTCCGCCAGGGGGTCGGCGGGACCGCTGCCGGTGTCGGCCGGGCGAGCGCCGGGCCGACGGGGCCGAGGGCCGCCGGCGCGCCGAGATCGGGCGACGCCGCAAGCCCCAGCCAGGGACACGCCTCGGCGCCGCGCCCGGCCTCGCGCTCGTCGTCCTCGACGGGCACCGAGACCGGATATCCGGGCAACACGACATAGATAATGACCCCGCCCGCGCAGATCGGCACGAGGCCGGGCGTCGGTGGCGGCAGGAAAGCGGGGCCCGCGAACAGGCGCGCCACCAGGGCAAGGGCGAGGAGCGGCGCGATCGCCGCCAGTCCGGCATTTGTCCGAGGTGCCCGCTTTGCCATGGCCCTCGGTCGCATGGCCCTGTCGGCGGCGCAATGGACAGGCCGACGCGGTCACGCGGTGATGTCGGCGACCGAGGCCACGAAAAAGGGCGGCGGATGATCCCGCCGCCCCGATCGTCCTCTGCCTGGGATCAGGCGAAGAGCAGCACCCCGTCGTCGAACGTGTTCTCGGTGAGCGCCAGGAATTCCGGGCTCTCCGAGAACGCGAGGATCAGGTCGCTCGCATCAAGCGAACCCGAGGCGATCTGCTCGTTCCAGAAGGCAAGGCCCGCCTCGTCGCCCTCGCGGCCGAGGAAGTTGCCGTAGAACTCGGCCACGATCTCCTCGTCGCTCGGGATCTCGCCGCCGAACTGCTCGGCGAACTCGTCGGAGACCAGGATCGCGTCGGCGACGAAGCCGATGCCGTTGGCCTCGGCCTCCCCGGTCCAGAAGGTGACGCCGGCGATGTCGCCCTCGCGGCCGAGGCCGATCCCGAAGGCGCGGAACACCTGGGCGGCGAGCTCGCTGTCGCTGACGATCACGGTCTCGTCGTCGAAGACGAAGCTCTCGGTGTTGAAGAGCTCGACCAGGGTGCCGTCGGTGGTGGCCGTGAAGCCGCCATCGATGAAGCCGAACGTCGTGTCTGCGACCGCGCCGGAGAAGGTCGCGCTGTCGGCGCCGTCGCCGCCATCGACCACGAGGGTCTCGGGGCCGACGGTGAACTCGTCGTCGCCGACGCCGCCGAGCTCGTCAGAGGCGTCGGGGATGTTGATCAACAGCAGGACCTCGTCGATCACCTGGATGATGCCGTTGCCGGTGACCACGTCGGTGAAGAGGTCATCGAACTCCGGGTCCTCGAAGCCGCGATCGACATCCGAGAGCCCGGCGCCGTCGGTCGTGGGCGCGATGCCGAAGAGCGTGGTCAGCTCGGGGCCGGCCGCAAGCGCGGCGCGGCTGAACTCACCGTCGACCACGTGATAGGTAAGGATGCTGGTCAGCAGCGGGATCGGGTCGGTGCCGGCCGTCAGCCCGGTGATGGCGTCGACGATGCCGTTGAAAGCTGCCTCTTCGCTCGACGCATCCTGGCCGAGCGCCTCGGCGAGCGACAGGAACGCACCGTCATCCGGCGCGAAGACCGTGAGCTCGGCCTCGGGGTCGGCCAGCGCGCCGGTCAGCTCGGCCGCCTCGAGCGCGGCGAAGAGGATGTCGAAGTCCGAGCTGTTGCTGTCGAAGCCGTCCGAGGTCTGGGCGACGACATCCGCGATCGTACCGCTGGCGGCCGGGTCGTCGAGATCGAAGGGCAGGAGCACCCGGTCGATCGCCTGGACGACGCCGTTGGACGCCTCGACGCCGGTGAGACCCGGCACGAACTCGGCGTTCTCGCGGTCAGGATCGAAGTCGAGGATCTCGACGGTGTCGCTGACGATCACGGGGCTGTCGAGGAGAAGGGTCTCGACCTGGGGCAGGTCGGCGAGCTCGGCGGTCGTGCTGGCGCCGGCGCTCACATGGTAGAGCAGGATGTCGACCAGCACCGGGATCGGGTCGCCGTCGGTCGAGAGCCCGGCCAGAACGCCCGCGATCGCGTCGAAGACGGCCTGCGAGTCGGTCGTATCGCCGGCAAAGCCGAAATCCTGGGCGAGCGCGATGAAGGCGTCGTCGGTCGGCGCGAACACGGTGAACTCGCCGTTCGGGTCGGCGAGGACGGCGTCGAGCCCCGAGGTCTGCAGCGCGATGGTGAGGATCGAGAAACCCTCGGTGGTGGTCGCGATGTCGGTGATCGACGGGGCGTCGTTGCCCGGCACGTCGAGCGGCAGGAGCACGCGATCGACCACCTGGACGAGGCCGTTGCTGGCCCCGATATCGGCCGTGACGATCTCCGGGTCGAGGAGGTCGGGCTCGAAGTCGATCAGGCGGCCGGTCGCGGCGAGGATGCCCGTGTTGGCGAGCAGCGTGGTGATGTTGCCGGTCTCGGCGATCTCGTCGGCGGTCTGGACGCCCGGCGAGACATGGTAGAGCAGGATGTCGGTCAGCAGCGGGACCGGGTCGCCGTTCGGGTCGAGCCCTGCGAGCGCCCCGGCGATGAAGCCGAAGACCGCGTCGGTGTCTGCGGTGTCGCCGGTGAAGCCGAGATCTTCGGCGAGCTGGGCGAAGGCCGCATTCGTCGGCGCGAACACGGTGAGCTCGTCGCCCGCCATGTCGAGCGCTTCGACCAGCTCTGCGGTCTCGAGCGCCTGCACGAGGATGGTGAAGTTCGGGTCGCTCGCGGCGATCCCAGCGATCGTCAGCATGTCGTCTTCCATGCCGGTCTCCCTCTGCTGAGCCGTTCCTATGGGCGGTTCGGCCCGCCCTGCCTGTTACATAAGGACACGTGGGAAGATGTCACACAAAAAACGTACCGGGATGCGTCAGCGCGTGCCGATGGCCCCCGGTTTCTCGGTCACCGGGCCAGGGTCGCCGAGCAGACGGCCGCGGCTGATCGGATCCTCGGGCACCGGCAACGCCGCCTCGACCTCGAAGAGCCCGCTATAGGGGCCGGCGAAGACCGCCCGGGTCTCTGCAACCGGGGTCAGCCGCGCCGCGGGGTCGAAGCTGTGGCCGAGCCCGCCGATCACATATCCGGGCGCCGCCTCAGCAGGCTCGAGATAGCCCTCGACCACGAGTCGGGCGAGCGGTCCGGCCGCGCCCGTGAAGCGGTCGAGCTCGATCTGCTCGGCGAAGAAGATGCCCTCGCTCGCCTGGCCGAGCACTGTCGCATAGCCCAGACTGTCCGGCAGCGCCATCCCGGCGGCCACGACCGGCACGCCGCCGACCGCGGAAAGGCCGGGAGCGAGGTCCCCGGCCGGTCCCGTCGCGCCGGCAAGGACCGAAGGCCCGGGATCGGCCAGCCGGTCTATCCGCGAGGCGACCACGCGCCGCCCGCTCCAGAGCCCCGAGACGGCGACACGGTCGCCCTTCTCGATCGGGGAGTTCACGCCGGGTTCAAGATCGACCCGGATCCCGAGCACCTCGAGCCGCCGACCGTCCGCGCTCAGGCTGTCGACCGGTCCGACCAGCGGATGGGTGAGCCGGACCCGACGCGCGACCAGGCCCGCGGGGCGCGCCTCGGCCTCGACCGTCACGCTCACGCCCGGCGTGAGCGCCCAGGGCGGCACCGGGCCAAAGGCGTCGCGCAGCTCGGTGTCTGGGGCGATCTCCACCCGCTGTCCGCCCACATGGATCGAGCCGAGCGAGGTCACCACGCCGACGATCCCGGTGCCGCCGATGCCGCCCTCGACGGGTGGGCGCTGACCGTCGGCCATGTCCTCCAAGCTGGCCGAACAGGCGCCGACCAGCCCCGGGGCAACGAGGCCCATCCCGGCCCAGCGCAGCAGTCTCCGACGATCAACCCGGCCCATTGCGGCCCTCCGTGCTCCCGTCCTCGGTCCGGCCCGATCCGTCCGGCCCCTCGGCCTCCGGCTCCTCCGCCACGGTGTCCGCCTTGGCATCGGGCGCGCGGTAGAAGTAGACGCCGAAGCGGAACCGCTCGGTGGGCTCCTCGGCCTCCAAATCGGCCTGCTGACGGGCATAGGCCATCCGGTTGAGCGTGGCGAGGGTCTCGGCCGCCTGTTCCCGCGCCACACCCTCGAGCGCATCGACCGAGACCGGCCTCAGGCGGTTGTAGAACACGGCCCGCTCCATGAACGGCGTGTCCTCCGTCTCGGCCAGGAGGTTCTCGGTCGCCGCCGCGATGTGATCGCCCACGTTCTGCGCGAAAAACACCACCTTCTGCTCGCTGTCGGCGGGGCCGAGGAACGCCTCGGTGCGCAGCGTCACGGTGTCGGTCGCGGCATCGAGCGCGACGAGACGCTGGCGGAGCAGCTCGTCGAGCACCGTCCGCGGGCGCACATCCTTGCTGACCGAGGCCACCAGCCCGTCGAAGCTCGCGCCCGTCCCGTCGGCCGGCTGGCGGGGCAGGGGCAGCGGGCGGCCATCCGCCTCGGTGGTCTCGGGGCTCGCGAGCCAGCGCCCGATCACGCTCGCGATCGCGGTGACGCGGCGCTGGGCGGCGCTCGTCTCGGGGCTGCCGGCCTCGCGGATCGCGCGCACATCCTTGCGGTGGACGCCCGTGAGCACGCTGATCCGGCTGTCGGTCGGGCGCCGGTCGCCGAGCGCGAACTCGGTCTCGGCCACCTCGACATAGACTTCCTTGAGGAGCCGATAGACGGCGGGCACCGCGACGCCCTGCGCGATCATCGCCTTGACCAAAGGTCGGAGCAGCCCGCGCAGCACACGCAGGAAGGGATTGGTCGGGGGAGGGGTGGCCTCGCTTGGCATGGGCTGAGACATACGTGGCGTGTGAAGAAAATCCACAGCCGAGCGAGGCTCTCGTCGCAGTTTCCCTGAGGCCCGGGGCCCGCGGCGCGCCGACCACAGTCCGCGCGCCCGTCCGGACAGGCTTTCCCGGTGGCCGACCCCGTGCTAGAGCCCACCCGCCGCGCGGCGCCCGCCGCTCACGCCACCAGCCCAGCAACATCGCGCGTGCCCGCGCAACAGAGGACAGCACCGATGGCCGTCACCCGCACCTTCTCGATCATCAAGCCCGACGCCACGCGCCGCAACCTGACCGGCAAGATCAACGCGATGCTCGAGGAGGCGGGCCTGCGCATCGTCGCGCAGAAGCGCATCCACATGACCCTCGCCCAGGCGCAGAGCTTCTATGCGGTGCACAGCGAGCGGCGCTTCTTCGGCGAGCTGACCGAGTTCATGGCCTCCGAGCCCGTCGTCGTCCAGGTGCTCGAGGGCGAGGACGCGGTCGCCAAGAACCGCGCGGTGATGGGCGCGCCCAACCCCGCCGACGCCGATGAGGGCACGATCCGCAAGGCCTTTGCGCTCTCGATCGGCGAGAACTCGGTGCACGGCTCCGACAGCGAGGAGAACGCGGCGATCGAGATCGCCTACTTCTTCTCCGGCACCGAGATCGTCGGCTGACGCGGCATACGGGCCGGGGTCCCCGGCCCGGCCGCACACTCAAACGCTGCGTCTCTCACGTCTCGCAGGCGTGAGCCCCCGGCGCCCTGCGTTGCGCCCCGCCGGGTAGGGCGCTATCTCGACCGCAACGCTCGGGCGTTCAGCCTCGGCGAGCGGTGGGGTCGGATGACGAACATCACGGAGACCGGCGCAGGCGACACTGGTCCTGCGGAGGCGAGCCTCGGGGACCGGGGTGCCCCGTGGCCCGAGGACGCGCCCCGCTGGCGGGGCGTCGCGCTTGGCGGTCGCGCGGCGCGGGCGATCGTCTGGCCGGCCTGGGCCTTTGCGCTCTTGATCACGGTGCCGGCCGCGAGCGTCGTGGTCACCGCGCTGCTCGCCGACAGCGAGACGGTCGCCATCCTCGCCGAGACCGTGCTGCCCCGCTATGCGGTCAACACAGTGGTGCTGACCGTCCTCGTCGGCCTCGGCGCGGCTGTGCTCGGCACGGCGACCGCCTGGCTCGTGACCGTCTGCCGCTTCCCCGGGCGGGGGCTCTTCGAGGTGGCGCTCGCGCTGCCGCTGGCCTTCCCGGCCTTCGTGCTGGCCTATGCCTATACCGATCTGCTCGACCATCCGGGGCCGGTGCAGACCCTCTTGCGCGACATCACCGGCTGGGGGCCGCGCGACTACTGGTTCCCCGAGATCCGATCGCTGCCCGGTGCCGCGCTGATGCTGACGCTGGTGCTCTACCCGTATGTCTATCTTCTGGCGCGGGCGGCGTTCCTGCAGGGCTGCCCGACCGCGCAGGCGGTCGCGCGCACCCTCGGCCACGGACCCTGGGCGGCGTTCTTCCGCGTGGCGCTGCCGATGGCGCGGCCGGCGATCGTCGGCGGCACGGCGCTCGCGATGATGGAGACTATCGCCGACTACGGCACGGTCGCGCATTTCGGCGTGCAGACCTTCGCCACCGGGATCTTTCGCGCCTGGTTCTCCATGGGGGATCGGCCTGCGGCGGCGCAGCTCTCGACCTGTCTCCTGTTCCTCGCACTCGCTCTGGCGCTTCTCGAGCGGGCCCAGCGCGGCGCTGCCCAGCGCCATCAGGCGAGCCGGCGTTACGAGGCGATCGCGCCGGTGCAGCTCGATGGCTGGCAGGCGGCGGGGGCGGTCGTGCTCTGCGCGGTGCCGGTGTTCCTCGGCGTGGCGGTGCCGGTGGTGATGCTGGGCTCGACGGCGGTCGGGAGCGGACAGTCGCCCCTCGACCCGCGCTATCTCGATTTTGCCCGCAACTCGCTGACGCTCGCTGGCATCGCGGCCGGGATCACCGTGGTGGCGGCGCTGCTGATCGGCTATGCGGAGCGCCTCGCGCCCGGACGGGTGTCGCGCACGGCGGCGACGCTCGCGGGCCTCGGCTATGCGATCCCCGGGGGCGTGATCGCGGTCGGCCTCCTGGTGCCGCTCGCGGCGCTCGACAATCGGGTGGATGCGCTGGCGCGGGAGTGGCTCGGGGTCTCGACCGGGCTTCTGCTCACGGGTTCCGCGGCCGCACTGATCCTCGCCTATGCGGTGCGCTTCATGGCGGTGGCGCTCAATGCGGTCGAGGCCGGGCTCGCGACGATCCGCCCGACGATGGACCAGGCCGCGCGCACCCTCGGCCACGGCCCCGCGGCGACGCTCGCGCGCGTGCATGCGCCGCTCCTGCGCGGCTCGCTGCTGACGGCGGCGCTGATCGTGTTCGTCGATGTGATGAAGGAACTGCCGGCCACGCTGATCATGCGGCCCTTCAACTTCGACACGCTGGCGGTGCAGGCGCATCGCCTCGCGGCCGACGAACGGCTCTCCCAGGCCGCGGTGCCCTCGCTGGTGATCGTTGGGTTCGGGCTGTTGCCGGTGCTCCTCCTCGCGCGCGAGATCCGCCGCTCCCGCCCGGGCCACGCCCGCGGGCCGTCGTGATGGGGCCGTCGTGATGGGGCCGTCGTGACGGGGGTCGTCGTCACGGGGGCGGTGCCCGAGATGGTCGCGGTGATGACCGGCGACATCGTGCGCTCGTCGCGGATGTCGTCGAGCGAGCTCGATGGGGTTTTCGCCACGCTCGACACCGCGTGTGGCGAGATCCGGGGATGGCCCGAGATCGGCGGTCTCCTCGGGCCCGAGCGCCATCGCGGCGATGGCTGGCAGGC
>CAYORO010000171.1:0-8351 GCA_964406355.1 uncultured Limibaculum sp.
GCCGCCGGGTCCGAGGGCGCCGGGTGGGCGGGCGGGGGCGCCCGGGGTCGCGGCGGCGCTCGCCGCCCAGCGCCTCAGCCGCCGCGGCCGAGCGCCCGCCCGCCGATGTCGCGGCGCAGCTGCGCGCCCGGCCAGCGGATCAGGCCCGCCGCGCGATAGGCCCGCTCCCGCGCCTCGGCGAGATCGGCCCCGAGGGCGGAGACGGCGAGCACCCGCCCGCCCGCCACGACGAGCCGCCCGTCCGCCTCGGCCGTGCCGGCCTGGAAGACCGTCACCCCCGCGATCGCCTCCGCCTCGGCGAGCCCCGCGATCTCTGCCCCGGTGACCGGCGCGCCGGGATAGCCCTCGGCCGCCATCACCACGGTCATCGCCGCCTCCGCGCGCCAGTCGAGCGCGAGCCCCGAGAGATCGCCCTCCGCCGCCGCCATCAGCGCCGGCAGGATGTCGCTCCCGGCCCGCAGCAGCAGCACCTGCGCCTCCGGGTCGCCGAAGCGCGCGTTGATCTCGACGAGCCGGGGCCCCGCCGCCGTCAGCATCAGCCCCGCATAGAGGACGCCCCGATAGGGCGCGCCGCGGGCCGCCATCTCGGCGATCACCGGCTCGACGATCTCGGCCATCGCGCGCTCCGCGAGCGCCTCGGTCAGCGCGGGCGCCGGCGAATAGGCCCCCATGCCCCCGGTGTTGGGCCCGGTGTCGCCCTCGCCGATCCGCTTGTGGTCCTGCGCGCCCGGCAGCCGGATGGCCCGCCGCCCGTCCGTCAGCGCGAAGAGCGAGACCTCCTCGCCCACGAGCCGCTCCTCGATCACCGCGCGCGCCGGGCCGTGGCGCCCGGCGAGGATCGCCGCCACCGCCGCCTCGGCCTCGGCCATCGTCTCGGCGACCACCACCCCCTTGCCGCCGGCGAGCCCGTCGGCCTTGACCACCGGCGGCCGCGCGAGGCCGCGGAGATGGGCGCGCGCGGCGCCCTCGTCCTCGAAGACCGCGTGCGCCGCCATCGGCGCGCCGCAGGCCGCCGCCACCTCGTGGCAGAACGCCTTCGAGGCCTCGAGCCGGGCCGCCGCCGCCGTCGGCCCGAAGACCGCGATCCCCGCCGCCGCCAGCGCGTCCGCGACGCCCGCGACCAGCGGCGCCTCGGGCCCCACCACCACCAGGTCGATGCGCTCCGCGCGCGCCAGCGCGCGCACCGCCGCCACGTCGTCCGGCCGCACCGCCACGCAGCGCGCGTGCCGCGCGATCCCCGGATTGCCGGGCGCCGCGAGGAGCGCCGAGAGGCGCGAGGAGCGCGCGATCGCCCAGGCGAGCGCGTGCTCGCGCCCGCCGCCGCCGAGGATCAGCACCCGCATCCGCGCCTCCCGAGGGCTGACAAGGGACCAGAGAGCCGCGATACTGCCCCGATGGGAGAGCCCGCGTGAGCGACAGCCTTATCGAGGACGGCCCCGACGGCGTCAACGGCCCGGGCGTCAACGCCCCCGAATACACCGTGAGCGAGATCTCGGGCGCGGTGAAGCGCACCGTCGAGGGCGCGTTCGGCCATGTCCGGGTGCGCGGCGAGATCGGGCGCGTCTCGCGGCCGCGCTCGGGCCATGTCTATCTCGACCTCAAGGACGAGCGGGCCGTGCTCTCGGGCGTGATCTGGAAGGGCGTCGCCGGCGCGCTCGCGGTCCGCCCCGAGGAGGGGCTCGAGGTGGTGGCGACCGGGCGGCTCACCACCTTCCCCGGCCAGTCGAAATACCAGATCGTGATCGAGAGCCTCGCCTATGCCGGCGAAGGCGCGCTGCTGGCCAGGCTCGAGAAGCTCCGCAAGGCGCTCGCCGCCGAGGGGCTCTTCGCCGAGGAGAGGAAGCGCGCGCTCCCCTATCTGCCGCGCGTGATCGGGGTGGTGACCTCGCCCTCGGGCGCGGTGATCCGCGACATTCTCCACCGCCTCGCAGAGCGGATGCCGGTGCAGGTGCTGCTCTGGCCCGTGGCGGTGCAGGGACAGGCCTGCGCGGGCGAGGTGGCCGCCGCGATCCGGGGCTTCTCGGCGCTCGCGCCCGACGGGCCCGTGCCGCGGCCCGATGTGGTGATCGTCGCGCGCGGCGGCGGCTCGGTCGAGGATCTCTGGGGTTTCAACGAGGAGGCGGTGGTGCGGGCCGCAGCGGCCTCGCGGATCCCGCTGATCTCGGCGGTGGGCCACGAGACCGACACGACGCTGATCGATCTCGCCGCCGACCGGCGCGCTCCCACGCCGAGCGCGGCCGCCGAGATGGCGGTGCCAGTGCGAGCCGATCTGATGGCCGAGATCGCGCGGCTCGAGGCGCGGCGGGTGGCGGCGCTCGGCCGGGGGCTTGAGCTGTCCGCCCAGCGGCTCCGGGACCTCGCACGCGGCCTGCCGCGACCCGAGAGCCTCGTCGAGACCCACGCCCAGCGGCTCGACGCCGCCGCCGCCCGCCTGCCGCGTCCGCAGGCGCTGACCGAGCCGCATGTCCAGGCGCTCGCGCCGCTCACATGGCGGCTGCCAACCGCGCTCGGGGCGGCGGTGCAGGCCGCGCGCCTCGCGCGCGGGGGCTCGGCCGGCCGGCTGACGCCGCGCCTCGTGCGCGCGCCCATCGACCGCCAGTCGGAGCGCCTCGCCGACCGCGCCGGGCGTCTCCGCCCCGCCGCCGAGCGCTGCCTCGCCGACGCCACCGACCGTGTCGCGGGTCTCCAGCGCCTCCTTCAGACGCTCGGCTACCGCGAGACGCTGGCCCGCGGCTATGCCGTGGTGCGCGAGGGCTCGGGCAGTGTCGTCACGCGTGCGGCCGGGATCGGCGCCGGGCGGGTGCTTGAGATCGAGTTCGCCGACGGCCGCGTCGAGGCCCAAACGCCGGGCGAGATGACGGGCCACACCCAGGGCCAAACGCCGGGGCGCCGCCGTCCGCGCCGCACACCACCCGCCCAGCCGACGCTTTTCGACGAGACCTGACACCGCGCCAAAGGAGAGAGACCGCGATACCAAAGGGGTACTGGATCGCCCACGTCAAGGTCGACGACATGTCGACCTTTCAGAACTATGTCGAGGGCGCGCGCGAGGCCTTCGCCGCCCATGGCGCGCGCTTCCTCGCCCGCGGCGGCGCGCCTGAGTGGATGGAGGGCGGCGACGGGCGCCCGCGCCATGTGGTGATCGAGTTTCCGAGCCTCGCCGATGCCCGCGCCTGCTGGCAGTCGGCGGGCTATCAGGCGGCGCGCGAGCACCGTCTCCCGGTCAGCGAGGCGAGCATCGTCCTCGTCGAGGGGCTCGAGGGCTGATGGCCAAGGGATACTGGGTCGCCCATGTGCGGGTGACGGACCCGGAAAGCTATGCGCGATACCGTGAGGCGAACGCCGTGCCCTTCGCCAAGTTCGGCGCGCGGTTCCTCGCGCGCGGCGGGGCGGCCGAGGAGGTCGAGGGCCCGCTCGGCCGCGAGCGCCATGTGATCATCGAGTTCCCGAGCTACGAGGCCGCGCTCGCCTGCTGGCGGTCGCCCGAATACGCCGCCGCCCGGGCCGAGCGGGAGGGTGCAGGCGAGGCATATATCACCGTCATCGAGGGGGCCGACTGACGGCCGAGGGCGTCCCTCAGACCGCCGGCGCCCCGCAGACCAGCGGCACCCGGGTCCGCCGGGCCACGGTGATCTCGAGATCGGGGCCCGCGTCGAAGCGCTTGATCAGCCGCGCCATAACCTCCGCCCCGTCGCGCATGAAGCGCCAGCAGATCGGCGGGTCGCCATCGGGATAGGTGAAGCAGATCTGCGCGCCGCGGGCCTCCCACACGCCGTCGGTGCACTGGCCGTTGTGGAAGCGCCAGACCGTGCGGTCGCCCTCGCGAAAGGTCTCGGAGCCATAGGGCTGGCCGTTGCGCTCGAAATGGAGCGTCCACCCCTCGGCATAGGCGCGAAACTCCGAGGGGGTCATCGGCTGCCAGTCGGCCGCGGCGGCGGGCCGCAGGAGCGCTGCGAGCAGCAGGGCGAGGAAGGCGATCCGGGTCATGGGGCGATCCTGAAGCGGGCCTCGATCGGCGCGAGACAGATACGATCGGAGCAGAGCTGGAGGCTGAGGGCAAACATCTCGGCCTCGGGCGCGAGGGCGAGATCCAGCGCCCCCTCATAGACGCGGATCGGCGCCTCGGCAAAACCTGCAGCGAAGGGCGTGCCCTCGGGCCACTCGACCCGCGCTCCGGTGACGGCGGCGCCGACAAGCCCGTCTGCAGCGGGATCGGCGCCACCGGGGTCGGCGGCGTTCAGGTGCCAGCCGGGTGCCATCCGGAGCGCGAGCCGCCAGCCCTCTTCCGCCCGTCGAAGCGCCACCGCCAGATGCCCGTCGGCCAGCAGCCGGCGATATCCCGAGGCGCCCTCGCCGAGCGCCCGCGCGGCCATCAGCGCCTCGGGCCGCAGCACCGGCATCTCGCGGAGCGCGCCCGAGAGCGCCGCAGCGAGCTCACGCGCCGCCAGCGCGATCTCGGGCTCCGCCATGGCGCCGACACGGGCCAGGAGCTCGAGTGCCGAGCTCTCGCCCGTGGGCGTCGCGCCATCGCCGGTCTCGTAGACCGGCCCGAGCGGGCCGTCCTCGGCCGCCATCCGCAGGCGCCCGCCCTCGCCCCGGAAGTCGCGCAGGATCGCCCGGGAGAGCGCCACGGCACGCTCGCGCCAGCGGGGCTCGCCGGTCGCCTCGAGGAGCGCGAGGCAGCCGAGCCCGAGCCAGGCATGGTCCTCGAGCTGCGCGCGCTCGAGCCGGCGCCCCTCCGCCCAGATCCGCCAGAGCACGGCGTCCGCGTCGTCCCAGAGCCGGCCGCAGATCGCTTCGGCCGCCTGTGCGGCGGTCTCGGCGAGATCGGGCCGGGCAAAGGCCACAGCGCCCTCGGCGAGCGCGCGGATCATCAGCCCGTTCCAGCCGGCGATGACCTTGTCGTCGCGGATCGGACGGGCCCGGGCGGCGCGGGCCGCGCGGAGGCGGTCGAGCACCCGGTCGAGCCGCGCCCAGTCAGGCTCGGCGCCGGGCTCGAGATGGGCCACCGGGCCGACCTCGCCGATCGGCTTCTCGAGACCGAGTGTCGTGACCGCCCAGGCGCCGTCCTCGGACCCGAGGACCGAGCGCGCCTCCGCGGCCGGCCAGAGATAGAACGCCCCCTCCTCCCGCCGCCCGGTGGCATCGGGGCTGTCGGCATCCTCGGCGGCGTAGAAGGCGCCGGCGGGATCCCTCATCTCGCGCGCGACATAGGCGAAGCACCGCTCGGCCGCGCGGCGCCAGGAGGGCCGGCCGGTCAGCTCCCAGCCCTCTACGAAGGCGCGCGCAAGCTGGCCCTGGTTGTAGAGCATCTTCTCGAAATGCGGGGTGCGCCAGGTGACGTCGACGGTGTAGCGGTGGAACCCGCCGCCAGCATGGTCGTGGATCCCGCCCGCCGCGATCGCCTCGAGACTGCGCGTCGCGATCCCGAGCGCCTCCGCGTCGCCGTCGCGGCGCCAGCGATCGAGCAGCACCAGCAGCAACGTCTCCTGAGGAAACTGTTGCTGCTCGGAGAAGCCGCCATGCGCGCCGTTGTGCATGCGTGCGAGCTGGGCGGCACAGGCGGCCATGGTCTCGGCCCCCGGCGACCCGGCCCCGGGCGCGTCGCCCCCCGCCTGCTCGATCTGGGCCTGGCGCTGGATCCCCGCCGAGAGCAACCCCGCCACCTCGTCGATCTGGGCGCGCTGCTCGGTCCAGGCGCGCGACACCGACTCGAGCAGGCGCAGGAAATGCGGGCGCGCGAAGTACGTCCCCGTGAGGAAGGGCACCCCGTCGGGCCGCAGGAACAGCGAGTTGGGCCAGCCGGCATGGCCCTGCTGGAGCTGTGTCGCGGTGATGTAGATCTGGTCGAGATCCGGGCGCTGCTCGCGGTCGAGCTTCACCGGCACGAAGCGCGCATTGAGGAGCGCCGCCACCAGCTCGTTGTCGAAGCTCTCCTCCTCCATCACATGGCACCAGTGACAGGTCGCATAGCCGACGGAGAGGAACACCGGCACGTTGCGGGCGCGCGCCTCGGCAAAGGCGGCCTCGCCCCAGGGCCACCAGTCCACCGGGTTGTGCGCGTGCTGCACGAGATAGGGCGAGGCCTCGCGGATCAGCCGGTTGACATAGCGCGCGGTGCCGTCAGGGGCCTTCAGATGGGTGCGCGCCTGGTAGCCCGGGCCCCGCGCCGCATAGGCCGCCGCGAGCTCCTCAGCCAGGCCTTCGGGGCGCGTCGTGGCCGGCGGATCGACGGGCATGGGCGTGCCTCCTGATGGGCTGTCGCCGCGGAGCCGGGGGGCGCTGCGGGCGGACTGCAATTGTCCTCGGCCGGGCGAGACCATAGGATACCGGCGATGGGCTGGCCAGCGCCCGCGGGCGCGGGACAGGCCAGCGGGCGGCGGGTCCAGCGTGTACAGCGGCCGCATCCGGAGAGAGCGCATGGGTCGACCGACAGTTCCGCGGCATGCGACACCCGCGATTGCGCTGGTGTGCACGGTCGCGGGCGGCCAGATCGCGGCCGAGCCCCCCTCGGCCCCCGAGACACGGATCGCCCAGGCCGCGCGGCAGTCGCCCTCGCGCGTGCCCCGCCAGATCGGGGGGCAGGACAGCGCGTCCGGGTCGTCGGGCACCGACCAGCCCGGATGGGTTCCCGAGCATGAGGGCCGCCACCATGGCCCACGCCGCAAGCGCGCCGGGCAGCTCCTGATCGTCACCGACCGCTACTACGGGTATGAGGAGCGCCGGCGGCGCCTCGCCCCGGCCGAACCCGAGCCCGACGACCCCGTCGCGCCGCCCGATCAGGCCGAGGAGCCGGAGGTCGGCCCGCCCGATCCGGGCTCCCCCGGCAGTCTCGCGCGGGCCCGCGGCATCGCCCCCAGCGCGATCGGGTTCACCGTGGGCGGGCCGCTGCCGCCCGGCCTGCCCCATGTGACGCTCGACTGGCGCACCTACGACCTGCCGCGCCCGCCCGACGGCCAGATTTATGCCCGCGTCGGACGGACCGTGCTGTTGATCGACGCCACCACCCGCGAGGTGATCGCGCCCGTCGGCCCCGCCGGCGGGGGCTGAGCGCACCGCGCAAGCCTCGCGCGGATGGTGCGGGCCGGGGCATAGTGGTGCCGTCCCACGACCGCCCCCCGCTCCGAGAGGTGCCATGCTGTTCCATCTCACCGTCCTCCTCGGCTGCCAGCTGGCAGGCGAGACCCTCGTCACGGCGCTCGGCCTGCCGGTCCCGGGTCCGGTCGCCGGCATGGCGATCCTTCTGGCGGGACTGCTCGCCCGGGGTTTGCCCGAACAGATGAGCCGCCTGGCCGACGGGTTGCTCGGCCATTTGGCGCTCCTCTTCGTGCCGGCAGGTGTGGGGGTGATGCTCCATGCGCGGCTGATCGCGGCGGACTGGCCGGCCATCGGCCTCGCCCTCGTCGGCTCGACGCTCGCGACCATCGCCGTCACCGCTCTCGTGATGGTCTGGATCGGGCGCCTGGCGCGCTCGGGCGAAGAGCCGTGAGCGCGGCGCCTGTCCCACCCGGGGCACCGGTCCCCGAGGCGGTCGCCGAGATCTGGGTCTATCTCGCCACCTCGCCGCTGTTGCATCTCTGGCTGACGCTCGCGGCCTATCAGGGGGCGCAGTGGCTCTCGGGCCGCCTCGGCGGGCATCCGCTGCTCAACCCGGTGCTGGTCGCGGTGCTGATCCTCGTGGCGGTGCTCACGGCCACCGGCACCGACTACGCCACCTATTTCGACGGCGCGCAGTTCGTGCATTTCCTGCTCGGGCCGGCCACGGTCGCGCTCGCGGTGTCGCTCTACCGCCAGATCGAGCGGGTCCGGCGCGCCGCCCTGCCGCTCGCGGCGGCGATCCTGGCGGGCTCGCTGACGGCGGCCGGCACGGCGGTGGGCCTTGCCTGGGCAATGGGCGCCGCCGAGCCCACGGTGATCGCGCTCGCGCCGAAATCCGTCACCGCCCCGGTCGCCATGGGCATCGCCGAGGCGCTCGGCGGCCTGCCCTCGCTGACGGCGGTCCTCGTGATCCTGACCGGCGTCCTCGGTGCGATGTTCGGGCCCCCGCTCCTCACGGCGCTCGGCGTGCGCGACCCGGCCGCCACCGGCGTCGCCCTCGGCACCGCGAGCCACGGCATCGGCACCGCCCGCGCGCTCGAGATCCGCGAGCTCGCCGGCGCCTTCTCGGCACTCGCCATGGGGCTCAACGCGCTCGCCACCGCGATCCTTCTGCCGATCCTCTGGCGGCTCCTCGCCTGACCCCCTTGGCGGCACGCGCGGGCCGGGGCTAGGGTGGCGCGACCGCGGCGGGAGGGCAGCATGGCAGGCAGCGTCAACAAGGTGATCCTGATCGGCAATCTCGGGCGCGACCC
>CAYORO010000172.1:0-8346 GCA_964406355.1 uncultured Limibaculum sp.
GGACAGCACACTGATCAAGGCGTTGGCCCGTGCGTTCCGTTGGAAGAGGTTGCTGGAGTCGGGCGAGTTCGTCACCATCGCCGAACTGGCCGAGCGCGAGGGGATCGCGCCGACCTATATGACCCGTGTCATGCGCCTGACGCTGCTTGCTCCCGAAATCGTCGAGGCGATCCTCGACGGCAAGCAGGGGCCGGAGGTGACGCTGGCGCGCGTGCTGGAGCCGTTTCCTGCCGTATGGGCAGACCAGCCGGATCACTTCGGGCATAGACTCTAAAGCCGCCATTCCGGATCGGTTCGCTCGTCGGCTGCACCGAGCCCAAGACGGTCGTCGGTAGCGGCACGGTTAATGACTGTTCACGCGAACAAAGCGGGCGCTGGATCTAGACCAGAGATCAACGCGGCGCTTGTAATCAACGTCAAGTTCAAGCACGCATGACGCGCGATCGAGGACTAAGATGCTGCTTCGGAGCAAAGCGATCGGACCTCATGGCGCACCTTCTTAGCTCCATGAAATGCGGGGCCAAAAGCGCTATTTCGGATTGACCTGAGCGCCGATCGTTTGGAACAGGCTTTCGCGGTTGGCCGCGTTCGCCAACGGGTTGAGCACCTGAACTTCTACGCCCATGGCTTCGAGCCTCTGCCGCGTCTCGACGAGCGGCGCGTCTTCCCAGAGCATGATCGGTGCTCGACTCGGATCGAGATTTGCTGCGAACGCCTCCCATTCGGCTTCAGCCGGCATCGCATCCGGCTCCCAGTGCACGGCCGCGATGGCGCTGGGATAGGCGCGATCGAGGTACTGGTAGACGGGGTGCGAACCGATGATCTGCCGCTCCGAAACATCTGCGAAGAAGCGCGCAAAGGCGGCGTCCATTTCGTCGATTTCCGCGAGAAGTGCCTCCGCATTGACCGCGATGTCTGTGGCGAGCCAAGGAAAGCGCGCCTCAATGGCTGTCTGGGCTGCGGCGACCTGCGCTTTCGCGATTTGAGGATCGAGCCATGTCGTGATCGCGAACCCGCTTCCATGAGAGTGTTCGCCCTCTGGGCCATGGCGATGCACCACAACCGTGTCGTCGCTGGGCAATAGGAGATCGACCACCTCCGCCGTCGTGTCGACGAGACGCGCACGCGGCAGCGCATGGGTTTCCGTCCATTTCGCGTAGCCGGCCCCGTTCAGAAGGATCAGGTCCGCCGTCTGATAGAGCAGCGCCTCTTCGACCGTCGGGCGCCAATAGGCCGGGTCGACGCCTTCAGGCACAGGGTAGACGACCTCCAGCGAGCCGCCGCCGAGCGTCTCGGCGATGTACGCCAGCGGCGCATTGACCGCGGCTACGCTGCCGATCGGCTTCGCGGTCAACGGACCAGCCGCGGCGAAAAGTGAGAAGGCGAGAAGTAGTCTCATGTCAGCTCCTCAAAATGACCGCTTGAGAAAACTCGTCCTCGAGACTCGAAGCTCCCCAAACCAGCAGGAGGGCAAGCGCACAAGCGGCGATCAGAAGTATCAGCAATTCGGCTGCCACCAGCGCGACCGGCAACGCCGGATCAGCGCCGAGCCGATGAGCGATGTCGAATTCGCGTCGCCGCATCTGGACGGACAGCCAGACGACCAACCCCATGGACAAGAGCGCCGCGCCCCCGATCGCGGCCATGACGCGCTGAAGCAGCGTCTTCACGCGCAGAACGTCGTCCATCAAGCCGCGTATCTGCTCGGAGGGTCTCAGGATTTGGACAGCGCGGCCGAGATCAGCGACGCGCCCTTGAAGCAGTGCCGCAGCGCGGGCGTCGTGCGGGAAGACGAGCACCGACGACAGAGGAAAGGTCGCGGGGTCTCCATGGAAATGAAACCTGTCGAGTTGATCCGGTGAAATCACCTCGATCGTTGGCAGGCTCGCATTCGCGGTGACCGGTCCTTCGGCTTGCTCCAGGCGCAGCGCTCGGTCCGTCTCTTCGTTCAAATCCTGATGCCCGTGTCCCAGCCCTGAAACGATCCATCCGGTCCGCAAATCCGTCAGAATCGCATCGTCATCGGCCGAGCCGCTGCGAGCGAGAACGCCCGTCACGACAAGACCAATGGGATGGGCGCCGGCGAGGTCGAAAACCTGCGCAATATCGCTCGCGATCACGTCTCCTACGCGCGCGGATAGGCGCTCTGCGGCGTCGGCGCCCATAGCCACCTCGCCGATGCGCGCAGGCAAGCGTCCCTCGACCGCGGTGAGTCCGCGCAAGGCGAAATACTCGATATCGGTTCCGACGACGGGCGCGCCGCGCACTGTTCCCGCGAGATGAATAGGCGCAAGCGCCGCGAGGCGGCTGGCAACGAGCCATTCATAGTCAGCCATCGCCACATGCGCCTCCACCGCGCCGCGGAAATAGGCTGCCGAGAGCGTGAGCTCGAGTGGCGCGCCGGCTGCGCCATAGACGAGTGGCGTCGCCTCGGCCCTCGCCATCATCTGGTCGTCGAGTTCCTGGACGAGCGTCTCGCTCAAAAGCGGAATGCCGACGAGGATGGCGAACACCAGCGTCAGCGTCGCGCTGCGAAGCCGTTGAAACCACAGATGACGCCATGCGAGGTACAAGACGCTGATCATGTCGCGATCCGCGCATTCGGGTGGAAGTCGAGGACTTGGTCGAAATCCTTCAGCATCGCGTGATCGTGGGTCGCGGCGACGAGCGTCGCGCCCAGGCGGCCGCGAAGTTGGTGCAGATGCGCCATGACGCGCGCCGCCGTCTCGGGGTCGAGATTGCCGGTCGGTTCGTCGGCCAGGATGATCTGAGGGTCGGTGACCACCGCTCGACAGATCGCTACGCGCTGGCGTTCGCCGTGCGAGAGTTGCGCTGGCCGATGATCAAGGTGCCCGGCGACGCCGAGGCTCTCCGCGAGCGAAGCGGCTTTCTCTCTCACTTCGCGGGTTACCCGTCGCCCCGGGCAAATGCGGAATGGGTGCAGTATGTTGTCGAGAGCGCTGAGATAATCCAGCAAGCCGAAGTCTTGAAAGACATGGCCGACTGACGCCGCGCGCCAGCGTCTGGAGGCGCGCGCGCTCATGGCGGAAACGTCGACGCCGTCGATGCGAATAGAGCCGCGATCAGGGCTCAGCAGACCTGAGAGCAGATTGAGAAACGTTGTTTTTCCACATCCGCTGGGACCTATAATCGCGAGGGAGCTTCCCCGCCTGATCGAAAGCGACGCGATCGAAACGCCCGCTTCCGCACCGGGATAGCGGTGTTGGAGATCGTTGATTTCGAGCGTCATTGCAGGCGTTCCTGGCGCAGCACGTCGAAGTCGAGAATCTTCCAGGCGCCGTCGACGGCGGCCACGACGAGTTCGGCCCGATAAGCGTTGCGGCGGCTATGGACGTGGCCCCAGTGACCGACCTGACCGGATACTCTCCAGTCGGCCTCGAACCGCAATTCACCGCGCTCGGAGGAGACCAGGGTCGCACTGCGGACATCGAGCGCGGTCACCCGCGCATCGGCGCCGCCCGCGCGCTCGATCCTGAGCGCATCCCGCTGCGCCAGGTAGACTTCTTCGAGAACATCTCCGTGGAGCGTAAGCGCGAGCCTGTCATAGACTTGATCTTCGGTGCGGAAATCGAATGCGCGATAGACGTTGTTGAGGAGATCGCCGGCGAGGGTCTTCAGTTGATCTGGGTCGAGCTCAGGCGGCGCGCCGCGATCTCGGACGAGTAAGACGCCGGCTGCGCCGATGAGGGCGATCGCTCCGACGACGAGCACGGCGCGTCGAGCGACGATCCCGGGCCGCAGGGCGCCCAAGCCGACGACGATCAAGCCCGAGAGCGTAATCGCGCCCAGACCAGCGATCAGCGGCGCTGGAGTGTCGGCTCGCTCGACCGCGACCGCGGAGATCGGCGGATAGGGCGGCGTCTTGAATCGGTTCACCCATTCAATGCGCGGATCGTCTGGCATGAGGGGGAAAAGGAAGGGGCCGGCGGCGTCGACTGCGTGACCGGACACCCGATCATTCGGACCGTCGAACCACGACCACTCCAAAGCGGCGGTCTGAGGCAACTCGTTCACGGGCGCGGACCAGATCAGCCCGATGAAACCGGCGTTCACGTCTAGGGGCTCGCCCGGTTGCAGATATTCGAGCCCGCGAGGGCCGATCCGCATCTGTGCGGCGCGATCGAAATCCGGTTGAACGGGCTTTCCGTCGACGAACATCGAGGTGCGGGCGGCGATGGTCTCGGCGAGCACGGCGGAAAGAGCCTCGGCCTCATCGGCCGAGAGCTCGGGCCCGTCCGCTTTAGAGCCCAGCATCGACAGCGCATCGCGAACCCTGAAGAGCGCCTCGCGCCGGACCTCGTGCGGCTCGGCGTAGAGGAACGCCATGCGCGCTTCCTTGTGATGGCGCGTCAGGTTCGGGTTTTCGAACCTCGAGAACCAGGGATCCACCCAATCGAGCAGCATCGTCTCCCTTTGGGAGAGGTATCGGTAGTCCGTCACCGGCACGCCGAGATGCGTGACGAGCACCCCAATCGACGCGCGCGGCCGCCCGGACGCGTCGAGGGGCGGAGAGAAGATAAGAGTCCCCGGCTTCTGTTCGAACGGAAATTCAAGCGCCGCGAAGATCACGTCTGCGCTGCGCGGGCGCAGTGGGGCGAGCGACGTCGCAGCGGTCGGTCGAGCCTTGCGCCGCCTGAGGGTGACGGCGCGCGTTTGCGGCTCCAGCGTTTCGGTCGAAGTTTCGACGACAAATGTGCGCCCGGATCGCTCGGCGAGGCTCAGACCGCCGCCCTCATCCTGTGTCACGAAGAACGGGTAGTCCGCGCGATCGATCTCCAGTTCGACGCGAACCCGGTCTTCGAGGACGTGGATCTCGACGAAGTTCGGCGCGGTCTCGCCGCCATAGGGCGAAACGAGGTCGGCGGCGGCGGGGGCCGTCAGCAGCGCGGCGGAGGAAAATGTGACGCGAAACAGGCGATTGATCCGAACCCAGGCGCCGTCCCGTCGCATCGCAATCAGAACCTGAACGCGACGCCAGTATAGAGGCCGTGCTGGTCTATATCGTAGGCGAACTCACCATCGGACCGGTTGGTGGAGTAGTCGATGCCATAGAACTGGTAGCCGAACAGGATCGACGTGTTGTCCCAGGCGCGCCAATCCACGCCGGCGACAGCGGTGTATTGCAGATCGTTCCCCTCGACGCCGAAACCGCCCAGCTCCACACGCGCCCCGAGCGTCCATCGATCGGCGATTTCGACAGCGCCCCGCAAGCCGACCATCGGCTCGGCCCAGCTCTCCGTGCCGCCAAAGCTCCGACTGATAAGCCCGGGTCCGGGGGCGGTTACGTCCACGTCGATTTCCTGATTCAGCCAGTTGAACCGCACGCCGGCCGAGGCGTCCAAGACGAAGCGCCGTCCCGTCGCGTCGATCACACCATCGGCGAGCCGGTACGCCCCCTGCAGGCTGACCCAACCCTGCCGCGTCTCCGACGTCAGATCAAAGCCGCCGCCCATGGGGCCGCTGACGCCATAGCCGTCCTCCAGGTAGACGTAATACCCGTCTGCAATGATCCCGAAATCGCCCCGCCACGCCTCGCCGCGCAGAGACAGGGCGCCCTGCAGAATGTCGAGAACTTCGCCGAGATCGAGATCGAGGTCGACGCTCGTCCCGGCCACGGTCGAGGTCCCCTGAGTGCGAACAGGCAGGAAAAGATATGGCTGCACAGTGAAGCGCCAATCGTCGTCCGACGCCTCGGCGGTGTCGAAGGACTGTGCTACGCCCGAGCCGGTGGACACCGAAGTCGTCAAAGCGGCCAAGACGAATGAATGGATGATCCGGTTCATGCTTTCCCGCGCTTGAGTTTTGGCCTTGCGCCAAAAGGTGACGCCCAGACAGCCTGCCGCCAAGGCAGATGCCTCGGCGGCAAGCGGCGTTGCCGTCAGTTGTCGTCACCGGGATAGGGAAATTCCTGGCCGAGCGCTTCGGAGGCTTCCTCGAAGATCGGGCGCAGGACGTCGTCGACGTCCCAGAAGCCGTCATTCGTGAATTCGGAGAAGCCGATGTCATCGATATCGATGCCGACGCGCTCCGCGAATTCTTCACGATCATCCAGCGACGGCGCCTGAGCCGGTTGAGCCAGCGCCGGCGCCCATGTGCGCTCGTCAGTGACAGCCGTTCGCACCTTGATCTCGTCCTTCGTCACGTTCCAGACCATGAAGTCGTCCGCCATGCTGAGCGGGCCATCATAGGTTTTGCGGATGCGATCGTAGACAGCGTAGCGTGTGTCGAAGTCGTTGAAAAAGTGATAGGCGACCGCCATCCGTGGTTGAATCTCGCTCATCACCTTGCCGAATGCTTCGGGCGCCGTGTGGACCTGCGTGCCGACGAGCAACGCCGACTCCGGGCTGAAACGCATCTTGTTCACGAGATCGGGCGCGGCGATGAAGCACTCATGGATCGCGATGTCCGCATCTCGCGCGTACTCGACGAACCACTTGTTCGGATAGGTGTCGGAACTGAAAACGAACTTCAGATCGTTCCATTCGAGCGCAAAGCTCACAGCGCCATCGATCGAGTGTATCGCCGGGAAAGTCCTGATGACGACGCCGTTGTCCTCGTAGATCGGTTCGTTCTCCAGTCGGAAATCGAACTCGTTCACCTCAAGGTGGTAGCCGCGATAATCAACGTTGCCGGCACGGCCTGCGAGATCCCAGGTCAGCATCTGCATCATACCTTCCAATGCATATGCCGTTCCAAGCTCCGGCGTTGCGCCACTCGGCCCCCAAACGCGCAGCGGCACCGTCCGACCCATCAGAGCGCCACCGATGAACAGATCGTGCAGCGCCCCGAAATGGTCGGTGTGCAAGTGCCCGATGAAGACCTTGTCGAGGTAGTTATAGGGGATCTGAAGCGACGAGATCCTCTCCGCCGAGCCCGAGCCGATGTCGAACAGGAACTTGTCGCCATTGCCGAGTTCGACGAGGAAGCACGCCGCCGCCTGCGCCGCGCGTGTCGTCGGCATCCCGGTGCCACAGGCGATCACTCGCATCTCGTCGGGGTCGAGGTCCTCCGTATTCGGATAGTAGACGTCGCGTGGACGGTCTCGGACCGCAGTCGGCGAGACCGCCGGCTCCGCCTCCTGGGCGTGCGCAGCGCTCGCCAGCGTGAACGCATCCGCCGTTTCCGAGAACAGGTTGGCAGCCGACCAAGGCGCTGAGAACCACGCTCCCGCCAACATCCCGACGCCCACCAGCGCCACACAGGAAACCGCTCCAGATCGCTTCATGACCGTTCCCCTCCTTGTCACCTGCTTGCTCTGTTCAGGCTAGCATATCCAATTACTCAATACCCAAGAGTATGTAGCATACTGCTGCGTACGGAGTCTATGAATGTGTGGTCGTGTCGCGCTTGAGGTTCGCCGGTATGGATGGGGAGACGCACGTGGCCAAGATGCGCCGAGAGACGAAACCACGGTTCGACCGGGAGGCGTGGCTCGCAGCCGCTCTGGAGGTTTTGGCGAAAGAGGGTCAAGCCCGCCTCAAGATCGAGCGGCTCGCCGCCGATCTCGGCGTCACCAAGGGGAGCTTCTACCACCACTTCGCCAATCGCGACGATTTCGTCGACGCCGTAGTCGAATACTGGGCGACCGCCTTCACCGAACGAGTGATCCAAGAGGTTGGCGTCGGTAAGGCCCCGGCGCGACAGCGTCTCCTGCGGCTCATGGAGGCCATCCGGCGCGACGGCCTCGACCGATACGACATCGCGTTTCGGAGTTGGGCGGCGCAGGATGAAAGGGTGGCCGAAGCCGTCCGCAAAATCGACAACGAGCGCTACAGGTTCGTGCGTGGTCTGTTCTCAGAGATCGGGTTCGAGGGAGCGGAACTCGAAGAGCGTGTGCGAGTCTGGCTCGTTTTCCATAGCGCTCAGCGCACGGTCTATGTTCCGGAGTTGTGCCAAAGCTCCGAGACCACGCGCCGCCTTCACGCATTTTTCTTGCAGTCTGGACAAGGTACCTTTGGTGAACGCAAAGGCGGAACACCTTGAAGAGTACAATACGAGGTAGGCGACAGACGGTGAATTATCGAAGATAGAAGGCCTATGTTTTCATCCAGATGAAGACGGAAACATCCTGTCTGCCGTTTTCAAAGGTCTACAAGACTTCGACCGTCTATCTGTCAGCGCCCGCTTTATTGCGGATAACGGTCAACGGGTGAATGACGCCTGTGTCCGCAGAGTGACAGAGTGCCGTTTGTGTTCTTCGGCGGCGCAGCGAACGGCAGGTTCGACGTCCTGCGCCTGCGAATGCGCTGGGTATTGCCAAGGTCGGCAAAGGGCCGCCTGTGTCGATCGCATCGACCCGTGATCAGGCTGATGCGGCACTGCGGA
>CAYORO010000173.1:0-8342 GCA_964406355.1 uncultured Limibaculum sp.
ACGAACAGCACCTTGTAGAGCGAGAAGAAGATCGGGATCTGCAACAGGATCGGCAAGCACCCCGAGGCCGGATTGACCTTGTTCTTCTGGTAGAGCGCGATCATCTCCTGCTGCATCTTCTGGCGATCGTCGCCGCAGCGCTCCTTCAGCTTTTCCATCTCGGGCTGCAGCGCCTTCATCTTCGACATCGAGACATAGGACTTGTAGGCGAGCGGGAACAGCACTGCCTTGACCAGCAGCGTCAGCAGAATAATCGCCCAGCCCATATTGCCGACGAGCAGGAAGAGCCAGTGCAGCAGCCAGAATAGCGGCTTGGTGAGAAAGTAGAACCAGCCCCAGTCGACGGCGTCGATGAACATCTCGAGGCCGAGCCGCTCGCCATAGTCGCGGATCGTCGCCACCTCCTTGGCGCCGGAGAAGAGCCGCGTGGTCACTTCGGTGGTCTCGCCGGGCGCGACCGTGACCGTCTCCAGCAGCATCTCGGTGCGGTACTCCTCGCGCGAGGGGATCAGCTTGTAGATCGCGCGGAACGACTCGCCGGGCTCGGGGGCCAGAACCGTCATCCAATACTTGTCGGTGAAGCCGAGCCAGCCGTTCTGTTCGATCCGCGTCGCCTCGACGAACTCGTCGCGCCGCGCATCGAGCGGCATCCCGTCGAAGCCCTCGGTGAAGAACCCCTCCTGATAGGCGAGCTCGCGCAGGACGCCGTCGGCGACGCCGATCGCCCCCTCATGCAGAATGAAGAAGCCGAGCGTCTCGGGCGTGCCGCGCCGCGCCACATAGGCGTAAGGCGCGAGCGAGATCGCAGTGCCCGTGGTGTTGGTCACCGACTGTGTGACGGTGAACATGTACTTCTCGTCGATGGCGATCTCGCGGCGGAAGGTCAGGCCCGCACCATTGTCCCATTCCAGCGCGATCGGGGTGGCGGGTGAGAGGCGCTGCCCTTCGGCCAGGCGCCAGGGCGTCGAGGGCCCCGGCAGCGGCCCGGTCTCGCTCTCATCGCCACGGAGCCAGCCATAGACGGTGAAGTAGGGTTGCGGCGCGCGCGTGGGCGAGAGGAGCGTGACGGTGGGCGAGCCCGGCTCGAGCGTCTCGCGATACGCCTCGAGGCTCAGATCGTCGAGCCGCCCGCCCGTGAGCGCGATCGAGCCCTTGAGCGCCGGGGTGGCGATCTCGACCCGCTCCGAGGCACCGAGCGCCCCGTCGCGGCTGAGCGGCACGGTCGGCTCGCCCGTCGCGCTCCCGCCGGTCTCGGAGATGCCTGCCGGGGAGCCGTCGGTCTGCTGTGTCTCTGCCACCGGCGGCAGCGGCTCGGCCGGCGGAAAGATCGCGTACCATCCGATGATCACTGCCATCGAGAGGGCGACGGCGAGGATAAGGTTTCTGGTCTCGTCTTTGTCGCCCATCATCCCACTCGTTCCGGACCGCGCGCAGACCCTGCGTTGAACCGACAAGCGGGGGCGAGGTCAAGGGCGTGCCGGCGCCGAGGCGGTTGCGGCCGGCGCCTCGGTGCTCCGCGCCCGAGCGGTCCCGAGCGGTGCTGTGCAAGGCGGCGGTCAGCGCTGGGGCGTCGTCTCGGCCAGATCCGGCTCAGCGGGTGTTCCCTCGGCCTCGGCCGCCTTGCGAGCCTTGGCCTCGCGGACATCGCGGGTGGCGCTCCAGGAGGCATAGACCAACAGGGCGAAGGCGCTCATTTTTGCAATCAACAGGCCGAGGCCCGCAGCGGATGTCCCATCCATCGCTCTCTCCCCAAGCGTCTGGCCGACCTGTGCGGCCTCTGCGCCGCAAGCTAGGGCGCCGCGCTTCTTCGGCATCTTGGCCGGCCATGGTGTGCCGTCACATGGCGCCTTCGGACGCCAATTGGAGCGGTGCGGGCCGCCCGCGGAGCTGTTCGATTCACGGGGATAGGATATGTCAGACCTTTGTGACCCGAGCCGCAAGGATCACAACCACCGGGAAAAAGACGGCCGCATTTCGTGCAAGGAGACCCCTTGCCCACAATCTATGGTGGTTCGATGACATATGTCTGACCTTTTAAATCGCGACGCCATGCCTCGGAAATCGATATGCGGGCGCGGCCGTCGCTCCCCTGGGCGGAGCGATCTGCCACCGGATGCTCATGTGCAATTGAAATGTCTGACCTATTTGAGGGTGCCGATCCGATATCCGGGCTCGCCAAAGCAAAGCGCCCGCGTGGGCGACGCGGGCGCGGGTGGCTGGGGGACACTCCCCCAGCGCTATGGTCTCAGGCTCAGGCCTCGATGGTGGTCTGGCCGGCCGGAGCCTTGGTCGCGATCCTGATGGTGCGCGGCTTCAGCGCCTCGGGCACCTCGCGCGCGAGATCGACATGCAGCAGGCCGTTCTCGATCATCGCGCCGGTCACCTTCACGTGATCGGCCAGCTGAAACCGCCGCTCAAAGCCGCGCTCGGCGATGCCGCGATGGAGATAGACCGGGCGCTCGGCCTCGGGCGTCGCGCGCTTGCTCGCCGTGACGGTGAGCTGGCCCTCCTTGACCTCGATGCCGAGATCGTCCTCGGAGAAGCCCGCGACGGCCAGCGTGATGCGATAGGCGTCATCGCCCAGCTTTTCGATGTTGTAGGGCGGGTAGGTCGGCGCCGAGACGTCGTGGCTCGTGATCTGATCAAGCAGACCGGCGAGGCGATCGAAGCCGATGGTCGAACGGTAGAGCGGGGTCAGGTCGAAAGTTCGCATGTAGAGAGTATCCTCCGGTTGAAGCGATATTCCCGTTGGTCCCCCGTTACTGGGCGGACCGATCCGGTTTGGCCCCCTATCGGGCTGCCGAGAGGAGATTTGGGAACGGGGACCGGGGTGTTCAAGGAGGAGGCGGGCTCACTCGAGCGCGGCGAGCAGCTCGGCAATCGCACCGTCGAGGCGCACGGCATAGGCGATGGGGTCGGACTTGTCACGGCTCATGGCCGAGATCACCGCGACGATGCGGGTCTCGCCGCCGACGGTGGCGAAGAGCGGTGAGCCCGAGGCGCCGAAGGTCACGTCGCAGCCGACCGCGAGCACCGCGGCAAAGGCCTTGCGCAGGTCGCATCCGCGCTGGCGGGTGAGCGCATGGGCCCGGTCGCGCCGGTAGCTGATGATGGTGAGGGGACCGCGCGCGGCGGTTGCGGGCGCCACCTTGAAGGGCGTCGCCTTGTCGTCGGGGATCGGCAGCTTGAGGCGGATCACCGCGAGATCGGTGGCGATGCGCTCGAAGCTCGACCGGTCGGCGCCGAGATAGCCGGGGTGGATCGTCACCGAGGCGGCGGGGCTGTCGGCGGTGCCGACGCCGCGATTGTAGCCCGCGACGAAATGGATGTTGCCGAGGGGGTAGAGCGTGCCGGTCGCCGACGAGGTCACGCAATGCGCCGCCGTCAGCACGAGATCGTCCGCGATCAGCGTGCCGGTGCACATCCCCGTCTGGCGGAAGCCGCCGATATTCACCCGCCCGACGCCGCGCCATTCCACATGCTCCTCATCGGTGAGCATGCTGAGCTTCTGGAACCACGCGACCCGTGGGCCGGTCGCCGCGGCCAGGGCCACGCCTGCGGCCAGAAAGACGGCCGCCCCGAGGAGGGCGATCCCCAGCCGCGGCAGGCGGAGCGCCGTCATGCGGTGGCGGCCAGGTCGGCCGGAGCCGACGCCTCCTCGGCGCGCCGCTCGAGCACCGGGACCACCGGCTCCGGCACGGGCCCGCCGGTCGCCCAGTCGAGCAGCTGCACCGTGTGCACCACCGGCAGCGCGGTCGCGCCGCCGATCTGCATCATGCAGCCGATATTGCCGGCCGCGATCACCTCCGGCGCCGTCGCCTCGAGATTGGCCACCTTGCGGTCGCGCAGCTGGCCCGCGATCGCCGGCTGGAGGAGGTTGTAGGTGCCGGCCGAGCCGCAGCAGAGATGGCCCTCGGCGGGCTCGACGACATCGAAGCCCGCGGCGCGCAGCAAGGCCTTGGGCGGCAGGGTCACTTTCTGGCCGTGCTGCAGCGAGCAAGCCGCGTGATAGGCGATCCGCAGCGGCCGGGCGCGCGTCGCGCCGTCGAGACCGATCCGATCCAGGAACTCGCTGATATCGCAGGCGATCGCCGAGACCCGCGCGGCCTCCGCCTCGAGCGGCGTGCCGACCATCATATGCCCGTAGTCCTTGACCGTGGTCCCGCAGCCCGAGGTGTTGACGATCACCGCGTCGAGCCCCTCGCCCTCGATCTCGCGCGCCCAGGCGCGGATATTGGCACCCGCGGCACCCTGCGCGAGCTCGGTCTTGCCCATGTGATGCACCAGCGCGCCGCAGCAGCCGATCCCCGCGGCGATCACGACGTCGTAACCGTGGCGCGTGAGGATTCGGATCGTGGCAGCGTTGATCTCGGGCTCGAGCGCGCGCTGGGCGCAGCCCGTCAGCAGCGCCACCCGGCCGCGCCGCGCGCCCTCGGCCGCATGCACCTGCGGGTCGTCATGGCGCGCGGGCGGCGCGATCCGGGGGGGCGCGAGATCGATCATCGCGCCGAGCTTGCCCGGGATCAGCCTACGAAAGGGTTTCGCGAGCATGGCGCCGGCCATGGCGAAGCGGAAGCGCTGCGGATAGGGCAGGATCTGGCGCAACAGCCAGCGCAACGCCCGGTCCGCGACGGGGCGCCGATAGGTCCGGTCGATGTATTCGCGGGCGTGATCGACGAGGTGCATGTAGTGCACGCCCGATGGACAGGTGGTCATGCACGCGAGGCAGGAGAGGCAGCGGTCGATATGCTTGACCGTGCGGGCATCGGCCGGGCGGCCGCTCTCGAGCATCTCCTTGATCAGATAGATCCGCCCGCGCGGCGAATCGAGCTCGTCGCCCAGCAACTGATAGGTCGGGCAGGTGGCGGTGCAGAACCCGCGATGGACGCATTTCCGGAGGATCCGGTTGGAATGCGCGGTCGCGGGATCGGCGAGCTGCTCGGGGCTGAAGCGGGTCTGCATGGGCCCTCCTGTCCTCTCGTCTCGGGGTTCCGGCCCTCAAACGGCCTGCATCGGTGTCGGCGGGGTCTGCGGCATCAGCGGATGGTAGAGATCCTCGAGCCCCGCATCGTCGAAGATAAGCCAGACCGGCCCAAAGATCCCCTCGGCACCGAGCATACCCCGGAGCGCGTCGATGCTGGCGCGCAGATCGATGAGGGCGAGATCGATATAGACATGCTCGAGGCCGACGGCCCGGCCGGTCACGCCGCCGATCTTGCGGGTCATCAGCGTCTCCTCGATGCGCGCGCCGAGGGTCGCGATCTCGGCGACCTCGGCGAAGGGCGTGGCGTTGGTGCGCCGGATCTTGAGCCCGCAGAAGATCTCGCGAAAGCGGGAGAAGCGCGCACCACCGATGCGCACGCCCGCGAGCCGCGCCGCGGTTAGCGCCCGGTGACGGCTCTGATAGACCATGGCGTCGCCGCGGCGTTCCCAGTCACCCGTCCTCGGACGGAGGCGGAACGAGACGGTGTCCTCGACCCGCATCGGCCCGTCGGCAAAGCGCGTCTGCGGCCGCTCGGCCTCGAACCCCTCGATGATCTCGGTCGCGCGCTCGCGGAACTCCGAGAGCCACCGGTCCTTGCGCGGGCGCTCGCGGGCGAGCGTGAGGTTGGTCAGCGCCAGGATCGGCCAGCGACGGGGATAGGCGGTGCCGAGCCAGTCCTGGTCGGCGCGCTCGCCAAGCAGCACGGAGAAGATCACGCCGCCCTGATCGGCGAGGAACTCTCGGTCGCCGAACCCGTGGGCGACGAGATCGACCAGCCGGTGGGCGCCGCGCCGCGGGATCAGCTCTTCGACCGCGAGCGCCTCGCTGCGGCTGCGACCGAGGATCGCGCGCACGGCGTCGGGCACGCGGGCGACCGGCCAGCGCGCGTCGCGCACCTCCCAGCCCGGCAGATCCGGCGCCCGGGCCACGGCCGCCCGGGCAAGCGCGCGGCGGGAGTGATAGAGCTCCGGCGTGATCACCAGCGCGAGCTTGCCCTCGGCGCCAAACTCGAAATCGCACACCAGGCGCTCGGCAAGCGGCCCAAGTGCGGCCTTCACCTCGCCATCGGCGTCGATCCGCCGCGCGAGGCCGCGGAAATAGCGCTCGATCCGCGGCGCGATCTCGGCAAAGCGCAGCCAGAAATCGTCGATCAGGACGAGATCCTCCGAGGACAGCCGCTCGGCCCAGAAGTCGTAGGCGTCGAGCATCAGGCGGCCATTCGCCCCGGATTGAGGATGCCGGCCGGATCGAACCGCGCGCGCAGGCCAGCCGAGAGCCGCGCGATCGGCGCAGACTCGGGCTCGAAGACCGGCACCGCCGCGCGCACGGCGTCAGAGCCGCGGACCAGCGTCGCATGGCCGCCACGGATTGCGGTCTCGGCCCGGATCGCGGCCGCGCCCGCATCGCCGCCGCCATCCTCGACGCGGAGCCAGAGCAGCCCGCCGCCCCAGTCGTAGAACGCCGTCGCGCGGTGGATCTGCCGAACCGCGTCGAGCAGGTCGGGCGCGGCGGAGGGGCGGAGCGAGACACGCCAGACCGGCGCCTCACCGGTCGCGAGCGGCTCGGCATCGCGCACCGCCTGCCAGAGGCGGTCGGCCTCGGCCCCGTCGAGCTCGCGCGCCGTGCCGAAGGCTGAGAGCCGCTCGGCGAGACGCCGCGCGCGATAGGCGGCCTGCTCGGCCATCCCCTCGGTGCGCAGGAGCGTGAGCGCCGCGCCCCCGGGTGCGCAGTCCGCCGGCAGATGCGCCGCCCCTGTGACGCCGAAGGGAGTGCCGAGCGCGGCCGAGAGCGCCTCGACGGCCCGCCGGTCCTCAAACCCGTCGAGCGCCAGCGTGACGCGCGCCTCGGGCACCGCCTCGAGCTTGAAGGTCACCTCTGTGAGCACCCCGAGCGTGCCATGGCTGCCGCAGAGGAGCTTCACGAGGTCATAGCCGGTCACGTTCTTCATCACGCGCCCGCCGCTGCTGACGGCCTTGCCCTCGCCCGAGACGAAGCGCAGGCCGATCAGCAGATCGCGGCAGGCGCCAGCCTGAATGCGGCGCGGGCCCGAGGCGGCCGCGGCCACCACGCCGCCGATCGTCGGCGCGCCGGAGGTGCCGAGCAGCGCCCGGTGGTCCATCGGCTCGAAGGCGAGACGCTGGGTCTCGGCCGCCAGCGCCGCCTCGATCTCGGCGAGCGGCGTGCCGGCCCGGGCGACGATCGCGAGCCCGCCCGGCTCGTAGCGCGTGATGCCCGAGAGCCCCGCCGTCGAGAGCGTCTCGGCGGCCTGCACGGGACGCCCGAGCCCCGCCCGGCTCCGCCCGCCCTGGATCTCCAGCGGCGTGCGCGCGGCGGCAGCGGCGGCGACGGCCTCGGCGAGCTCGGCCTCGGATGCGGGCGCGAGCATGGGCCTCAGGCCCCGCGACGCGAGGCCGAGACCTCGAGCGGGAACACTTTGGCGGGGTTCATCAGCCAGGCCGGGTCGAAGACGTCCTTCACGCGCATCTGCATCTCGAGATCCTCGGCGCTGAACTGGTGGCCCATCAGGTCGCGCTTCTCGACGCCGACCCCGTGCTCGCCGGTCAGGCAGCCGCCGACATCGACGCAGATCCTGAGGAGCTCGGCGCCGAGCTCCTCAGCGCGCTCGAGATCGCCCTCCTTGTTGGCGTCGAAGATGATCAGCGGGTGCATGTTGCCGTCGCCCGCATGGAAGACATTGGCGACCTGGAAGCCGTGGCGCTCGGCCGCCTCCTGGGTGAGCCCCAGCGTGCGCGAGAGCTCGGTCACGGGCACGGTGCCGTCGAGGCAGATATAGTCGCCCACGAGCCCCATCGCGCCGAAGGCCGATTTGCGCCCGAGCCAAATCGCCGCGGACTCCTCGGCCGACCGGCTCTCGCGAAACACCTTTGGCGCGTGGCGGTCGGCGATCGCCTTGATGCGGGCGAGCTGGGTGCGGATCTCCTCCTCCGAACCCTCGACCTCGACGATCAAGAGCGACTCGACATCGAGCGGGTAACCGGCGTTGGAATGCGCCTCGGTGAACTGGATCGCGAGGCGGTCCATGTACTCGATCGCGACCGGCAGGATGCCCGACTTGATGATGTCGGCCACACAGTCGCCCGCCGTCTCGGGCGCATCGAAGCCCATCAGCACGGGCCGCGCGCCCTCGGGCTCGGCAAGGATGCGCAGCCACGCCTCGGTGACGATGCCGAGCTGGCCCTCGGAGCCGCAGATGACGCCGAGGAGGTCGTAGCCCGCCGGATCGAGATGCGGGCCGCCGATGGTCACGATCTCGCCCTCGGGCGTCACGAGGCGCACGCCCATCAGGTTGTTGGTGGTCACGCCGTATTTCAGGCAATGCGCCCCGCCCGAATTCATC
>CAYORO010000174.1:0-8207 GCA_964406355.1 uncultured Limibaculum sp.
ACGTCAACTACCTCGCCGGCAAGCTGCTCGACTGCTCCGAGAAGGACGCGTCGAAGTCCGAGATCTTCCTCGTCGAGGGCAACAGCGCGGGCGGCACGGCGGCGCAGGGGCGCAACCGGCATTTCCAGGCGGTGCTGCCGCTCCGGGGCAAGATCCTCAATGTGGAGCGCGCGCGCTTCGACCGGATGCTCTCCTCCCAGGAGATTGGCAACCTCGTGATGGCGATGGGCACCGGCATCGGGCGGGAGGAGTTCGACATCTCGAAGCTCCGCTACCACAAGGTCATCCTGATGACCGATGCGGATGTCGACGGCGCGCATATCCGAACGCTGATCCTGACCTTCTTCTATCGCCAGATGCCGGAGCTGATCGAAGGCGGCTTCCTCTACATCGCGCAACCGCCGCTCTACAAGGTCGAGCGCGGCAAGTCGGTGCGCTACTGCAAGGATCAGGCCGAGCTGGAGGACTATCTCATCCAGGAGGGGATCGAGGGCGCGACCATGCGGCTCGCGAGCGGCGTGGAGATCGCGGGACCAGATCTCCTGCGCCTCGTCAACCAGGCGCGGCGGCTGGGGAGGATCCTGGCGCTCTTCCCCACCTCCTATCCGCGCTTCCTGCTCGAGCAGGCGGCGATCGAGGGCGCGATCAACAGCGACGTGGCCGACCGTGCGGGCATCGCCCGGGAGATGGCCGAGACGATCGCCGCGCGGCTCGACCGGCTGGCGCCCGAGACCGAGCGCGGCTGGCAGGGTCAGCTCGCCGAGGGCGGTGGCTTTGTCTTCAGCCGCACCGTGCGCGGCGTGACCGAGACGCGCGTGCTCGACGCCTTCGCGCTCCGCTCGGCCGAGGCGCGCAATCTCGGGCAGATGGCGAGCGAGCTTCGCGAGATCTATGACCGGCCGGCCGAGCTCATCCGCAAGGACCGCTCGGTGATCATCCGCGCGCCGTCCGAGCTCCTCGATGCCGTGATGGCCGAGGGCGAGCGCGGCGTGAAACTCCAGCGCTACAAGGGGCTCGGCGAGATGAATGCCGACCAGCTCTGGGAGACCACGCTCGACCCGGAGGCGCGCACGCTGTTGCAGGTGCGGATCGACGAGATCACCGAGGCAGACGAGATCTTCACCAAGCTGATGGGCGATGTGGTCGAGCCGCGGCGGCTGTTCATCCAGGAGAACGCGCTCTCCGTCGAGAACTTGGACATCTGATGGGCGCGCTCCGGGCAATTCTGGCTGTGGGCCTTCTTGCCGGCTGCGGCGGGAGCGATCCGTTCGCCCCGCGCGAGGTCGCCTATACCTGCGCCGGCGACATCGATTTTCGCGTGATCTTCAACCCGGACTCGCGAATCGCGACCGTGCTCGATCTCGGGCCTGTGGGCGTGCTCCTGCCGAAGCGGGAGGCCGCCTCGGGGTTCCTCTACGCGACCGAGCGCGTCTCGCTGCGCGGACAGGGCATGGATGTGACGATCACCGTCGACGGAGCGTCGCGCGACTGTCAGGCGGTCGCGCCGGGCTGACCGGCCGTGCGGGGCGTGTGGACAGCGCCCGCGGCCGGTGCGATGGTCGCGGCCATGGTCGAGCCGCGCGCGTTCCTCAGGCATCTTTTCGACACCGCGGTCGCGGCCGCCGATCCCATGCGTGTGGTCGCGCAGCACCTGCCGGAGCCGCCTGCGGGGCGCACGGTGGTGGTCGGTGCGGGCAAGGCCTCGGCGCGGATGGCGGAGGCGCTCGAGGCCGCATGGCCGGGCCCGTCGGGCGAGCGCCTGGGCGGCATCGTCCTCACGCGCTACGGTCATGCCCGGCCCTGCCGGGCGATCGAGATCGTCGAGGCCGCGCATCCCGTGCCCGACGAGGCAGGCCGAGCGGGCGCTGCCCGGGTGCTCGAGGCGGTGTCGGGGCTCGGCTCGGACGATCTGGTGATCGCGCTGATCTCGGGCGGCGGCTCAGCGATCATGACGCTGCCGGCCGACGGCATTTCGCTGGCCGACAAACAATCGGTGAACCGGGCGCTCCTTGCCTCGGGCGCCTCGATCTCCGAGATGAACGTGGTGCGCAAGCATCTCTCGCGGATCAAGGGCGGGCGGCTCGCGGCGGCGGCGCATCCCGCGCGCGTCGTGTCGCTGCTGATCTCGGATGTGCCCGGCGACGAGCCCGGCGTGATCGCCTCGGGCCCGACGGTCGGCGAGCGCTCGACACCCGCCGAGGCCGCGGCGATCCTCGCGCGCTACGGCATCGACCCGCCGGCGCCGGTCGCGGCCCATCTCGCGCGCTCGGAGGGCTGCCCGGCACCCGAGGACCCGCGGCTCGCCCGCGCCGAGGTGCGGATGATCGCAGCGCCCCAGCTCTCGCTCGAGGCGGCGGCCGAGGCGGCGCGCGCGGCCGGCGTGACGCCCATGATCCTCGGCGACAGCCTCGAGGGCGAGGCGCGCGAGGTCGGCCGCGTGATGGCCGGCATCGCGCAGCAGGTGCTCCGCCACGGCCAGCCGGCGCCGCGGCCGGCGGTGCTGATCTCGGGCGGCGAGACCACCGTGACGCTGCGCGGCCAGGGCTGCGGCGGGCGCAATGTCGAGTTCCTGCTCGCGCTCGCGATCGCGCTCGACGGCGCGCCGGTCTGGGCGCTCGCGGGCGACACCGACGGGGTGGATGGCGGTGCCGAGGTCGCCGGCGCGCTCGCCGATCCGACGACGCTCGCGCGGGCGCGCGCAGCCGGCATCCGGCCTGCAGACGCGCTGGCCGAAAACGACGGCCACGGCTTCTTCGGCGCGCTGGGCGATCAGGTGATCACCGGGCCGACGCTCACCAATGTCAACGACTTCCGGGCGATCTACGTTCCGTGAGCGGGCGGCGCGCGTGACGCGGCCGCTCAGCGCTCATGCCCCGACCTGTGCATGCGCGTGCAGCCGCCGCGATCGCCGCGGGCGCGGGTCCAGAACTGGCTCTTGCCGAGCAGCGAGATGCCGAGAAAGCCGCGCACCTCAAGCCGGTCGTCGCCACCCCGGCTGATCCTGACGCTGTAGTTGCGGCCGTCGCGGCTGTTGTAGATCTCGCCATCCGCCCAGGCGCCGGGATCGTCGACCTCGAGCCCCTGGATCAGCGGCAGGCCGCAGAGGGTGCGGTGGCGCATCAACGGGTCGGGGTTGTTGACGTCGGTCTTCGGGTCGCCATTGGCATCGAAGGGGTCGGCCAGCCAGACGATCCGCCCGCAGGCCATCGACCCGCACGGGTGGACCTCGATGATCGCGCGGCGGTTCTCGACGAGCCAGTAGCCGAAGGCCGGGTCGGTCGCCGCCGCGGCGCCGGAGGCGAGCGTCATGGCCAGCGCGAGGCCCGCCGCGATGCGGGAGAGGGTGTCGAGCATCGGTCTTCCCTTGTTCTCGGGCGCGATATGCGCGCCAGACCCCCGCGGGCGCAAGCTATCGACCGAGGCCTCACGCGAGCGTGACGCCCCGATCCGCCTCAGATCAGCCCGTCATAGGCGCGGCGGGGGATCTCGATCTCGATCAGCGTGAAGCGGTCGGCCGCCAGGGCCGCCTCGAGCGCGGGACCGGCCTCTCCGGGGCCGCGGACGGTCACGCCATGCCCGCCATAGATCCGGGCGAGCGCCGCGAAATCGGTGCGGTCGAAATCGACACCGGCGTTGTGGAGCCCCATTCGGCGCTGCTTGAGCTCGATGAGGGCGAGGCTGCGGTCGACCAGCACCACCACCGCGACGGGCAGCCGCGTGTCGCGCAGCGTCGCCAGCTCGCCGATCACCATCTCGAGGCAGGCATCCCCCATCACCGCGACGGCCGGGCGGTCGGGATCGGCGATCTTGTGACCGATCGCCAGCGGCAGCGCGCAGCCCATGGTGCAGAGGCCGGTCGATTGCAGGAGCGCGCGGGGGCGGCTCGCGAAGGGAAGCTGGCTGAGGAGGATGCGGTGCGCGCCGGAGTCGCAACTGGTCACCGCCTCGGGCGGCAGCGCTTCGAGGAGCTCGGCCAGCGCCCGGTCGGGGCCCCATGCGTCGCGCGGGGCGAAGGCCTCGGCATAGCGCGCGCGGCAGTCGCCCGCATTCCAGCCCGGGCCCGGCGGGCGGGCGCGGTCGAGCACGGCGAGCGCCCCGGTGATCGAGCAGACGAAGCCAAGCCCCGCGTGGTGCATGTCGTGGGTGTTGGGCGCATGGGCGATCTCGATGCAGGCCGCGGGGTCCCACGGGTCACGCCAGCCGGTGCGCATCTCGATCGGGTCATAGCCGAGCGCGAGCACGAGATCGGCCTCGCGCAGCACCGGCAGGACGATCGCATCGGCCTTGGGGCTGAGGCCGTGCCCGCCGAGCGAGAGCGGATGCTGCTCGGGGATCACGCCCTTGGCCTTGTAGGTGGTCAGCACCGGGATCCCGTGGCGCTCGGCGAAGGCGGTGACCGTGGCAGGGCCGGCCGGCTCCTCGAGCATGTCGAGGCCGGCGAGGATCACCGGGCGGCGGGCCTCGGCGAAGCGGGCGCGCGCCTCCTCGAGCGCCGGGCCCTCGGCGGGCGCGCTCGGACCGACGGGGCCGCGGAGCGCGGGCGCAGGCGCGGGGTGGTCCGCTGCAGCCACCGCGATCGGCACATCGATATGCACGGGGCCCTTGCGCGGGCTCATGGCGATGGCGAGCGCCTTGTCGATCATGCGGTCGACGGCGCCGGGCTCGGCACGCAGGCTCGCTTTGCAGACGCGGGCGAAGACGGCCGCGTGGTCGAACACCTGGTGGGTGTAGGAGACCGCCTCGGCCGGATCCACCATGCCGGAGAGCACGATCAGCGGCACGCGGTCCTGCTCGGCATTGGCCACCACGTTGAAGGCGTTGGCGAGGCCGGGGCCCACGGTCGCCACCAGCACGCCGGGCGCGCCGGTCGCGTGCCAGGCGCCCTCGGCCATAAAGCCGGCGGCGTTTTCGTGCTTGGTCAGGTGAAAGCGGATCCCGGCACGCTCGAGCGCATCGATCAGCGCCAGCACCTCGCCGCCGGGGATCCCGAAGGCGTGCCGGCAGCCCGCGGCGTGGAGCCGCGCCGCAATGACGTCTGAGGCGTTCATCAGTGGCCCTCGAAGCTGATCAGGACGTGGGTCTCGATCCCCATCTCCTCGAGCCGCTGCCGCCCGCCGAGATCGGGCAGGTCGACGACGAAGCTCGCGGCCACCAGATCGCCGCCGAGCCGCTCGATCAGCTTGACGCCGGCGACCGCCGTGCCGCCGGTGGCGATCAGGTCGTCGACCAGCAGCACCTTGGCGCCCGCCTCGAAGGCGTCGTGGTGGATCTCGACCACCGCCTCGCCGTATTCGAGGCTGTAGGCCTCCATCAGCGTCTGGCCGGGGAGTTTGCCCTTCTTGCGGATCGGCACGAAGGGGAGGTTGAGCTTGTAGGCGAGCGCGCCGCCGAGGATGAAGCCGCGGGCATCCATCGCCGCGATGATCTCGACATGGCGGTCGAGATGGGGCTTGGCGAGATCGTCGACCGCGCGCTGGAAGCCGACGGCGTCGCCGAGCAGCGTGGTCACGTCCCGGAACTGGATGCCGGGCACGGGGAAGTCGGGGATGGTGCGGATATAGTCCCGGAGGGGCTTGGGATGCATGGAGGGCCCTGGATCAGAGATGCCCCGCGATCCTAGCCACGCCCCCATCGGATGCAAGCGCCCGGCCCAGGGCGCAGGCGATCGCCATGCGGCGGTCGATCAGGGGACGTTCGATCAGGGGACGGGCGCATCCTTGCGGCGCAGCAGGGTCCAGGCGAAGCCCAGCGGGTCGCCATAGAGCGCCGGCGAGACATAGGCGAGGCGGCTGGTCGGCCAATCCTGCCGGTCGTGCAGATGGCACAGAAGCCGTGCTGTCATCAGCGTCATCGATTTTCTCCACAATCTTTCCCACAGATGTGCGCGCTGATTGTGGAGAAGTTGAGAACATCGGATGGCGCCGATGCAAAAATGCTGTAGCGTGGCCACTACGCCACACCCACTCAGGCGACGATCGTCTCGTTGCGGCGCCAGGCCCGGACCCAGACCGAGAGACCGATCATTGAGAGGATGAGGTAGATGCCATAGAGCAGGGCCGTCGGCGGATTGCCGCTGAGCGCGAACAGCCCGATCGAGAGGATGTTGACCACGAACCAGACGGCGTAGGTCTCCACCCGCCGGCGCGACTGCAGATACTGCCCGAACGCGGCGATCACCGTGGTCGCCGCATCGAGATAGGGCAGGCGCGCATCGGTCTGTGTCGCCATGAAATGCCCGAGGGCAGCCACGCCTGCGACTGTGGCAAGGCAAAGCAGCACGAACTCGCCGGTGGCGGTGCGCTCGATCACCACCAGTCCCTCGGCGCTGCGCCCCCTCATCCACCAGTAAAAGCCGGCATAGAGCATCCCGATATAATAGACATAGAGGATCGCCTGGCTGTAGAGCTGCCACTCAAGAAAGAGATGTGCATAAATGATGACGCAAGGGATCCCGAAGAGATAGTTCCAGACCGAGCGGCGGATCGTGAGAACGACGGCAATGAAGCCGAGAGCCGCGGCGATCCATTCGAGGCGGCTCGAGCCGAACATCTGCATCAGGAAATCGGTCACGGGCATCCTCATTCTGCTGCACCTGGCCGAAGTCGGCTCGGGCGGGTCAGATTGTCAATGGCACGGGGATCGGAGGCCGGTGAGAAAAAGTTCTGATCCCATCTGGAATCGGCGGATCAGAAAACCCACTTGGGGTCAATCGTAGATTATTTCTCACGAGGAGATTGAAATCATGGCCGTCAAACTGACCGGCAAATGCCCCCGTCCGAGCTACTACACAGTCAAGGGCGCAACGCTCGCCGGACTTCGTAAGCAGATCGACAAATCCGGCCCGCGAGACCCCAATGACGGCAAGAAGTGCGCCGCGCTGACGACGACCAAGCTGGTGGTCGATCTTGGCAAGGCCGAGCCTGTTGGGGCCGGTCCGATCGAGGAGTACGACGGTGTCTTCTTCGCCACGGCGAAGCTGAAGTCGCTCACCCTGCGGATGGAGAGCGAGATCCTGATGCCGCGGCTTTCGGGCAAGGGTCTCTCGAAGAAGGCGCAGGCCGAGTGGAACAACTTCGAGAAGCAGCTCGGGTATCACGAGGGCAAGCATTTCCGCCTTGCCTTTGACGAGGCGGGCGCGATCGCCAAGGAGATGGAGGAGATGCGGGCCGAGGGCACGGGCGGCACGGCCCGCGAGGCGGCCGAGCTTGCCTTCGCCAATCTCCTGACCGCGCTCAAGGACACCTACGAGACCGGCCTCGATGATCGCCTGGCCGCGATCCATGAGAAGTTCGACAAGAAGACCGGCCACGGGCCGAAGCTCAACACCAAGGTCGAGTGATCACGGAACCCGGGGGCGCAAGCGCGCCCCCGACGCACGTCAGTCAAAATTGAAGGGGTTCCGCGCAGGCGGCAGCACGATGACGGTCGGCTGCGGGGGGAGCGTCTCGATCGAGACGGTCAGCACCGGGTCCTCGCGCACATCAATGGCAAACTCGTCGGACATCCCCTGGAGGAACCGCTCGAGCGTCGACCGCCCGAAATAGTGCATCGGCAGCACCACGCGGGACTTCAGCGTCTTGGCGACCTCGATCATCTCCGGCACCGCCATGGTGAAGCTGCCATCGACCGGCACCATCAGCACGTCGATCCGCCCGAGAAGCGCGAACTGCTCGTCGGTCGGCGTGTGGTGGAGATGGCCGAGATGGCCGATACAGAGCCCGCCGATCTCGAAGACGAAGATCGAGTTGCCGTCACGCCCGGTCTCGCCCCAGCCGCGGATGTCGGTGGTGACGTTGCGGATGACCACATCATCGACCTCAAGCTGGTGCTCGGCTTTGCCCTCGCCCGTCGGGTCCCAGCCGCGCAGCACATGCGCGATCTCGGGGTTGGGGAAGTTGGTGAAATGGCTCTCATGGGCGCGGTTCATCGTCACGACCTGGGGCAGGCCGCCGGGGCCGTTGGCGCCGAAATAGTCGGTGTTGATCGTCACGCCGGCCGCGCTCTCGATCCGGTAGGTCGAGTGGACGACGTAGCTGATCTCCACCGGGGCCGCGATCGCGACAGGCCCGAGCGCGGCATAGCGCGTGTCCCGCTCGACGAAGGAGTAGCAGGCGCTCGCGAGGGCCGATCCCGGCACGAGCATGGCCGCAAGGACCAGAAAAGCGGGGAGGATGCGCATGCCGGGCTCCGCATTGGGTCTCGGCAAG
>CAYORO010000175.1:0-8152 GCA_964406355.1 uncultured Limibaculum sp.
AGAAGTACAACGTGCCGGTGGTGGCGATCTCCAACGACGACACCGGCATCTCCGAAGACCCGGATGTGCGCTTCGCGGTGGCCAAGAAGATTGTCGAGCGCGCGGCGGATTTCGGCATCCCCGCGCATGACATCGTGGTCGACCCGCTGGTGATGCCGATCGGTGCGATGTCGACGGCCGGGCAGCAGGTGTTTGCACTCGTGCGCAAGCTTCGCGAGGAGCTCCAGGTGAACACCACCTGCGGGGCCTCCAACATCTCCTTCGGCCTGCCCAACCGGCACGGCATCAACGCGGCCTTCCTGCCGATGGCGATCGCCTCGGGCATGACCTCGGCGATCATGAACCCGGTGCGCCCGCAGGAGATGGAGGCGATCCGCGCCGCCAACCTCCTGATGAACAACGATCCCCACGGCGCGGCCTGGATCCGGGCCAACAAGCCCCCGCTCGAGGAGGGCGAGGTCGAGGCCGGCGCCCGCGGCCGCCGCGAGGGGCGCCGTCGCCGCGCCTCCGCCTGATCACGTCCGGCCGACCGCGGCGAGTGATCCGATCGGCGCCGCCGCCCGTATCCCGACTGTCATGCTCGTGAACCGGAACTGACAGTCATGTATGGTGAATTTGCGATCTATCTCGCGGCCTTCGCGGTCTCGCTGATGGGCTTCGGCGCGCTCTGGGGCCTCAGCCTCCGCTGGCGCGACGCGAGCGTGGTCGATTTCTGGTGGGGTCCGGGATTTCTCGCCCAGGTGCTGGTGGTCGATGCGCTGGCGGAGGGCCCGCTCTCCGATCGCGGGCTGCTCGTCGGCGTGCTCGTTGGGGCTTGGGCGGTGCGCCTCGGCTTGGTGCTCGGCCGGCGCCGGATCGCGGAGGGGCATGAGGACGCGCGCTACGCGGCACTGCGGGCGGCCTGGGAGCCCGGCTTCTGGTGGAAGTCGCTCTTTGTCGTCTTCCTGCTCCAGTCTGTGCTGCAGAGTGTGATCGCGTGGGGACCGATCTCGGCCGCTCTGGCGCCGGCCACCGCGATCGGCGCGCTGGGGATGCTGGGGGTCGTCGTCGCGATGGCGGGTCTCGGGCTCGAGACCGTCGCCGACGCGCAGCTCGACACGTTCAAGCGGTCCTCCGCGCCGGGCGAGCTGTGCGACACCGGGCTCCGCGCCCATATCCGCCATCCGAACTACACGGGCGAGATGCTCTTCTGGGCCGGGATCGCGCTGATCGCGCTCGAGGGGGGCGCGTGGATCGGGCTCGTTTCGGCCTGTCTGGTCAGCGCGCTCCTCATCAGCGTGTCCGGGGCGCCGATGCTCGACGAGCGGCTCGGCGCCACCCGCCCGGGCTGGCGCGCCTATCGCGAGCGGGTGCCGGCCTTCATCCCCGCGCTCGGCCGGGCCAAGAGCGGCGACCCGAGCGCTCAGTAGATGTAGCGGATCTCCTCGGTCCAGTAGCGCTCGACCGAGCGGAGATCGCCGTTCATCCCCTCGATGCCGTTCGAGCGGAGCCGCTCGTCGCAGCCCAGATCCTCGGCGTGGCGGCGGAAGAGATCGGCGACGATCCGGTGCACCTCGAGCCCCTTCTCGGTGAGCCGCACCCGCACTGCCCGCCGGTCGACATCCGAGCGCTGGTGGTGGATATACCCCGCCTCGACCAGCTTCTTGAGATTGTAGGAAACGTTCGAGCCCTGATAGTAGCCGCGGCTCTTGAGCTCGCCGGCAGTCATCGTCTTGGCGCCGATGTTGAAGAGCAACAGGGCTTGCACCGCGTTGATCTCGAACCGCCCGATGCGCTCGAACTCGTCCTTGATCACGTCGAGCAACAGCCGGTGCAGCCGCTCGATCAGGGCCAGCGTCTCGAGATATCCGGTGAGGATGTCCGATCCCGCTTCGTCGTCATAGGTGGGGGCGAGGGCCGCGCTGCTCTTGCTCATCCGGATCTCCTGTCGGACTGTGTGCTCGCGATGGGGGCGGCGACCACATCGGCCGATCCGCCGCATTTGCGAAGAACACAGTGCGCACGAAACGCAAACATCTGGTTAATTGTTCGGAACTTGCGGTCACCATAAGCGCCCAACCAGGCGCCTATCCGTCGGCCAACAGTCGGCCAACAGTCGGCCAACAGTCGGCCATCAGCCGGCCACCCGCCCCTGGATCAACCGGATGATGCCGGAGAAGTCGCGCTCCCCCTGCCCCGCAAGCGCCATCAGCGCATAGAGCTGCGTCGCCTGCGCGCCCATCGGCACCGCGACGCCCTCGGCCTCGGCCGCCTGCATGGCGAGGCGCAGATCCTTGAGCATCAGCGCGGCGGCAAAGCCCGGCTCGTAGTCGCGATTGGCCGGGCTCGCCGGCACCGGCCCAGGCACCGGGCAATAGTCGTTGAGCGACCAGCAGCGTGCCGTCGCCGTCGATGAGATATCATAGAGCTTCTGCGCTTCGAGTCCCAGTTTCTCCGCCAGAGAAAACCCTTCCGAGACGGCGATCATCTGGATCGCGAGCATCAGGTTGTTGCAGAGCTTCGCCGCGCAGCCGGCGCCGGCCGGCCCGGCATGGAAGATGTTCTTGCCCATCGCGCCGAGAAGCGATTTCGCCGCCTCGAAGGACGGCCCCGTGCCGCCCACCATGAAGGAGAGCGTGCCCGCCTCGGCGCCGCCCACCCCGCCCGACATCGGGCTGTCGACGAAGCGCTGGCCCACGGCCTCGGCTTCCTCTGCGACGGCCCGCGCGGTGGACGGCTCGACGGTCGAGCAGTCGATGAAGAGCGTCGCGGGGCGGGCCACCTCGAGGATGCCGTCGCCGCCGAGATAGACCGCCCGGACCTCGCGGCCCGACGGCAGTGCGGTCACCACCGCGTCGGCATCGAGCACCGCCTCGCGGACCGAGGCCGCGGCCCGGCCGCCCGCCTCCTCCAGCGCCTCGAGGGCCGGGGCCGCGAGATCGAAGCCCGTCACCTCATGCTCTGCGCGCAAAAGGTTGCGCGCCATGGGCAGGCCCATATTCCCGAGGCCGATGAAGCCGATCCGTGCCATGCGCTCCCCCTTGGCGTTTTCCTCACCGGTCGCACGGAGACCGGCCGCGCGCAAGCCGGCTCAGGCCGGGGGCGCGCGGAAGAGGGCGGCGATCTCCTCGATCATCGGCGCGTGGGGCTCGGGCGCAGGCGCGGCGCCGATCACCCAGTAGTAGATGTCCCAGTCGGGCTCCTCGAGCAGCGCCTCATAGGCGGCGAGACTGTCCTCGTCGAGCTCCGCCAGCCGCTCGTCGGCGAAGCGGCCGAGGATCAGGTCGGCCTCGCGGATGCCGCGGCGCCAGGACCGCAGGCGCAGGCGCTTCAGGCGGTGCTCGGGCAATTCGGTGGGGGTGTCGGTCGCGGTCATCGGGGCCTCCGTTTTGGCGAAGGCTAGCGCGGGATCAGGGGTCCGGCCAGAGCCAGGCGGCGCCGAGGCTGCCGGCGCTGTCACCGAGGGTGGCGCGGGCGATCCGCGTGACGGGGGCCTCGGCGAAGAGATAGGGCGCCATCGCCTCGAGCAGCCGCTCGGCGAGGCGGGGCAGGAGCGAGAGCCCGCCGCCTAGGACGACGACATCCGGGTCGAGCACGGTCACGATGCCTGCGAGCCCACGCGCGAGCCGGTCGAGATGGCGGTCGAGCGTCGCCTGGGCGGCGGCGTCTCCGCCAGCCGCGGCCGCAGCGATCGCCGGCGGGTCGAGCAGACGCCCGGTCGCGAGCTTGTGGTCGCGCGCGAGGTTGGGCCCCGAGACGAAGGTCTCGATGCAACCCTGACGGCCGCAATGGCAGATCGGCCCGCGCCGCTCCTCGGCCCGCATCAGCGGCAGAGGCGTGTGGCCCCATTCGCCGGCCGTGCGGTTGGGCCCCGAGAGCGGACGCCCGCCGACCACGATGCCGCCGCCGACGCCGGTGCCGAGGATCACCCCGAAGACGGTGTCGGCCCCCGCGCCGGCGCCCATCCGCGCCTCGGCAAGGGCGAAACAGTCGGCATCATTGGCGAGGCGGATCTCGCGGCCGAGGGCGGTCTCGATCTCTCGGTCAAGCGCGCGCCCGTTGAGCGCGGGATGGTTCGACCCGGCGAGCCGCCCGTCGGTCCGGAGCGATCCCGGCGTGCCGATCCCGACCCGCGCAGGCGCACCGAGGGCGCGCTCGGCCTCCGCGACCAGCCCGCCGAGCGCGGCGAGAATTCCGGCCAGGCTCTCGGGTGTCGGAACGCGGACGCGGCTCGCCTCGCAGCCGGCGGCGTCGAGCGCGACCGCCTCGATCTTGCTCCCGCCGAGATCGATGCCGATCCGCATCGCAGGCGACCGCCGGGATCAGGGGGTCTGGGCGAGCTGGCGCAGCCTCTTCTCGAGGCGCATCAACCGGTCGCTCACCTGGGTCTGCAGGAGGCGGAGATCGCGGATCTCGGACAGCGCCTCGTTCAGCCCCACAGGGGCGTCCTCGGAGGTGGTCGTCTCGGCATGCGGCGCGCCGGCGCCCTCCCCGGTCAGCAGCCAGACCATTGAGACATTGAGAAAGCCCGCGACCATCTGGAGCCTGTTGGCGCGCGGCTCGGAGCGGTCCGCCTCCCAGTTGCGGATGGTCTGCACGCGGAGCCCGAGGCGGCGCGCGAGCTGGCTTTGCGTCAGCCCTTGTCCGTCGCGCGCAAGCGCCAACCGGTCTCCGAGTGTCGCCGCCGCCTCGTTCCAGTCCTCGGTCATCTCTGTCCTCCCTGCCTGCCCTCGTTCCGGGCGCCGCAGCATAAAGGAGGCGGATGGACCCGGCCACCCGGCCGTCTGGGAAGGTGGCGTTTGATGGCGCGTCGCTCCGGCGGCGAGGCCCGATCTCAGAGGCGGAGGCTGACGAAGCGCCCCGACCAGAGCGGCTCGTACCACGCGCGCGGCAGGTAGCTCAGATGGGCGCTGTCCCAGTCGCGCCGCCGCAGCAGCGGAATGAGCAGTCGTGCGGTGTAGAGATGCATCTCCTCGAGTTCCCATTGGAGTGATGCGCGGCCGACCCTGGTGGCCATGCAAGCGGCGACCACCGCCGCCACGACACTTATACGACATTTTCGTGTCAGGCGCACGCAAATTTGTCCTAGACAAATCACGGGCAGGCGGTGCGGGCGCCCCATTGGCACGCGTCCCTTGAAGGGTCGGGACCGGGGGCGTAGAGGGAAGGGGCACCCGAGATCACGGAGACCGCCCATGGGCCTCTTGTCCGACAGCCTCGCCCGCGTGAAGCCATCGCCCACCATCGCCGTCAGCACCAAGGCGGCCGAGCTCAAAGCAGAGGGGCGCGACGTGATCGGCCTCGGCGCCGGCGAGCCCGATTTCGACACGCCGGACAATATCAAGGAGGCCGCGATCCGCGCGATCCGCGAGGGCAAAACCAAGTACACCGCGCCCGACGGGATCAACGAGCTGAAGGACGCGATCTCGGCGAAGTTCAAGCGCGAGAACGGGCTCGACTATGCGCGGGACCAGGTCTCGGTCGGCACCGGCGGCAAACAGGTCCTCTACAACGCGCTGATCGCGACGCTGAACCCGGGCGACGAGGTGCTGATCCCCGCGCCCTACTGGGTGTCCTATCCGGATATGGTGCTGCTCGGCGGCGGCACCCCGCGCATCATCGAGACCTCGATCGACACATCCTTCAAGATGACGCCGGACGCGCTCGAGGCGGCGATCACCCCGGCGACGAAATGGCTGATCTTCAACTCACCGTCCAACCCCTCGGGCGCGGGCTACACCGAGCCCGAATTGAAGGCGCTGACCGATGTCCTGATGCGTCACCCGCATGTCTGGGTGATGACGGACGATATGTATGAGCACATCGCCTATGACGGCTTCCGCTTCGTGACGCCGGCAGAGATCGAGCCCGGGCTCTACGGGCGCACCCTCACGGTCAACGGCGTCTCGAAAGCCTATGCGATGACCGGCTGGCGGATCGGCTATGCCGGCGGCCCGGCCGAGCTGATCAAGGCCATGCGCAAGGTCCAGAGCCAGTCGACCTCCAACCCATGCTCGATCAGCCAATGGGCGGCGGTCGAGGCGCTGACCGGGCCGCAGGACTTTCTGCCCGAGCGGGCGACAGCGTTCCAGCGGCGGCGCGACCTCGTGGTCTCGATGCTCAACCAGGCGACCGGCATCGAGTGCCCGACGCCCGAGGGGGCGTTCTATGTCTATCCCTCGATCAAGGGACTGATCGGCAAGGCGGCGACGTCGGGCCGGGTGATCGAGGATGACGAGACGTTTTGCACGGAGCTTCTCGAGAGCGAGGGCGTGGCGGCGGTGTTCGGCGCAGCCTTCGGCACCAGCCCGAACTTCCGCGTCTCCTACGCGACCTCGGATGCGGTGCTCGAGGAGGCCTGCGGGCGGATCCAGCGCTTCTGCGCGAGCCTCAGCTGACCGGGCCGGGGGAGGCGGGACGACCTGCCCGCCACCTCCCCCGCCCACCCACCCGGAGGTGCCGGGCAGGTCGTCAGCAACAGGCGCAAGGAGGCGCGGATGGCCGGACAGATCGAGGCAAAGCTCGCGGAGGCGGGGATCGTGCTGCCCGCGGCGAACACACCGGCGGGGAACTATGTGCCCACGGTGCAGGTGGGCACGTTGCTGTTTGTCTCGGGTCAGGTCGCGCTCGGGCCGGATGGGCCGATCACCGGCCAACTGTCGGCCGCCGACCATGTGTCGGGCGACATCCCGGCCGAGAGCGCCATGGCGCGTGCCCGGGGCGCAGCCCGGGCCTGTGGCCTCAGCCTCGTCACGCAGGTGAAGGCGGCGCTCGGCGATCTCGATCGGGTGGTTCGCGTGGTGAAGCTCACGGGCTTCGTGAACTCCGCGGCCGACTTCACCCAGCAGCCCCTGGTGGTCAACGGCGCGTCCGACCTGATGGTCGAGATCTTCGGCGAGGCGGGTCGCCATGCCCGTGCGGCGGTGGGCGTGTCGTCGCTCCCGGCCGGCGTGATGGTCGAGGTCGAGGGCATCTTCGAGGTCGCCTGAGCCGGCCTGCAACGGTGCGCGCCCTCGGATCGGGAGCGGCCGGGATGCCACGGGCGATGCGCGGCCATCCGCGATCGAAGATCGCGGGGCGGTGCGGAGGGCAGGCCCTCCGCATTCCGTGCGCGTCCACGCGCATGGCCGCGCGGGCGCTCCCCTCGGATGTGGCGCCGACCGCTCCGGAGAAGCGCTCAGGAGTTGTGTGGCCGAAAATAGGCCTCGGCCGAGAGAAACCGTGCCGTGCGCGCCGCCTCGGCCCAGTCGCGCTCGACCGCGCGGGTGCCCACCATCACGGTCGCCCTCGGGGGCAAGCCGAGCGGCCCCAGCACCGCGCGGAGCGCGTCGCCGCCCACCCTGGGGGCCGCGCCCTCGTGAGGCATCGGGCCGAAGCCTGCAAATGCAAGCTCGGGCCCCGCGGCCAACACCTCGGCCACCCGAGCCGGATCGGTCCCGGGGTCCGTCAGCAGCACCCGCTCGGCGCCGGCGATCGCGCGGAGCCTGGCTGCCCGGTCCGGCGGCAACGTCACCGCCTCGCCCCGCTGGAGCCGCATCCCGATGGCGTCGCAGGTGAAGAGGAACCCGACGATGTCGCGCCCGGCGCCCAACAGGATCGCCGCATAGTCGGGATAGGCGAGGCCGAGCTCGCGCGCCCGCGCCACACGCCGGCGAACCACCTCGACCGGCAACCGCGGCAGGAGCGCCGCCCGCGCCCGCTTCCAGCACTGGAGCCGCCAGGTCCGCCCCGCCTCGAGCGGCGGCCCCTGATTGTGGCCGATCCCCGCGAGCCGCTCGCCGGGCAGCGCAGAGAGGCGCGAGCGCGGCACCGTCATCACGCGCTCCCGATCAGGATACCGGCCGCGAAGACCAGCGCGCCCCCCAGCACCACCTGGAATGCCGCGCGCCAAAACGGCGTCTGCATGTAACGGTTCTGGATCCAGGCGATCGCCCAGAGCTCGACCACCACGATCACCATCGCGATGATCGTCGCGGTCCAGAAATGCGGGATCAGATAGGGCAGCGCATGGCCGAGCCCGCCGACCGTGGTCATGATCCCCGTGGCGAGCCCGCGCTTGATCGGCGCGCCGCGGCCCGAAATCTGCCCGTCATCCGAGACAGCCTCGGAGAAGCCCATCGAGATGCCGGCCCCCACCGCCGCCGCAAGCCCGACGATCAGCCTCGTGTGCGTG
>CAYORO010000176.1:0-8101 GCA_964406355.1 uncultured Limibaculum sp.
CCCGGTGGATCTCCTCGAGGAGCGCGTGCGGCCGCTCGCAGGTCTCGAGCCCGTGCGCCACCAGGATCCGGTCGGCAAACCCCTTGGGCAGCGGCCAGAGCGTCTCCTCGACGAGCGCGGCCTGGTTGGGCGCGTCCTTCGGCCAATGGCACACCCCCTGCTGCGCCGGCATCAGGCAGAGCGTGCGCGCGGTCTCCTCGGCAAAGGGCGCGAGCAACGGCGCCGCGAAGCCGAAGCCGACGAGGTTCATCCCATGCAGGTCGGGCCAGATGCGCCGGAGCTTTTCCCGCAGCACCTGACGCACGAGCCGCCCGAGGCCCGAGCCGTCGTAGAAATTGCGGAGGTCCACCACGTCGAGATGCATTGCGTCTCTCCCGCGTTTGCGCGACGGTCGCACGCGGTTGAGCCGGGATCAAGGGAGTGTGCGATGGGCCTCGAGATCGTGACCGTACCGTGCCGGTCGGACAACTATGCCTATCTGTTGCGCGATGCGGCGACGGGGCAGGTGGCGCTGGTCGACGCGCCCGAGGAGCGGCCGATCCGCGCGGCGCTCGAGGCGCGCGGCTGGGGGCTCGACCAGATCTGGGTGACGCATCACCACGGGGATCACACCGAGGCGGTGGGACCGCTGAAGGCGGAGTTTCACTGCAAGGTGGTCGGCCATGCCAAGGACGCCGCCCGCCTGCCGACGCTCGATCTCGCGGTCGGCGAGGGCGACCGGGTCGCGCTCGGCGAGACCGAGGCGCGGGTGGTCGATGTCTCGGGCCATACCATCGGGCATATCGCTTTCGTGGTCGAGGACACCGGCGAGGCGCCGGCGGCTTTCACCGCCGACAGCCTGATGGCGCTCGGCTGCGGGCGCGTCTTCGAGGGCACCCATGCGATGATGTGGGAGAGCCTTTCGAAGCTGATGGCGCTGCCGCCCGAGACGCGGATCTATTCCGGGCACAACTACGGGCAGGCCAATGGCCGCTTCGCCCGCTCGATCGAGCCCGAGAACGCCGCGCTGCTCGCGCGCATCGGTCGGATCGAGGCCGCCGATGCCGAAGGCGCGCCGATCGTGCCGGTGACGCTGGGCGAGGAGCTCGCCACCAACCCGTTCCTGCGCGCCCCCGAGCCCGAGGTGAAGGCGGCGGTCGGGCTCGCAGGCGCCGACGATGCGGCGGTCTTCGCCGAGATCCGCCGGCGCAAGGACATGTTCTGAGAATGCTGGCGACGCTGCGAAACCCCAAGCTCGGGACCGCGCTGCACTGGATGACGGCGCTCTTCGCAGTGGCGAATGCGGTGGCGACCAATCCGGACTCTCAGCGCGTGCTCGGCGCGCTCTTCGCGCTCGCAGGCGCGGCCTTCATCGCGCGCGCGCTGCTGATCGGGCCGATGACGCAGGTGGGGCCGAAGATGGAGGGCTCGGTCCGCTGGATGCATCTCGGGCTCCATCGCGGGCTGCTCGTGGTCCTGGCGGGGGTGATCCTCACGGGCCTCGCGACCGGCATGGCTGGGCCCGCATTCGCCGGCAGCATCGGGCAGAATTCCGAGGAGATGCGGCTCTTGCACAGTCGCCTCTATGCCGGGCTCTTCGCGCTCGCCTTCGGCCATGTGGTCTTCAACATCTGGCGCGGCTCGGCGCTTGGCGACCGCCCCTTTGCGCGGATGCTGCCGAAGATCTGAGCGAGGCTCGCCCCTCGCGGTTCAGCCGGCCGCGGCGCGGTCGGCGGCGACCCGGTCGAGGACGGTCGCCAACGCCTCCGGCCAGGGGCGCATCAGGACGCCGAAGGTCGCCTCCGTCGCCGAGCAGTCGAGCCGCGAGTTGAGCGGGCGCGCGGCGGGCGTCGGGTAGTCGCTCGTCGGGATCGGCGCGACCTCGGGGGCCGCAGGGATCAGGCCGCGGGCCAGCGCGCCCTCGAAGACCGCGCGCGCGAAGCCGGCCCAGCTTGTCTCGCCGGCGCCCGCCAGATGAAACCGGCCGAAGACGGGCGCGCCCGCGGGCGCAGCGGCGATCTGTGGCGCAATGGCGAGCGACAGCTCGGCGATGTCGAGCGCCGAGGTCGGATGGCCGCGCTGGTCGTCGACGATCGTCAGCCGCTCCCGGTCGGCGAGGCGGAGCATCGTGAGCACGAAGTTCTTCCCCCAGGGCGCATAGACCCAGGAGGTGCGCAGGATCGTCGTGCGGGGATTGGCAGCCAGCGCCTGCTCCTCGCCCGCGAGCTTGCACTCGCCATAGGCGTTCACCGGCGCGGTGGGGTCGGCGGGCGCGTGGGGCGCCTCGCCGGTCCCGGGGAACACGTAATCGGTCGAGTAGTGGATCAGCGCCGCACCCGCCGCCGCGCAGGCCTCGGCAATGGCGCCGACCGCGGTCGCGTTGATCGCCGTGGCGCGGTCACGTTCGCTCTCGGCCAGATCGACGGCGGTATAGGCGGCTGCGTTGATCACCACCTCGGGCGCGGCCGCGCGAATCGCCGGGGCGATGGTCTCGGGCCGCTCGAGATCGACCACCTCGCGGCCGAGGCAATCCGCGTCGGGCGCGAGCTCCGCGAGCCCGCGCGCAACCTGGCCCGTGCGGCCGATCACCAGGAGCCGCATCAGGCGCCCTGTGTCTGCTTGGCCTTGGCGAGGCCGAGGCGCTCGCCCGAATAGCGCCGCTCGCGGATGCCGCGCCACCAGGGCTCGTGGTCGAGATACCAGTCGAGCGTCGCCGCGAGGCCGGTCTCGAAGCCGACCGAGGGCTCCCAGCCGAGCTCGGCGCGGATCCGGCTCGCATCGATCGCATAGCGCGCGTCATGGCCGGGGCGGTCGGTGACGAAGCGGATGAGCTGCTCATGGGGCACGGTGCCCGGCCGGCGCAGGTCGAGATGGGCGGCGATCGCGCGCACGACCTCGATATTGGTCCGCTCGGCATTGCCGCCGACGCAATAGGTGCGCCCCGGCGTGCCCCGCTCCAGCACCGTGACGAGCGCCGAGGCGTGGTCCTCGACGAAGAGCCAGTCGCGCCGGTTCTCGCCCGTGCCGTAGACCGGCATCGGCCGCCCCTCGACGCCCGCGATCAGCATCACCGGGATCAGCTTCTCGGGGAACTGCCAGGGGCCGTAATTGTTGGAGCAGTTGGAAGTGACGACCTCGATCCCGTAGGTCTCGCCCCAGGCGCGCACCAGGTGGTCGGACGCGGCCTTCGACGCCGAGTAGGGCGAGTTGGGCGCGTAGGGTGTGGTCTCGGAGAAGGCCGGGTCCGCGAGCCCGAGCGAACCGAAGACCTCGTCGGTCGAGATATGGTGGAACCGGGTGGTGCGGCCGGTCGCGCGCACCGCCTCGAGCAGCGTGAAGGTGCCGGTGACGTTGGTCGCGAGGAACTGCGCCGGCCCGTCGATCGAGCGGTCGACATGGCTCTCGGCGGCGAGGTGCATGATGGCGTCCGGCGCGTGCTCCTCGATCAGCCGGTCGACCAGCGCGCGGTCGCAGATGTCGCCCTCCACGAAGCGGTAGCGCGGGCTCGCGGGCGCGTCCTCGAGCGCCTCTGGGGTGGCCGCATAGGTCAGCTTGTCGAGGTTCACCACCCTGTGCTCGGTGCGGCGGATCAGGTGGCGGATCACGGCCGAGCCGATGAAGCCCGCGCCGCCGGTCACGAGGATCGTCACGGGCGTTCTCCGAAGGGGTTCGGCCAGTCGGCGAGCCGCGGCGCGGCGCGGTCCTTCTCGGAGAGCACCGGCGCGGCGTCGAGCGGCCAGGCGATCGCGAGGTCGGGGTCGTCCCAGGCCACCGCGCCGTCATGCGCGCGGCTGTAGGGCGCGTCGACCTTGTAGAGCACCTCGGTGTCCGGCTCGAGCGTGACAAAGCCATGTAGGAACCCGCGCGGGATCAACAGGGCCGCCGGGTCACCGGGCGCGAGCTCCAGCCCGAAATGCTGCCCGTAGGTCTCGGAGCCGGGGCGGACATCGACCGCCACATCCCAGATCCGCCCGGCGATGCAGCGCACAAGCTTGGCCTGTGCGACCGGCGGCGCCTGGTAGTGGAGCCCCCGGAGCGTGCCCGGCTCGGCCGAGCGGGAGTGGTTGTCCTGCACCCAGTCATGGTCCTGGCCGGCCTCGGCAAACACCGCGCGGTTCCACACCTCGCAGAAGAAGCCGCGCGCATCGCCGTGGCGTTTCGGCCGATGGATCATCAGGCCGGAGAGGGGGGTGGGCTCGAACATCACCGCTCCGTTCCGTTTCGCAGTTGCAGCAGGCTTGCCACGAAACCGTGGCGCGGAAAAGGCATTGCTGGCCTGCGATGTCGCGAGCGATGCATCGTGGCTTCACTCAAATTTAAGACGTCTTCGCCAGTCTCACCGCCGGTCCCGATGCCCACGGCGATCCCCGGATCCCGGCCGAGGCCGCTCCTCCTCATGAGACCTCAAACCTCGCGCGCCGGCGGCGCGCCCATTCTGGAGACAGACATGCCCGGTACGGTCAAACTCTGGTGGCATGACGGCTCGACGCTCGATGTCCGCAGCCATCCCACGCCCCTCATCAACGAGCCCGAGCTCGCCTACGAGACCGTGAGCGTCGGCGCGACGCCGGTCGCGACGGCGGCGGCGCCCTCGGCCGCCCATGTCGCGGTGATCGAGAGCCCGATCAACCTGCGCTACCGGGTGCTGCGCCCGGGCCAGTCGGGCAGCGCCTCGGATGCCGAGGCGAAGCCGATGAGCGCGACGCTCCCCGGCATCGCGACGATCGGGATCGAGCCCGGCTACACGATCTCCTTCGTGGAGGTCTGATCGATGTCGCTTCTCAACGGCTTCGGTGGCGGCAGCGGCGGTGGCGGCGGGCCGGTCACGATCAACACGACGGTGCAGGAGATCACTGCCTCGGGGCTCTCCGAGGATGCCGGGCAGGTGCTCGTCGAGGGCAATGACGGCGGCGCGCTCCTGACGGGCGACGGCATCCGGATCGCGCTCGACACGACCCTCGGCAGCACCGGGTGGCGCGCGGCGGCGGCCGAGCGGCTGATGTCCTATGACGTGCCGAGCCGCACCGTGAGCATTCTCGGCGGCACCGGGGTCGCCCTGCCGCTCGCCAGCCCGAGTGCGGCGGGGCTGATGTCGGCGGCCGACAAGCAGGCGCTCGACGCCGGTGTCAGCGGTGGCGGGGGCGGCGGACCGCAGGTCCTCACCTATGACGTGCCGAGCCGCACGGTCGGCATCGTCGGCGGCACGGGCGTCGCCCTGCCGGTCGCGACGCTCTCCGCGGCGGGGCTGATGTCGGCGGCCGACAAGCAGGCGCTCGCGGCGGCGGGTGGCGGCGCCGGGGGCCCGGATCCGCGCACCGTCACGGTGGTGGAGAAGACCGGCTCGGCGACGCTCGCGGCCTCGGAGGCCTTCGCGCTCCTCCGGGTCGACAGCGCTGCGCCGGTGGTGATCACCATCCCCGCGGGCGCTCTGGCGGTCGGCGAGCAGGTGAGTTTGCTGCAGGCCGGCACCGGCGCCGTGACGGTTGCGGCCGGGCCCGGGGTGACGGTGGCGAGCGAGGTCGGGCTCCTGCTCCGCGGCCGGCACGCCATCGCCTCGCTGATCTGCGTGGGCCCGGACAGCCACGTGCTCGTCGGCGCGCTCGCCGCCTGAGGCGCCGAGCTCACTCCCCGCGGAGATCGTCCCGCAAGGCCGCGAGGCTCGGGATGATCAGCCGCCGCCCCTCGCGCCGGATCAGCCCGGCGCGGGCCAGGCGCGAAAGGTCGCGCCCCACCGCCTCGCGCTGGCTGAAGATCAGATCGGCCAGCTCCTGCTGCGTCGGCAGATGCGAAACCTCGGCGGTGTCGGGGCTTGCGGTCGTCTCGGCCCGCGACAAGAGCTCCGCGATCAGCCGCTCGCGCGCGCTCATCGTTGTGATGTCGAGCAGCCTGCCCGACAGCGTCCGCACCCGCCGCGCCAGATAGGTCAGATGCGCGCGCATCACGGCGGTGTTGGTGTCGATCACCCGGTTGAACCGCTCGGCCGAGAGCCGCGCCACCCGGGTCACCGTCAGCGCGATCACATTGGTCGAGCGTGCGCCCCCGTCGACGGCCGCGATCTCGCCGAAGGAGGCGCCGGGCGCGAGGTCGGCAAAGGTCACCTCGCGCCCGCTGCTGGTGAAGGTGGCCGCGCGCACCCGTCCCGCCAGGATGAAGAAGACGTCGTCGCCGGGATCGTCGGCGGTCAGGATCGGCGCCTTGGGCTGAAAGGTCTGCTCGCGCCACTGCGCGGCGAGCGCCGCATAACCGTCACGCCCGCAGTCCTTGAGCGTCGAGCCCTCGGGCAGATCGTCATAGGTCTCGCTCACCTGTCACTCCCCGCCGGCGACCGGGCCCGACCCGGTTGCCTCTCGTGGTGTCCCTTGCGGCGACTGTCCGCCGGTGCGGCAGTCACTCTTTCCTTTAGTCTAGCTGTCTCAGATGACGATTTGCTATGTCCGATCCGAGGTCTCGGCCTCTCGTTGCGGTTCTCGGGCGGAATTCGGTCTGTCAGGCGCGCGGGACGAGCGTGTTCAGCGCGATGGCGGGATCGGCAAGCCGCTCGGGATCCGGGCTCACGCGCTCGGCGAGCCAGCGCTTGCCCTGCATATACGCCTTGGGGTCCGAGACCGCATCGACCGCCAGGAACTCCGTGTCCCGGAAGTACCAGAAGCTGCGGCCGCCCGGCCGATGTCCCGGGCGCTCGATCACGCGCGTGTGCCCCTGCGAGAGCCCCGCGATCTGGAGCCGGGCATCGTACTGGTCCGACCAGAACCACGGGTCGGGGTCGTAGCCGGCCTCGTCCGCCAGCATGGCGCGTGCCGCATGGGCGCCCTGGTCGACCGCGTTCTGCACTGATTCGAGGCGGATCCGCCGTCCGCGCCACGGGAAGCTCGCACAGTCCCCGGCCGCATAGATCGCGGGGTCCGAGCTTCGGCAGCGTTCATCCACCGCGATCCCGTTCTCGATCGCGAGACCCGCCGCCTCGGCCAACCGGATCTCCGGCATCACGCCAATGCCGACGATCACCAGATCGGCCGGGATCTCGGTTCCGTCGGTGAGGACGCCGTGGCTCACCCGCCCGTCGGTGCCTTCGAGACGGGTGAGGCCCGCGCCCTCCCGGATCTCGACGCCGTGCCCGAGATGCAGCGCGCGCAGGAAGGCGGCGGTCTCGGCGGAGGCGACGCGCGCGAGGATGCGCGCTTCCCGCTCGATCAGGGTGGTCGCGATGCCGCGCGCTGCGAGGACGGCGGCGGCCTCGAGGCCGATATAGCCGCCGCCGATGACCAGCGCGCTCCGCGCCGTCTCGAGGGCGGGGGCGAGGTGGTCGACATCGGCGCGGCTCCGCAGCGTGTGCACGCCTTCGAGCGCGCCGCCGATCGCTGCGGGCAGGCGCCGCGGCTCGGCCCCGGTGGTGAGCGCCAGCGCCCCGTAGGAGAGGGTCTCGTCGCCCGCGCTCACCATCCGGGCGGCGGGGTCGATCCCCGTGACCGCGCGGGCGGGCATCAGGCGGATCTCCTGCTCGGCATAGAAGGTCTCGGGTTTCAGCAGCAGCCGCACGGCGTCGAACTGGCCGAGGAGGTATTTCTTCGAGAGCGGCGGGCGCTGATAGGGCGGGTCGGGCTCGGCGCCGACCAGGGTCACAGGACCCCCATAGCCCTCCGTGCGCAGCGTCGCCGCGAGGCTGAGCCCCGCTTGGCCCGCGCCGATCACCACCACGCTGTCAGGATGCTCCGCCATCGCCCCCTCCGCCGCATCGCCAGTCCTCCCGGCTAGTCCGCCGCGCGGTCTCCGGCAAGGGGGCAGTCTCGGGCGAGAGCAGGGGCGAGGGGGCGGGCGCGGCGCGGGCCGGGACGATGGGGGGCGGGACCGATGCGGCCGGCGCGACGCCAGCCCGGGCGGGTGGGGCCCGGGGCGCGCCGCGCCGATGAGGTCAGCGGATCACTCGGCGGTCAGGAGCGGCGGTTTGCCGCCCTCGAGCTTCGGCGGCTCGGGTGGCATCAGCTCCAGATCGAGCTTGCCGTCCTTCACGATCACCCGCACGAGGCCACCGGTCGCGAGCTTGCCGAAGAGCAGCTCCTCGGCCAGGGGCTTCTTGATGTGCTCCTGGATCACGCGGCCGAGCGGGCGCGCGCCCATGCGGTTG
>CAYORO010000177.1:0-8074 GCA_964406355.1 uncultured Limibaculum sp.
CGAGAGCACCGCCTGCGGCGCCATCAGCGGCGAGAACCCGCCGATCAGCAGGAGCCCGAGGCCGAGCCCGCCGAGCCCGAACGCCACCGGCACCCGCAGTAGCAGGATCAGGAACAGCGCGGCGAGGATGAGTGCGATGGTCATTGGCCGCTCTCGCCACCCTCGATGCCCTCGGCGGGGGCGTGACCGCCGAGGGTGCGGGCGATCTCGATCAGCGCCTGCACGCCCAGAAGCGCGAAGCCCACAGGGATCGCGAGCTCTCCCACCGCGGCGGGGATGTCGAGGAGGCTCCCGGTCGTGCGCCCGCGCGTGAGGCTGTCGCCCGCGATCTCGCCGCCATACCACGCGACCACGGCCGAGACCGCCGCCACCACCGCCATCGCCAGCACATCTGTCGCGCGCTGGAGCGTCTCGGGCAGCAGCCGCACCGCCGCGTCGACCGAGATGTGGCGCCGCGCCGCGAGGAGCCAGGGCATCGAGATCATCGCCCCCCAGACGAGGCAGAGCTGGCTGAGCTCGGCCGCCCAGACCGTGGGCGCGGTGAAGCCGTAGCGCGCGATCACCTCATAGCTCAGCATCGCGCCTGCCGCCGCAAAGAGCAGCGCGGCGAGCCAGGCAAGGATCAGCATCAGCCTGCTATAGGTGGTCATGGGCAGGGCAGGGGGGCCGGCCGGCCCCCCCAAGGTCTCAGAGCCCGCCGGCCGCGTCGAGGAGGCGCGCGCCGAGCTCGCCTGCCTTCTCGCGATAGGCGTCATAGACCGGCTGGGATGCCTCGCGCCAGGCGGCGATCTCGGCCTCGGTCGGGCGATAGACGCTCATGCCGTTCTCCTCGGCGGCGGCATAGGCGTCGGCCTCGATGGTCGACATGCGGTCGCGCACATCGGCCTCGGCCTCGGCCGCGGCGTTCGAGATGATGGTGCGCTGCTCGTCCGTCAGGCCCGCCCACCAGTCGCTGTTGACGACCACGATGAACTCGATATCCGCGTGGTTGGTGACGGTGATCGTGTCCATCACCTCCCAGAGCTTGCGCGACTTCACGCCCGAGACGCCGGTCATGCCGATATCGACGGTGCCGCGCTGATAGGCGAGATACTGCTCGGAGCCCGAGATCAGCGTCGGTGCGCCGCCGGTGGCCTCGACGAAATCGCCGAGTGTGCGGCCGAAGACGCGGACCTTCTTGCCCTCGAAATCCGCCGGCGTCTTGATCGGGCCGTCATTCGAGAGGATGACCGCGCCGCCGTAAGCCTGCCACCAGAGCACGGTGGAGCCGGTGTCCTCGATCGCGGTGTCGATCGGGGCGCGGATCTCCGAGCCCGGTGCGACGGCCGCGCGCACCTTCTCCTCGGTGTCGAAGAGGAAGGGCTGGTAGAAGATGTCGACCGCCGGGATGTCGCCGTAGTAGCGCGTCAACGAGGCGACGCCCGCCTCGATCGCGCCGGAGCCCACGGCCTGGGGCACCTCGCTGTCCTTGTAGAGCTGGGCGCTGTCGTAGATCTCGACATCGATCGCGCCGCCCGAGCGCTCCTCGACGAGGCTCTCGAACATCACGAGGTTCTGGCCGAGATGGCTCGCGAGCGGCAGCTGCAGCGAGATCCGCATGGTGAGATCGGCCGCGAGGGACGGCGCGGCCACTAGAGCGAGGCCGGCCGCAAGGGTCGCGGCCCGGATGGCGGTTGGCATGTTTGTCCTCCCCGTTTGTGTTATCGGGGGCGACAGTGGCGCGGGGCGTGGGGCAAATCAACCGGGCGAGGAACGGGCGATGCGGTTTCGCGAGGTCTGGCAGATCGCGGCACCCCCGGTGGCGGCGGGGCTCGCCTGCGGCGTGACGCATCTTGTCTGGAACGAGCCGCTGGTCAGCCTCTTCGCCGCCATGGCGGGGGCGATGGCCGGTGATCTGCTGCGCCCTGGGCAGGAGGCGCGCGATGCGAGGCGGGGACGGGCGACCCCGACGGGCTCGGGCGACCTCGAGCCGGGGGTGCTGGAGCTGCCCGCAGGGGCCGGCCGGCAGCTCCTCGAAGGATTGCCGCTCGGGGTGCTGCTGGTCGACCGGGGCGGCCAGGTGCGCTTCATGAACGCCGCTGCGGTCGAGCTCTTCGGGCGGTGTCCGCCCGGCGTGTTCCATGCCGCCGCGCTCCGGGCACCCAAGCTGCTCGCCGGGATCGAGGAGACGCGCACGGCCCGTGCGCCCACCATGGTCGACTTCACACTGATGCGGGGCACCGAACTCCATCTGCGCGCCCATCTGCGGGCGCTGACCGGGCGGCCGGGGCATGCGCAGCGCGATGCGGTGGTGATCGTGACCGAGGATCTCACCCAGGCGCGGATCACCGAAAAGCTCTATCGGGACTTCGTCGCCAATGCGAGCCACGAGCTCAAGACGCCGCTCGCCTCGATCAGCGGCATCATCGAGACGCTGCAGGGCCATGCCAAGGACGACCCGGCGGCGACCGAGCGCTTCCTCGGGATCATGGCGACGCAGGCCGAGCGGATGCGCTGCCTCGTCCACGACATGCTCTCGCTCAACCGGATCGAACAGAACGAGCGGACGCCCCCGCGCACGCCGCTCTGCCTCTCGGAGATCGTCGGCGAGACGGTCGATGCGATGACGCCGATCGCCAAGGCCGCCGGGATCGCGCTCGGCGCGGAGCTGCCCGACGCGGAGATGGTGGTGCTCGGCAGCCGCGAGGAACTCGCCCAGGTGTTCCAGAACCTGATCGACAATGCGGTCAAGTACGGCCGCGAGGGTGACAGCGTGCGGGTGACGTCGGTCATGGGCGGTGGCGCGCGGCGCGACATGATCGGCATCTCGGTGGCCGATACCGGGCCCGGCATCGCGCGCACCCATCTGCCGCGCCTGACCGAGCGGTTCTATCGCGTTTCGGTTCCGCGCTCGCGCGCGCGGGGGGGCACCGGGCTCGGGCTTGCCATCGTCAAGCATGTGTTGAGCCGCCATCGCGGCCAGCTGCAGATCGAGAGCGAGGTCGACCGCGGATCGACCTTCACGGTGTGGCTGCCGCTCGCGCCGCAGAGGGTAGGGCGTGTGGCCGCGCTCTGAGGCGCGGGGCAGCTGGTTGGGCGCCGACAAGAGCGCCGATTTGTATGTCATATAACCGTTGTAAACCCGTCATCTAGGTGTCGCGGGTCGCTCCTAGGGTCCGCCCACCTGACGTATCGGTCCGCCCAATTCGGTGATCGGTGCAGCAAGGACAGAGACGCAATCCAAGGAACTGGAGAGAACCCGTGAACAAGTTCAGCATTGGCGTTGCCGCCGCTGCGCTCGCCGTTGTCGGCCTGGCCGGCGAAGCTGCCGCTCGCGACCAGATCAAGATCGTCGGCTCCTCGACCGTCTTCCCCTTCTCGACCGCCGTTGCTGAGGCGTTCGGCAAGGCCACGACCTTCCCGACCCCGGTTGTCGAGTCGACCGGTTCGGGCGGTGGCCTGAAGCTGTTCTGCGCCGGTGTCGGCACCGAGCACCCGGACATCACCAATGCGTCGCGCCGCATCAAGTCGAGCGAGTTCCAGCTCTGCCAGGACAACGGCGTCACCGACGTCGTCGAGTCGGTCGTGGGCTATGACGGCATCGTCGTCGCCAACGCCACCGGCGCCCCTGAGCTCGCGCTGACCCGCGAAGTGCTCTGCAAGGCCCTCGTCGCTGGTGCCATGGAGCCGGCTCCGACCAACTGGAACGAGATCGACCCGTCGCTCCCGGCGGTGAAGATCGAGGTTCTCGGCCCGCCGCCGACCTCGGGCACCCGTGACGCCTTCGAGGAGCTCGCTCTCGAGGAGGGCTGCGAAGAGGCCGGTCTCGACATCGAGATCGAGGTTCGTGAGGACGGCGCCTATGTCGACGCCGGCGAGAACGACAACCTGATCGTGCAGAAGATCGTCGCCAACCCGAACGCCGTTGGCGTGTTCGGCTTCTCGTTCCTCGAGGAGAACGCCGACAAGATCAAAGGCGCGACCGTCAACGGTGTTGTCCCGACCTTCGACAACATCCTCGCTGGCGACTACCCGCTGGCCCGCTCGCTCTACTTCTACATCAAGAAGGCGCATGTCGGCGTCGTTCCTGGCATCATGGAGTATGCGGGTGAGTTCGTGTCCGACGACGCTTCGGGCGAGACCGGCTACCTCGTCGACCGCGGCCTGATCCCGCTCCCGACGGATGCCCACCAGGACAACGCCGAGCGCGTGATGTCGCAGACCCCGCTGTCGGCTGCGTCCTTCCAGTGATCTGATCGATGATCTCGGAGCGGGGGTGAAGCGCCCCCGCTCCTTTCCGACAAGGTGACCGGGGTCGCTCGAGGGCGGTGCCCGGCAGTCGTGCGGGGGACCCCATGCTCGTGCCGATCTCACTGATCGCGATCTTGCTCTTGTCGCTGATCGCGTTCGCTGCCAGCCGCGCAAAAGCCGTTGCGGTTGCCGGCAACAGGCTTTCTTCCCTGCATTCGCGCCCGGCCTATCACGGCCTCTATGCGCTGATGTGGGTGGCCATCATCGGCTTCGGCGTGTTCATCCTGCTCGACGCGGTCGGCCTGCGGCTCGTGAGCACGATCCTGCGCGACCAGCTCGACACCCTGCTGGAGCAGCAGGGCCAGGAGATGCTCCAGATCCAGAAGAATCTGGTGATCAACGATGCGATCAAGATCGCGACCAACCGCACCGCCTCGGCGGTCGACGCGATCCGCGAGGAGCTTGCCGCAACCTTCTCCACCTATGACACGATCCGCATCTGGGTGGTGGTGATCGGCTCGGTCGGCGCCGCGATCGCGACGTTCCTCTACACGTACAACCAGATCGCTCGCGACTTCCGGGCGCGCAACCGTTCCGAGCGTGTCCTGCGCACCATCCTGATGATCGCGGCCGCGATCGCCATCCTGACCACGATCGGCATCCTGCTCTCGCTGATCGGTGAGACGCTCAACTTCTTCTCCGGCCTCGGCTGGCGGGTCGACAAGTTCCTGCTCGGTCTGACCTGGTCGCCGCTGTCGGGCGTGCACGAAGGCTCGATCAGCGCCGACAAGGTGGGCGCGGTGCCGCTCTTCGTCGGCACCATGATGATCACCGTGATCGCGATGCTGGTGGCCGTGCCCATCGGCCTCTTCGCGGCGATCTACCTCTCCGACTTCGCGCCGAAGTCGGTGCGCGCCTGGGCCAAGCCGATGCTGGAGATCCTCGCGGGCATCCCGACGGTGGTCTACGGCTTCTTCGCGGCGATCACGGTGGCGCCGGCGGTGCGCGATTTCGGCCTGCTGATCGGGCTCGACGTCGCCTCGCAGTCGGCGCTGGCCGCGGGCGTGGTGATGGGCGTGATGATCATCCCCTTCATCTCCTCGCTCTCGGACGACGTGATCAACGCGGTGCCCCAGTCGCTGCGCGACGGCTCTTACGGCCTCGGCGCGACCAAGGCCGAGACCATGCGCCTGGTGGTTCTGCCGGCGGCGCTGCCCGGCATCGTGTCGGCGGTGCTGCTCGGGATCAGCCGCGCGGTCGGCGAGACGATGATCGTGGTGATGGCCGCAGGCCAGGGCGCCAACCTCACCTGGAACCCGCTCGACGAGGTGACGACTGTCACCGTGCAGATCGTCATGCTGATCCTCGGCGACACCGAGGCGGCGACCGCGGCCGGGCCGGCCTACACGCTCGGCTTCACGCTCTTTGTCATCACGCTGGCGCTCAACATGGTGGCGCTGCGCATCGTCCGCAAATACCGCGAAGCCTACGATTGAGGGGCGCCGAGGCATGACTGCAACCATCGATATGACGGCCATCTCGGCCAAACATACCTCGGCAGAGTCGGGGCAGCGGATCCGCAAGCGCTACTGGTCCCAGGTGCGCCTGCAGATCTACGGGGTCATGGCGATCGGCCTGGCGGCCGCGGCGCTCCTGATCCTGGTCAGCACGATCGTGGTCAAGACGACGACGGTGGTCTACGAGGACTATCTGACCGTGACCCCCACGATCGAGGTCGACGAGCGCCAGCTCGAGGCGCTGCAAGACCCCAATCCGGCACGGCGGGCCAACCTGACGGGGCTCGTGCGCGACGCCCTGCTCCAAGCGGTCGGCGGCGGCGAGGAGCTCGGCCGGTCGGAGAAGCGGGAGCTGTTCCGGCTCCTGTCGGGCAATGCCGGCTACGAGCTCGGCGACATGATCAAGAGCGACCTGACGCTGCTCGGCGAGGAGGTGCGGTTCGACGCGCTTCTCGACGACCAGGTGCAGATGTTCTTCCAGGGCGCTTTCGGCCAGGTCACCGATGCCGGCAGCGAGGGCGCGCTTGTCCTCTCGCCCATCGAGGGCGAGGAGACGCGTGTCGAGCTCCGGATGGCCCCGCAGGCCATGACCGAAGCGCGGCTCCTGCTGCGTGAGGCGCGGGCCGAGCAGGCGCGTGCCCAGCGCCGTCGGGCCGCACGCCAGCAGGCAGCGGTCACGGTGATGGAGGAGGAGATCGCGGCGGCGCGCGAGGCCGGTCAGCCGACCGAGACCTTCGAGCAGCGGCGCGACCAGTATGCCGCGGCGCGCGATCAGATGACCGCCGAGGCCGATCGTCTGCTCGGCCAGGTGGCACCGGGCGCCGAGTATGTGCTCAGCCAGTCGGACCCCTCGGTGCTCGTGCGGGTCAATGGCGGTTGGCTCAAGCTCGACTCCCTGACACGCGAGCGGGCGACCGGCGTGATCGTTGAGCCGCTCGACAACCTCGCCGAGGCGGCCGAGGGCACCTGGCGCGCCGATCTGGTCGACCGGCCGGAGAACACGCGCAACGTCTCGGACCGTCAGGTGATCTGGCTCGCCAATTTCGAGCGGTCGGGCAAGGTCGCCAACAAGTTCAACTGGCGGCTCCTCACCAGCTCCGACAGCTCGAGCGCCGAGCTCGCCGGCATCTGGGGCGCGCTCGTCGGCTCGTTCTGGACGATGATCGTCACCTTTCTGCTCGCCTTCCCGATCGGTGTGATGGCCTCGATCTATCTCGAGGAGTTCGCGCCGAAAAACCGCTTCACCGACTTCATCGAGATCAACATCAACAACCTCGCCGCGGTGCCGTCGATCGTGTTCGGTCTGCTCGGCATCACCGTGCTGATCTCGGGCGTGAGCCTGTTCGGCGTCGATCTCTTCAACGGCCTGCTGCGCTCGATCACAGAAGATCCGCGCTCGACGCCGCTCGCCGGTGGCGTGGTGCTGGCGCTGATGTCGTTGCCGACGATCATCATCGCCGCACGGGCCTCGATCAAGGCGGTGCCACCCTCGATCCGCGACGCGGCACTCGGGATCGGCGCCTCGAAGCTGCAGACCGCCACGCACCATGTGCTGCCGCTCGCCATGCCGGGCATCCTCACCGGCTCGATCATCGCCATGGCCCAGGCCCTCGGCGAGACCGCGCCGCTGATCATCATCGGCATGAACAGCTTCATCCAGGAGGCGCCGGGCACCCCGCTCGACAAAGGCAACGTGCTGCCCTCGCTCATCTATCTCTGGAACAACAACTCCGAGCGCCTCTTCGACGGCAAGACCGCGGCAGCGATCTCGGTGCTGCTCGTGTTCCTCATCGCGATGAACGGCCTCGCGGTGCTTCTCCGCAAACAGTTCGAACGGCGCTGGTGAGCGCGAAGGGACCCGACCGATGGAAAATACCAACGAGATCAAGATCAGCTGCAACGACGTCCACGTCTTCTATGGCGACAACGAGGCGATCAAGGGCGTCGACATGGAGATCGAGGACCGTCTGGTCACGGCCTTCATCGGGCCGTCGGGCTGCGGCAAGTCGACCTTCCTGCGCTGCCTCAACCGGATGAACGACACGATCGATGTCTGCCGGGTGACGGGCGAGATCAAGCTCGACGGCCACAACATCTACGAGCGCGACATCGATCCGGTGCAGCTGCGCGCCCGCGTCGGGATGGTGTTCCAGAAGCCGAACCCGTTCCCGAAGTCGATCTACGACAACGTCGCCTACGGCCCGCGCATCCACGGCCTCGCCCGCAACAAGAGCGAACTCGACGAGGTGGTCGAGACCAGCCTCGGCGCGGCGGGGCTCTGGAACGAGGTCAACGATCGTCTGAGCGAGCCCGGGACCGGTCTGTCC
>CAYORO010000178.1:0-7970 GCA_964406355.1 uncultured Limibaculum sp.
GGGACGAGGAGCTCGAATTCTACTCGATCAAGGTGCAGGACGGCCCGCTCACCTCGAAACTCCAGCACATCCGCCCGGGCGACGAGGTGATCCTCCGCCCGAAGCCCGTGGGCACGCTGGTGCATGACGCGCTCCTGCCGGGCAAGCGGCTCTGGTTCTTCGCCACCGGCACCGGCATCGCCCCCTTCGCCTCGCTGCTCCGCGATCCGGAGACCTATGAGCGCTTCGACCGGGTCATCATCACCCATACCTGCCGCGAGGTGGCCGAGCTCAGATACGGCGAGGAGCTGATCGCCGGCATCCGGTCGGACGAGCTGCTCGAGGAGCTGATCGGCGAGGGGTTTGCCGGCAAGCTCGCCTACTACCCGACCACCACCCGCGAGGAGAGCCCCAAGATGGGCCGCATCACCACGCTGCTCGAGGACGGCACGCTGTTCGCCGATCTCGGCATCGAGGGCGGCATGAGCCCGGAGACGGACCGCGCGATGATCTGTGGCTCGATCGGGCTCAACACCGACATGAAGGCGATCCTCGAGGGCTTCGGCCTCGAGGAAGGCGCCAACTCGGAGCCCAAGCACTACGTCGTCGAACGCGCCTTCGTCGGCTGAGGGAGGAGGGCGGCGATTTCCTGCAGGCAGACCGCCGGGCCTCGGAAGCCTCATGGTGGAGATGCGGGCCGGGCAGTGCGCGTGGCCAGGCGCCAGACCGTGGAATACTAGACAACTCAGGCAGCTTGCCCTAATCTTGTCGCAATTGGCCGGTGACGCATTTGTGCGCGCCGTGTGTAATCGAATGCGACTTGTTCGGGGCGCGACACGCCGCGCCGTGAAGCAACCGGGGGTTGAGCCGTAATGATCCGTATCGCGATCCCGCTGCTGCCAATCGCGACGGTCGCCGGGATCGTTCTTGCCTTGCCGACACCGGCCGCAGGTGCGACCCTCGGGCTGGGCGACGCCGCCCGCGACTTCGCGATACTCGGCGGGATCAATCCGGACGCGGACGGATCGTCCGTCACGATGAACATCGACTCGACGAGGTTCACTCCGGACAGCAACTACGGATTTGCCCCCCCCGGGCCAGCAGGACAACCTCAACGACTCGGGCGTCTCGGGCGGGACCAACATCACCGACACGATGGTTCTGGAAGACGCGGCAGCCGCCGCCCGCGAATTCTACGACGAAGCCGTGGGTCTCACACCGGACGAGGTGCTCGATGCCCCCGGCGACGGTGACGACTTCGTGTTCGATGTTCTCGATCACCTGGTCGTCGCGTTCAACGACGAGTTCAAGAGTGACGGCTCGACCTTCACGTTCAACGGCAGCGGATCGGCGATCGTGCTTCTGCCCGCCGGTGACGTTCAGTTCCAGAACACCACGATCATCAACCCGGATGTTGAGATCGCCTGGGTGATCCTCGGCGACGAGGAGGCCAGCGATGCCCAGTTCCAGAACGGGTTCGTCGGCAGCATCTTCTCGAAGTCGCGCAACATCCAGCTTCAGGACAGTCTGACCGGTGCGCTTTACGGAGGTGGAAACATCGACGTTGCGGACGTGGATTTTGAGTTCAGTCCGTTCCCGGCGTCGTCGGCCGAGATCCCGCTGCCGGCGGGCTTCCTCTTGTTGATCTCGGGTCTCGGTGGCATCGGTCTCTTGCACCGCGCGGCGCGTGCATCGGGTCCTGCAGCAGCCGGACGCGGCGCACGAGACACCGGTCGGGGCTGACCGCTCTCCACCGACACCACCGCCGCTGGGCGTGCCGATTTCCCGCCCTCGGCCCAGATCGTCACCACGCGCAAGCCGACCCAGACGCCTGGCAGATCGGGCTCAGGCTGCCCGCCGAGCGGCCTGCCGCAATCCCGCCGAGTTTTTTGCCTCAAAAGGGGAAGATGCCGGGGGATCTGCGCCCCAACTCCGCAAGTCCGCCCCGAGAATGCCGCGATACCGAACCCAATTCTGCCCCAGAGCAGGCGATACTGCACCAATAGCGTGCCGTCTCAAGGCCGTCTCGGGGGGAGAAGCCATGAAGGACCCGCTGGAGAAGCAAGTGTTCTTGCTGACTGCCAGAATGGCGTCGATGCGAACGCAGGGTATCGACGACCGCACGATTGTCGATGCGGCGCTGGGAGCGCTGAGCTCTGCAGGTGTTTCGCTATTCGGTTCGGGCATGTTGGCCGATCGCCTGCGGCACTGTGCCAACGCGATCGAGTGCGCCAACACAGGCCCGACGGTCGAGGACGGCCAGCGGTCCTCGGGTGAGTTGGACCGCGTGGACCGATCGGCTCGGATCCGGCCCCTGCTCTCCTGAGCAGGCCCGGCCCGCGCGACGGCCGTCTCAGGGAGCGCGGCGGGCGGCCTGGGCGGCACGGGCGGCCTCGCCGAAGGCGGTGAAGAGGCGGTTGGAGATCGGATCCTCGCCCGCCTCGTACTCCGCATGCCACTGCACCCCGAGGGCGAAGCTCGATGCGCCCTCGATCGAGATCGCCTCGACCGTCTCGTCCTCGGCGCGCCCCTCGATCACCACGCGCTCGCCCGGGCGCCAGACCGCCTGGCCATGGAGCGAGTTGGTGACCGTCTCGGTGAGCCCGAGCAGCCGCGCGAAGGCGCCGCCCTGGCGGAACTGCACGAGATGGCGCTTGCGGAAGACGACCTCGGGGTCCTTCTCGCCCGGCGGCATTCGATGGTTCATCCGCCCCGGCTCGTCGCGGATCTCGGGATGCAGGCTGCCGCCGAAGGCGACGTTCATCTCCTGGATGCCGAGGCAGAGGCCGAAGACCGGCTTTCCCACCTCGATCATCGCGCGGATCAGCGGTAGCACGAGCTCGGTTCGCCCCTCGTCGAAGTGGCCATGGCGGGGGGTCACCTCCTCGCCATAGAAGCGCGGATGGACGTTGGGCCGCCCCCCGGTCAGCACCAACCCATCCAGGAGCTCGAGCAGATGCCCGGTCTCGAGCACATCCGGCCGCCCCGGCAGGATCAGCGGTGCACAACCGGAGACCTCGGCCACCGCCTCGGGCGTGCGCAGGCCGCAGACCTCGGCCTCGAACTGGTCGTCCACCCGGTGGAGAAACGCCGTCACGCCAATCAGCGGGCGATGCCGCGTCACGCCCCCGTCCATCACCCCGTCCATCACCGCGGCCATCACCGCACCCCGGTGCGGCCCGACCGGTCTCCCAGCGGCGCCGCAGCGGCCGCCGGCGCCGGTGCGCCGCCCGCCACGCCGCGCAGCGTGGGCAAGCCGGCCCGGACCGGAGGGCGCCCCGGCATCAGATCTGTTTCTCGGGCATCTGCACCACCAGGCCGTCGATCTCGGAGGTCACCTTGAGCTGGCAGGAGAGCCGCGAGCGCGCCTGGTCCGGCTGGTAGGCGAAGTCGAGCATGTCGACCTCCATATCCTCCTTGGCCGGCAGCTTGCCGACCCAGTCGGGATGCACATAGACGTGGCAGGTCGAGCAGGCGCAGGCCCCGCCGCAATCGGCATCGATGCCGGGAATGTTGTTCTGCACCGCGCCTTCCATGACGGTCAGCCCTTCGGCGACCTCCACGACATGCTCTGTGCCGCCATGCTCGATATAGGTGATTTTCGCCATCTCATCGGCCCCGTTGCCCGGCCCTTCCGGCCCTTGATTGCGTCGGAGCGTCCTTAGCCGGTCTCGCCCGGCTCTTCCAGAGGCGCGGCGCGAGACTTTCCCGGCGTTGCCTGCTCGGCGCCGTGCCAGGCGGCCCGTCCCGAGGCATAGGGCGCGGGCGTCGCGTCTGGCAGCGGCGGGTCGGCGACCCCTGCAGCGGCCGCGGCGACGCGCCCGAGCCGGGCGACATAGGCGCGCGCCGTCAGCGCCGCCGCCGTGCCGACGATCATGCCCGCGCCGGCCTGAACGAAGACCGCGCCCTCGGCCCCCAGCCCCGCCGCGCCCGCGACGATCGCGAGCACCGGGATCACGGCGGCGTCGCGGCTCCAGTTGAACCCGGTCGAGACCATCGGCCGGCCGAGATTGTTGAAGCAGGCATTCGAGACGAAGAGCGCCGCGGTGAAGAGGTAGGCCCCGGCGCCGATCGTCGCGAAGCTCCGGAACACCGCGGCACCCTCGCCCGCAAGCCCGAAGGCGTCGACGATCACATCCGACAGGAGCCACAACACCGCCCAGACCACCGCCACATAGCCCGCGGCAAAGATCAGCGCGTCGCGCAGGGTGGCGGCCAGCCGGTCATGCAGCCCCGCGCCGAGGTTCTGCCCGAAGATCGGCCCCACCGCACCCGAGAGCGCGAAGATCCCGCCGAAGGCCAAGGCCGTCAGCCGCCCGACCACAGCCCAGCCGGCCACCGCCTCGTCGCCATGGGCCGCGACCGTGGTGGTGAGATACGCCATGCCGAAGGGCGTGGAGAGCTGCGTCGCCACCGCCGGCGCCGCGATCGCAAAGAGTGCCCGGGCATCGCTCAGGGCGGCCACCGGGTCGATCCGCGCCACCATCCGGTGCACCCCGACGGTGAAGGAGAGCCCGAGCGCCGCCACCAACACCCGGGTCAGCACGGTCACCATCGCCGCCCCGTCGAGCCCGAGGCCAAGCCCGAAGATGAAGATCGGGTCGAGCACCAGCGCCACCAGGCCGCCGCCGAGGGTGACGAACATCGCGCGCCGCGCATCGCCGATCGCGCGCAGGAGCCCGCCCGAGACCATCGCGATCCCGAGCAGCGGCATCGGTGGCAGCACGATCCCGAGGAAGTGGCTCGCGATCGCGGCCGTCTCGCCCTGGGCGCCGAGGAGCGCCACCGCCTCGGCCCGCCAGAGCCAGACCCCCGCCGTCACGGCGGCCAGCGCAAGCACCAGGATCAGCATCGAGGAGGCGGCGAGCCGGCGTGCCTCCTCGATCCGGCCCGCGCCCACCGCCCGGCTGACGATCGCCGTCGCCCCGATCGAGAGCCCGATCGAGACCGAGATCATGAAAAACTGCAGCGTGCCCGCGAAGCCGATCGCCGCGGCGAGCTCCTGTTGACCGAGCAGCGAGATGTAGAAGAGATTGGCCGCGTCGACGAAGAAGAGCGCCATCAGCCCGACGGCGCCGGTCGTCGTCATCACCGCGACATGGCGCATCGTGCTCCCGGTGGTGAAGCGCGCCTCGGCCATGGCTCACTCGGCGGGCTGCAGCGAGGCGCCGAGCGTCGTCTCGCGCCCGGGCACGGGGTGGCGCGGCACGAGGAAGGCCAGCGTCAGCGAGGCGAGCGCAAGCGTCGCGGCCATCGCGAAGACGCCTTGGGGCGCGACCAGCCACAGGAGCCCGAGCGGCGCCGGCAGGGTGACCGCCGCGATGTGGTTGATCGTGAAGGCGACCGCCGCGGTCGGCGCCTGGTCGGCGGGATCGGCGATCTTTTGGAAATAGGTCTTATGGGCGATCGCGAGCGAGAACAGCATGTGGTCGATTACATAGAGCGCCATGGCGAGCCAGAGCGGCCAGTCGAACACATAGAGCCCGGCATAGAGCACGAAGACGCCGAACAGCCCCGAATACTCGAGAACCAGCGCCGCGCGCTCGCCGAAGCGGCGGATCATCCGCCCCACCACCGGCGCGAACAGCATCGTCGCGATGTAGTTGGCGAGCATCAGCCCGGTGATCTCGTGGAGCTGGAGGTCGAACTTCTCCACCATCATGAACGGCGCGAAGACCACGAAGATCTGCCGCCGCGCGCCGTCGATGAATACCAGCGCATAGTAGAGCCAGTAACGTCGGCGCAGCACCATCCGCCGGGTCTGCGCCACCGGCGCCTCGAAGACCGGGAACGCCGCCCAGGCCACAAGCGCGAGCGCCGCACAGGCCCCGCCGCCGGCCCAGTAGATCGCCGAATAGCCCCAGCCGAAGGCCTCCGAGGCGAGGATGATCCCCACGAACACCGCGAGCGAGCCGGCTGAGCCCGCCGACACGATCCAGCCGATCGTCTGCGGCGCGCGCCCCTTGTCGAGCCACTGGAGCTGCAGCGACTGGTTCATCGTCTCGTAGTAGTGGAAGCCGACCGAGGAGATCATCGTCGTCGCGATCAGGCCCCAGAAGGACGGGAACTCCGCCACCACCGCCGTGCCGAGCCCGAGCATCACCAGCGAGAGCAGGGCAAGTCTCTGCTCGTGGATGAAGATCAGCAGCCAAATCACCAGGAAGGCCAGGAAACCCGGGATCTCGCGCGCGACATGCAGCACGCCGATATCCAGCCCGTCGAAGGTTGCCTGCTCCACGACGAAGTTGTTGAGCAGCGCCATCCAGGTCGCGAAGGCGAGCGGCGAAGCCACCGCCATCACCATCAGCAGCACCGCGGGACGCCGCCACGCGGGCAGGCGGTGGGCCTCGGCGATCGGGACAAGCGGCATGGGGGCTCCTCTCCGATGCCGGCTTAGCGGACGTCACGCCAGGGCGCCAGTGGCAGCGTCGGGCCAGCGTCGGGCCAGTGGCGGGCCAGTGGCGGGCCCGCCGTCGGGGCCGCCGTCGGGGCCACCTGTTTCACTATCGGTCAGTGCTGATCCGTCAGCGGCCCAGTCACGCGCCGATCCCAGCCGGAATCGTGCAGGATCGGCACGACTTGACGTTTTTTCCTCACTCTGTTCAACTTAGCGTGGTGGAAGTTCTGAGGGGTCTAATCGTGGGGTTGTCCCGTCTCTGCAGTGTACCTGTAGGCGCATTTACAATGTGTCTGCTCCCGATGGGGGCGGATGCAGTCACGCTTGCCGATTTCGATGGGATCAACCTGAGCGATCCGGGGCGGACGGTCATTCCCGGCCTCGCCACGGTGCCGCAGGGGGCGGCCGCCTGCGGCGGCATCGGCGGCGGCGTCGGCGCCTCGGGACAGATGCTCTGCGGCAGCGATCTCGACCTCGCGCCGGCCGTGGCTCAGGGCGCGAACCGGCTCGCCTTCCAGGTCGACGATTTCGCCTCGGCCACGATCCTGCGCTTTGCCTTCGCGGTCGAGGCCACCGGTGACGGGTTCGAGCGCTCGACCGGCGTGGTCGATTTCCTGCGGGTCGTCGCGAATTCCAGCCCGACGCCGGGGCCGGACATGCTCCCCGATCCCGACCAGCAGCTTCTGATCGAGTATCGCGGCATCACCGCCACCGACCAGTTCTCGGTGTTCGACAATCAGACCACGAGCGTGGTGCCCGGTATTATCGAGAACGAGTTCCAGATCGTCGAGGTCGATCTGACAACCCTGGCCGTGCCGCTGGCCGGCCCCGGGACGATCGAGTTCCTGCTCCGCAGCTCCTTTGGGGACGAGTTCCTCGCGCTCGACCAGATCGAACTGGATCTTGAGGTGGTGCCGATCCCGGCCACGCTGCCGCTGGTCCTCACCGGGGTCGGCGCGCTCTGGCTCGCCCGACGCCGGCGACGCGTCACCTGATCTTCAGCCCGAGACCACCCGGAGCGTGCCTCGCCACCGGGTGCGGGACATCGCCGCATCGTGTCGAGAGACATGCGGCGTCGCCAGCGCGTGCACCATTCGCCAAAGGCGAAGGGCGAGCCGGTGCGGCTCGCCCCTGATAACCGTCAAAGCAAGACTGGATCGATCCGCCGCGCGTCGTGGTCCACGGCGATCCGGCACGCGAGCCGTCGCCGGTCACGGGCAGGTCAGCCGTCCACGCCCTTCTTCTTGGCCTTGGCCTCAACCTCTTTCCAGAAGCTCATCACTTCCTTGAAGGTCTTCTCGACCTCCTTCTCGACGGCCTGGCGCGGCGCCGGCGGCAGTGGAGCGCACTGCTTCTTGGCCTCCTTCTCCGCGACCTCAACCTCCTTCACGAATCTCTGCAGATCACCCCTATTGATCCGCCCAGCCTTCCGAGCTGCCCCGCCAAGATTTTTCATCGCGACTTGCGGGCAGGCCTTTTCGATCACCTTCTTGACCGCTTCCATCGCCTTCTTCTCCGCCGGCGGCGCCTGCTTCGCGGCCCACTTCTTCGTCGTGGCGGCTTTTTCGGCACGCACGGCCATTTTCGGGCCGGC
>CAYORO010000179.1:0-7884 GCA_964406355.1 uncultured Limibaculum sp.
GATGTCGCGCTCGGCACGCGCTCGATCAAGGTCGCGCTCAAGCGGCTCCGGCGCTGGGCGCGCGAGGGGGCGGCGGACGAGCTCGACCTCGACGGCACGATCCGCGCCACCGCCCGCCAGGGCTGGCTCGACCTGCGCACCCGGCCCGAGCGGCACAACGCGGTCAAGCTCCTGTTGCTGCTCGATATCGGCGGGTCGATGGACGACCATGTCCGCGTCGTCGAGGAGCTGTTCTCGGCCGCCCGCTCGGAGTTCAAGTATCTCGAGCACTTCTACTTCCACAACTGCGTCTATGAGGGGGTGTGGCGCGAGAATGCCCGGCGCTGGGACCGCCAAACCCCGACGATGGACCTAATCCACACTTACGGGACGGACTGGAAACTGGTGATCGTCGGCGACGCGGCGATGTCGCCCTATGAGATCATCATGCCGGGCGGCGCCAACGAGCACTGGAATGCCGAGGCGGGCGAGGTTTGGCTCGGCCGGCTGCTGGCGCAGTTCCCCTCCGCGGCCTGGATCAACCCGACGCCGGAGCGCGCATGGGGCTACACCCAGTCGACGGGCATGCTGCGCGACATCATGGGCGGGCGGATGTATCCGATGACGCTCGCCGGCATCGAGACCGCGACCAAGGCGCTGAGCCGATGAGCACCGGGGCCGAGCGGCAGCATGCGCCACGGATCGGCATCGCCTTTATCCTCGCCGCGGTGTTCTGCATGTCGGTCAACGACATGACGATCAAGCTGCTCTCGGGCGGGTATCCGCTGCACCAGATGGTGTTCGTGCGCTCGGCGATCGGCATCGTCTTCACCCTGGCGATGGTGCAGGTGGAGGGAGGCTGGCGGATCCTGCGGACCGACCGTCCGCTCCTGCATCTGCTGCGAGGGTTGCTGATCGTGGCGGCCAACATGACCTTCTTTGCAGCGCTCGCGGTGCTGCCGCTCGGCACGGCGACGGCGCTCTTCTTCGTGGCGCCGCTCTTGATCACGCTGCTCTCGATCCCGCTGCTGGGGGAGACGGTCGGGCCGCGCAGGTTCCTGGCCGTCGGGATCGGGTTTCTCGGCGTGCTGCTGATGATGCGGCCGGGCGGCGGGATCGGGCCCGGCACCGCGGTGCTGCTGCTGCCGGTGGTGGCGGCCTTCTGCTACGCGTTCATGCAGATCCTGACGCGAAAGCTCGGCCTCACCTCCAAGGCGTCGGCGATGGCGGCCTATATCCAGGGAACATTTATCGTCGTGAGCCTCGGTTTCGGCCTCGTGGCGGGCGATGGACGCTTTGCCGAGGGGGTGACCGATCCGAGCCTGATCTTCCTGTTGCGCGCCTGGGTTTGGCCCCAAGTCGAGGACCTGCCCTACTTCGCCATTCTCGGAGCGATGTCGGCCGTGATCGGCTATTCGCTGAGCCAGGCCTATCGCTCGGCCGATGCGGCGGTGCTGGCGCCCTTCGAGTATGGGGCGCTGGCGATGGCGATCTTCTGGGGCTGGGCGATCTTCGGCGAACTGCCGAGCCCGCAGGTCGCGGCCGGGATCGCGCTGGTGGCCGGAGCCGGGCTGTTCGTCTTTGTGCGGGAGCGCCAGCGCAAGAAGCCGCTCCGCAACACCCGCCCCGTACAGCGTTGACGTAGAGCGCTGATGTGGGGCGCCGATTTGGGGTGCCGCGGGGCCGCTAGATCCGGGCTTCGGCCACCAGCCGGCTAAAGATCATCATCACCGCGCCGAGCACGAAGCCGACCATCAGCCCCGGACCGTTGTCGATGGTCCAAAAGACCACCCCGTCGAGGACGGCGGCCGCCGAGCCAAAGCCCTCTCCCTCGACCCTCACGAACTGAATTGCACGATCCACCCGAGACGCCATGCGTGTACCCTCCACTTATGGACGCTTACCTCGGCCCGCGCCAACCACACGCACCGGACCGACCCGCCATCACGGTAAGCGGAGAAAGTGAACGTCTCGGAAACGATGACGCTCGGCTCGGGCAAACCGTCACTCGGCGAGCAACGCCTCAAGATCGAGCGGCGCGTTGACCATCGCGAGGCGCCCCTCGGCATCGAGCGGCCAGGCCTCGCGCGGCTTGTCGCGGTAGAGCTCGACCCCGTTGCCGTCAGGGTCGGTGAAATAGACCGCCTCCGAGACACCGTGATCGGCCTTGCCTTCGATCGGATAGCCCGCTCGCACGACACGGCGCACGGCATCGGCGAGATCGGCCCGCGTCGGGTAGAGGAACGCAGTGTGGTAAAGGCCCGTATGCCCCGGCGGCGGGGGCGTGGCACCGGCGCTCTCCCAGGTGTTGAGCCCGATATGGTGGTGATAGCCACCCGCCGAGAGGAAAGCGGCACCGGAGGCGAAGCGCTGCGTCACATCGAAGCCGAGCACACCGGAATAGAAGGCGATCGACCGGTCGAGATCGGCGACCTTCAGATGCACATGTCCGATCTTGGCGGTGGGAGCGACCGGGCGGGAGGCGGAGGCAAGCGGGGTCATCGGGATCCTCTTCGAGCTCTGGGGGCGATGTGCGCAAACTTGGCGGCTCGGAAGCCTGCGGTCATCCGTCGCGGCGAGAAAGGCCCCTTCCACGGGCGAGAACGGAGCGCGTCATCAGGGGAGCAGGCGATGGCCGAGACGCGGAAGCGACGCAACTGGAGCCAGCGCATCGCGGATGCGATGGCGCTCGACGACGCGGCGTGGGAGCGCCACGCCAATCCCTGGTCGGCCTGGACGCGGGCGCCGATCCTGCCGGGGCTCTGCCTCGCGATCTGGGCGCGGGTCTGGATCGGCTGGTGGTGTCTGGTGCCGATCGCGGCACTGATGGTCTGGAACTGGTGGAACCCGCGCGCTTTCCCCCCGCCCGAGACGACGACAAGCTGGGCCTCGCGCGCGGTGATGGGCGAGCGGGTCTGGCTCGCCCGCGGCGAGGTGGCGATCCCCGATCATCACCGGATCTGGGCCGCACTCCTCAGCGCGATCTCGAGCGTGGGCCTGCCCTTCGTGCTCTGGGGGCTCTGGGCGCTCGAGGTCTGGCCGCTGGTCTTCGGGATTCTGATCGGGATGGGCGCAAAGTTCTGGTTCCTCGACCGCATGGTCTGGCTCTACGACGATATGGCCGAGCGGCACCCGCCCTATGCCGCCTGGATGCGCCCCTCCGCCGAGAGTGCGCCGCCCGACCCGTGACCGCCCGGCACCTGCCGCCTATATCTGGCCAATGATCCCGTTTACCACGCTCCTCGTCGTCGTCATCGGCGGCCTCATCTGGTGGCAGATCAGCGCGCGCGCGAGCGGCGCCGGGCTGCGCGCCACGTCGCGCCCGCTCAAGAACGACATGCTGGAAGGGCTGATCGAGCGCCTTTCGCGCGCCTCGGGCGCCGGGCCGGTCCGCGTGCGGGTGCGGGTGCTGCAGGGCGATATGATCAACGGCCTCGCGACGCCATCCGGCGAGGTCTATGTCACCGGTGGGCTCGTGCAGCAGGTGCGCGCAGGCCGCGTGACACCGGCGGAGTTCGCCTCGGTCGTCGCGCATGAGCTCGGCCATCTGGCGCTCGGCCACACCCAGCGCCGCGCGGTCGATGTGGCGATGGCGCAAGCGCTCCATGTGGTGGTCGGCGGGATCATCGCGCGACTGATCCCGGTGATCGGGTGGTATGCCGCGCGGTGGCTCTCCACGCTCTTCGTCGCCCGGCTGTCGCGGCAGGACGAGTTCGAGGCCGATGCCTATGCGACCGCGCTGATGATCAAGGCAGGTCTCGGCGCCGAGCCGCAGGCGCGGATGCTCGAGAAGCTGCAGACCCTCGTGCCCGGCCTCCGCCAGGGCGACACGCCGGCGAGCTGGCTTGCGAGCCACCCGCCGGTCAAGGACCGGGCAGCGGCGATCCGCGCCAATGCCGAGCGGTGGGAGCGCTCGGCCTAAGCCTCCCAGGCGATCCGCTCGAAGAACGCGCGCAGGCGTGCCCCGAGGCGGGGATGCACGCTCTCGACCCAGCCGACCCGGCCGTCGAGATGCTGGCGAAAGGTCGGGAGGCCCACGCGGTTCTGGCTCTCGGGGCCGTGGCGGCGGCAGCTGGTCAGGATCGCCTTCAGCCGGTCGGCTTCTTCGCGCGGGAGGGAGAGGTGTCGATTGACGAGGAGACCCGTCACGATCTGGCGCGCGTGCATATGGCAGAGGCCAGTCAGTGAGGAGATCGGCTGCGAGCCGCCCCCCGCACAGAGCGGGCCGCGCGGCGCCGCGGCGATCACGCTCAGCCGACCTTGCGCCCGCCGCACCAGACACCGGTGACCACCGCGAGCCCGTCGATCTCGCGGACCGTCAGGAGATCGGCGCGGAGGCCCTCCGCGATCCGCCCGCGGTCGGCGAGGCCCACCGCCGCCGCCGGCGTCGCGGTGACCGCCGCCACCGCGCCGGGTAGGTCGCCGGTCATCTCGGCGAGCTTCATCGCGCCCATTAAGAGGGCGGACGGCGCATAGTCCGAGGACAGGATGTCAAGGAGCCCGTCGCCCGCCAGCTCGGCGGCCGCCACATTGCCCGAATGGCTGCCGCCCCGAAGGATGTTGGGCGCGCCCATCATCACCGGCACTCCGGCCGTCCGGCAGGCCCGCGCCGCAGCGAGCGTGGTGGGGAACTCGGCCAAGCCCACGCCGATCGCGACCGAGCGCGCCACATGCGCCTCGGTCGTGTCGTCATGGCTCGCGAGCGTGGCACCGAGCGCCTGAGCCCGCTCCACCACGCCCGCCTCGTGGCTCTCGCCGACCCGGCCCGAGAGCTCCTTGGTGAAGGCGACAAAGGTGTCCATCTCGGTGTCCGAGAGCCCGTGCTTGCCCTGGTAGTACTGGCGATACTTGCCCTCATCGGCGAACTGGCGCTGGCCGGGAGTGTGGTCCATCACCGAGACGATGCGCACGAGGTGCTCGCCGGCGAATTCGTCCATTTCCTCGAGCACGCTCTCCGAGCAGAGCTCGGCCCGGACATGCAGGAAATGCTCAATCCGGAGCGCGCCCCGGGCGCGCAGGCGGAGGATGTGGTCGGCCACGTCGCGGGCATAGCGCACGCCCTCGAAGCTGCCGCCGCGGGCGCCCCGCAGCGTGCCGGCGCGGATCGCGTCGAAGACCGTGGTGATGCCGGCCGCCGCGATCTCGCCGTCATGAGCGACCACTGCGGCGTCACGCGGCCAGTGCACGCCCGGGCGGGGGCGGAGGTGTTTTTCGAGATTGTCGGTGTGGAGCTCGACGAGCCCCGGCATCACGATCTGGCCCCCGCAGTCGAGCGCGCCGGGGGGGACGGTCCGGCCCTCGGCGATGTCGGCGATCAGGCCGTCGCGCATCACCACCGAGCCCGGGACGACGGCGCCCGGCAACACGAGGCGGGCATTGGCGAGCACGGTCTCGGCGGCACGGGGGCGCTCGAGGCTCGCAAGGCTCTCGGGGCTTGACATGGCCGTCTCCCTTCTCCTGCTTCGGGGCGGATGGATCTCGGAGGGTGCGGGGCGGAGGCTAGAGATGCGTGTCGGAGAGTACGCCCGCTATGCGGTCTATTGGGCGCCGGAGCAAGGCTCCGCGCTCTGGCAGGCCGGCGCGTCCTGGCTCGGCTGGGACGCCGCCGCCGGGCGCGCGGTGGCGCGGCCCGAGGAGGTCTTGCCGGACGGGCTCAACGCCGACGCCCTGACCGCGACGCCCCGGCGCTACGGGTTCCATGCGACGCTGAAGCCGCCGTTTCGTCTGGCCGACGGGACCGATGCGGGGGCGCTCGACGCGGCCCTCGCAGCACTGGCGGCCCGGACGGCGCCTGCCGAGGGGGCGCCGCTGACGGTCGATGCCCGGCTCGGCTTTGTCGCGCTCCGGCCGAGCGGAGCCTCGCCCGCGGTCGATGCCGTTGCCGCGGCCTGCGTGAAGGAGCTCGACCGGTTCCGCGCGCCGCCCGACGCGGCCGAGCTCGCCAAGCGCCGGGCCGGCGGCCTGTCGCCCGCGCAGGACGAGAACCTCGTCCGTTGGGGGTACCCGTATGTGCTGGGCGAGTTCCGGTTTCACCTGACCCTCACCGGCCGGCTGGCCGATCCCGAGCCGGTCCGCGCAGCTCTCGCGCGCCATTTTGCGCCGCATCTCGAGGGGCCGCTGGTGGTGGCCCGGCTTTGCCTCTTCGGCGACCCGGGGGGTGGCGCCCCCTTCCGCCTGCTGCGCGCTCATGCCCTGACCGGCTGAAGCGCGGCGAGGAAGTCGGCCACCGCCCGCTCGAGCGCGCCGTCGTTCTGCACCACGGTCACGTCAGGCCCCACGGGAGGCGGCACCCGGCGGTCGAGCCGGGCGGCGATCTCCTCGGCGCTCTCCCGCCCGCGGGCGGCGAGCCGGGCAGCGAGCGTCTCGCGGCTTGCCTCGACGGCGATCACCCGGAGCGGCTGGAGGCGGCGCCGGGCCTCGTCGATCACCCCGCGCGAGACGTTGACGAGCACGTCCTGGCCGCCGGCGAGCGCCTGACCGGCCGAGGCCGGGATCCCATAGGCCAGCCCATGCGCGCGCCAGCAGAGGAGGAAGCCCCCTGCCCGCTCGCGCGCGTCGAACTCCGCCTCCGAGACGCTTTCGTGCTCCTCACCGCCGGCCTCTGCCGGCCGGGTGACCACCCGGTGCGGCACGACAAGACCAAGGCGTGCCGCTACAGCCCGCTCGATCAGGGTGTCCTTGCCGACGCCCGAGGGGCCGACCACCAGAAAGAGCGTGCCGCGCGGCATCAGGCGGGCTCCGGCGCGAAGCGCCCCACATCGATCTCGCGGTCGCAGACGGCCGCCCGGGCCTCGCGGTCGTGGAAGATGCCGAGGATCGCCGCACCCGCCGCCTTGGCCTCGCGGATGAGCTCGATCACCACCGCGCGGTTGGCGGCATCGAGGCTCGCGGTCGGCTCGTCGAGGAGGAGTGCCGGATAGGCATGGGCGAAGCCGCGGGCGATGTTGACCCGCTGTTGCTCGCCGCCCGAGAAGGTGAGCGGCGAGAGCGACCAGAGCCGCTCGGGGATGTTGAGCCGGGTGAGCAGCGCGGCCGCCCGTGCGCGCGCCTCGCCCTCGCCCATGCCGATGGCGCGACAGGGCTCGGCCACCACCTCGATCGCCGGCACCCGAGGCACGACGCGGAGGAACTGCGAGACATAGCCGAGCCGGTCGCGCCGGAGCGCCAGGATCCGGCGTGGCTCGGCGGTCGCCACATCGACCCCGCAGACCAGCACGCGCCCACGATCCGCACGATAATTGCCGTAGACGATGCGCATCAGGCTCGACTTTCCGCTGCCCGAGGGCCCCGTCAGCGCGACGCACTGGCCCGCGGCGACGTCGAGGCTCGCGCCCGTCACCACCGGCAGGCAAACGCCCCCCTGATTGTGCAGCGTGAAACTCTTGGCGACGTCCTCGAGCCGGATCACGGGGTTCATCGCGCCCTCCTCAGACCTGCAGCACGGAGCTGACGAGCAGCTGGGTGTAGGGGTGCTGCGGGTCGTCGAGCACCTGATCGGTCAGCCCCTGTTCGACGACGCGTCCGGCGCGCATCACCATCAGCCGGTCGGCCAAGAGGCGCACCACCGCGAGATCGTGGGTGACGATCACCGCAGCGAGACCGAGCTCGCGCACGAGGCCGCGGATGAGATCGAGGAGGCGCGCCTGCACGCTCACATCGAGCCCTCCGGTCGGCTCGTCCATATAGACGATGCGCGGGCCGGTCACGAGGTTGCGCGCGATCTGGAGCCGCTGCTGCATCCCTCCGGAGAAGGCGGCGGGGCGATCGTCGATCCGGCCGGGCTCGATCTCGACACGGGCGAGCCAGTCCTCTGCCGAGCCACGGATGCGGCCATAATGGCGCGCCCCGCCCGCCATCAGCCGCTCGCCGATATTGGCGCCGGCGGAGACGCGGAGCCGGAGCCCG
>CAYORO010000180.1:0-7866 GCA_964406355.1 uncultured Limibaculum sp.
GAGCGGGTTGGTGATGCAGATCACGAAGGCGTCCTGAGCATAGCGCTTGATGCCCTCGCCCACGGTTTTCATCACCTTGAGGTTGATGCCGAGGAGATCGTCGCGGCTCATGCCGGGCTTTCGCGGCACACCGGCGGTGACGATCACCACATCCGCGCCCTCGATCGGCGCATAGCTTGCAGGATCTTCCTTGTCGGCGGTGGCGCCGGTGATCTCCGCGTCGAAGCCGTCGACCGGCGCGCTCTCGGCGATGTCGAGAGCCTTGCCCTGCGGCACGCCGTCCATCACGTCGCAGAGCACAATGTCGCCGAGGCCCTTGAGCCCCGCGAGATGGGCGAGGGTGCCCCCGATCTGCCCCGCGCCGACAAGCGCGATCTTCGCCTTGGCCATGACTGTCTCCCCCGATTTCGTCTGTGTCACGAACGGTCCGCCGCATGGGCAGGCCTTGCGCCCCGCGGGACCCGAGGGGCGTGCAACATCGGCGGGCGAAGATCAAGGCCCGGGATCGGAGGCTCAGGCCGGGCTGTCGGGCTCCGACACCTCCAGCGCGCGCCACGCTTCGCCGGCCGCCATAAGGCAGCTGATGCCGCTCGGCGTCGTCAGCAGGATGGTCCAGCTGCCCGAATCGGCATTGGCGAAGATCTCGATCAGCCCCTGCCCGTGCTGGACGCCGAGCGAGCGCAGGGTCTCGCCGAAGCGGCTGGAGAGATGCTCGATCACCGCGTCGCGCTCGCCGCAGCGCATCATGGCGCTGGCCTCGGCGGGCGGGCCGGAGAGCGAGCCGATCAGGAAGGCGGCGCCGAGCGCCGGGCCGAGCCTTGTCATGCGCGTTGTCCTTTCGACGTGAGAAGCCACGGATGATCCACTCACGGTAAACGGGAATGACTAATCTCCCGTTAGCCAAGCCCCCGATTGCGCAGCTTCGCGTCGCGCCATAGAAGGCTCGCGCAACATCCCGAAACCCGTCTCGCCCGATCCGGAGAGGAGCCCGCCGATGTCCAACATGCTGCGCCCCCGCCGCTCCGTGCTCTACATGCCGGGATCGCGGAGCCGCGCGCTCGAGAAGGCGCGCACGCTGCCGGCCGATGCGCTGATCCTCGATCTCGAGGACGCGGTGGCGATCGCCGAGAAGGACTCGGCCCGCTCCCTGGTCGCCGCTGCGGTGCGGGAGAAGGGTTTTGGCCGGCGCGAGGTGATCGTGCGGATCAACGGCCTCGAGACGGAGTGGGGCGAGCCGGATCTCGAGATGGCGGCCTTCGTTCAGCCCGATGCCATCCTGATCCCCAAGGTCGAGAGCGTCGACACGGTGCAGTATGTCGCGCGTCGGCTGGCGAGCCTCGGCGCACCCGAAAGCGTGGCGATCTGGGCGATGATGGAGACCCCGCTCGCGATGCTCCGCGCGCCGGAGATCGGCGCGAGCCATCGCCGCCTCGCCTGCCTGGTGATGGGCACCAACGATCTGGTGAAGGACCTGCGCGCCGAGCACACCCAGACCCGCCTGCCGGTCGTCACCGCGCTCGGGCTCTGCGTGCTGGCCGCCCGCGCCCACGGGCTCGCGATCCTCGACGGTGTCTACAACGCGATCCAGGACACCGAGGCGCTCGCCGAGAGCTGTCGCCAGGGGCGCGCCTTCGGCTTCGACGGCAAGACCCTGATCCACCCCGCGCAGATCGCGGTGACCAATGAGGTCTTCGCGCCATCGGACGATGATATCGCCCTCGCCCGGCGCTACATCGCCGCCTTCCGCGAGGCCGAGGCGGCCGGGCGCGGGGTCGCGGTGGTCGAGGGCCGGCTCGTCGAGAACCTCCATGTGGAGAATGCCGAGCGGCTCCTCGCCCAGGCCGAGATGATCGCGGCGATGGAGGCCGATCTCGCGGCGAGCGCCGCCGGCTGAGCCGTCGATCCCCCCTCGCAGACCGGCCCGGACTGTGGCATCAGGGGCCGGGTTTCCAATGGCGGAGGACGGGATGGCGCTTTTGATCGCGGGCATGATCCTTTGGACGGTCGCGCACGGGCTCAAGATCCACGCGCCGGCGCGCCGGGCCGCGCTGGTCGAGCAGTATGGCGAGGGCACGGTCAAGATCGCGGCAACGGTGGCGATGCTCGCCGCGGTGGCGATGATCGTGATCGGCTACCAGCGGGCGGACTATGTGGCGCTGTGGACCCCGCCGGGCTGGACCACGCATCTCAACAACCTCGCGATGGTCTTCGCGCTCGGGATCTATGTGGCGGCGCCGATCCCGAGCCAGGTGCGCCACTGGATCCGCCATCCGCAGCTTACGGGCACCAAGATCTGGGCGGCGGCGCATCTCCTGGTCAACGGCCATCTCGCGGCGCTTATCCTCTTCGGCGGCATGCTCGCCTGGGCGGTGGCCGCGGTGATCGGGATCAACAAGCGCGACGGCAAGGGGCCGAAGCCCGGCCCCGGCACGCTGATCGGCAATATCGGCCATCTCGTTCTCGCGGGCGTGCTGACGGTGATTGTCGCGCTGGTGCACAACTGGCTCGGCGTCTGGCCCTTCGCGGGCGATCCGCCGGGCTGATCGCGGCGCGCGCGAGCGTTTTTGTGCGCTTGCGAATGATGCGCGCCTCTGCGACTGTCCCGTTCGCCAGAGGGGGACAGACGCATGACCAAGACCAGCAGCGGCCGGTTCTTCGAGGATTTCGAGCTCGGCCAGGTGATCCACCACGCCACGCCCCGCACGATCGGCGCCGGTGACCGGGCGCTGGTGGCGGCGCTCTATCCGGGCCGCTTCGCGCTCACCTCCTCCGAGCTCTTCGCCCATGCCTGCGGGCTGCCGCAGCTGCCCTTCGACGAGCTCGCCGCCTTCCATGTCGTCTTCGGCAAGAGCGTGCCGGACATCTCGCTCAATGCGGTCGCCAATCTCGGCTATGCGGAGGGGCGGATCCTCGGGCCGGTCTATGTCGGCGACACGCTGTCGGCGACGTCCGAGGTTATCGGCCTGCGCGAGACCTCCAAGGGCGATGCGGGCGTTGTCTATGTGCGCACCACGGGGCTGAACCAGCGCGGCCGGCCGATCCTGCGCTTCGCCCGCTGGGTGCTGGTAAACAAGCGCGATGCCGCGAGCCCGGCACCCGAGCCCGTGGTGCCGGAACTTGCCGAGGCGGTGACGGCCGCCGATCTCGCGCTCCCCTTCGGCCTCCATTTCCGCGGCTACGACGCGCGCGCCGCCGGCTCGCCCCATCTCTGGGACGCCTACGGGATCGGCGAGCGGATCGACCACCCCTCGGCCGCCCCCATCGAAGAGGTCGAGCATATGATGGCGACGCGCCTCTGGCAGAACACCGCGCGCGTGCATTTCGACCCGGCGGCGCGCGGCGGCCAGCCGCGGCTCGTCTATGGCGGCCATGTGATCTCGCTCGCCCGCGCGCTCAGCTTCGACGGGCTCGAGAACGCGCAGATGATGGTCGCGATCAACGCGGGCACCCATGCGGGCCCCTGCGTGGCGGGCGACCGCATCCGCGCCTGGTCCGAGGTCCTCGACAAGGCCGAGACGGCCGAGCCCTCGGTCGGGGCCGTGCGGCTCCGCCTGGTGGCGGCGAAGAACCGCGACATCGAGGGCATGGCGCTCCGCGACGAGGCGGGACGGTACTCCGAGGGCGTGGTGCTCGATTTCGACTACTGGGCGCTGATGCCGCGCTGAGCCACGCTTACCCAGCGAAACAGCCCGCCATCTCCGCCTCGAGGGTCTCGATCTCGCCGATCAGTCGCGTCATCAGCGCCCCGTGATCGGGATGCGGCGCGATCCGCTGCCCATAGGCTGTGCGGAGCGCGGGCCAGCCGGGATGCGCATTGTTGCGGCTGCCGAGAAGATCGGTGCGCGCCGCGAGCTCGGCATAGGTCGGCACCTCGGCGACGAGGCGCGCCTCATCGGCCTCGGTCCAGGCAAAGCCGTTGAGGTCCTCCGGGCCCAGCAACGCATCCGACCTCCAGCGGGCGAGCGCCTCGGTCCGCACGGCACGCCGCTCGGCGAGCGCGATCTGAAGCTCGGCCGAGAGCCGCGCCAGATCGGCGTTCCGGGGCGCCTCAGAGGCGATGAGATCGGCAAGGCCCGTCTGGAAGTCGCGCTTGGCCTCGACCTCGGCCGCCAGAAGCGGGGCGAGGCACGCCGCCAGCCCGTCCTCGGCCCCGGCCGGCGCCCCGAGCAGGAGCGCGAGCCCTGCCACCGCGGCGGCCCGTCCCCACCGCATCAGCGCGCCGTCACCGCACGGGCGAGGCCGGCACCGGTGGTTGGCAGCATCTTGCCCGTCTTGGCCGGCGCGAGATTGAGATGGCGGAGATAGCGCCGCTCGAGCAACCGGAAGAGCCCCACCAGAGCGAAGGTCACGGCCATGTAGAGGACAGCGGCCGTCAGCAGCCCCTCATAGGCGAGGTAATACCGCCCGTTGAGCCAGCGCCCGACGCCGAGGATGTCCTGGATCGTGATCACGCTCGCCACCACCGAGCCGTGCAGCATGAACACCACCTCGTTGCCGTATTGCGGCAGCGCGCGCCGGAGCGCCGAGGGCACCTGGAGAAGCCAGGTCACCTGCCCATCCGAGAGGCCGAGCGCCCGGCCGGCCTCCAGCTCGCCCTTGGAGGTGGTCACGAGCGCCCCCCTCAAGATTTCGGTCGCATAGGCCCCGGAATTCAGCGAGAACGCGATCACCGCGCACCACCAGGGGGATTTGAGCGACGGCCAAAGCGCCTCGGCCCAGCTGCCCTCGATACCGCCCGGCGGGTCCCAGAAGATGCTCCCGCGCACCCACTCGAACTGGCTGAGCCCGTAATAGATCAGGTAGGTCTGCACCAAGAGCGGCGTGCCCCGAAAGACGTAGACATAGGCGTTGACCACCGGTGCCGCCCGGCTGCCATGGACGATCGCCAGCGCCGAGGGCAGCGCGATGCAGAACCCGATGGCAAGCGCGATCGCGGTGAGGTGGAGCGTCATCCAGACGCCGCCGGCAAAGGCCTCCCAGTGCTGCAGCGGCACACTCACGTCCATCCGGTCTGCCCCCGGTTCGCCCGCGCCTCGAGGCGCGCGAAGGCCCAGCCCGAGGCCGATGTGATCGCGAGATAGACGAGGATCACGATCACGAAGAAGAGGAACGGCTCGCGCGTCGCTTTGCCCGCCTTGTCGGCGAGGCCCACGAGGTCCTGGAGCCCGATCACCGAGACGACGGCGGTCGATTTCACCAGCACCATCCAGACATTGCCATAGCCCGGCAGGGCATGGCGCACGAGCTGCGGCCCGGTCACAAGGAGCAGCGTGCGCAGTGTCGAGAGGCCGAGCGCCTTGGCCGCCTCGCCTTGCCCGTCCGGCACGGCGTGATAGGCGCCGCGAAAGGTCTCGGTCAGATAGGCGCCGTAGATGAAACCGATCGCCAGCACCCCGGCCCAGAAGGCCGACACCTCGATATAGCCCGCGCCGAGGGCTCCGCCGATCTGGTTCACCAGCCGCTGTCCCCCGAGATAGACCAGCAGGATCAACACGAGATCCGGAATACCGCGCACGATCGTCGTGTAGACCGCGGCGACCGACTGCCAGAGGAGACTGCCCGAGAGCTTGGCGGCCGCGCCGAGCGTGCCGAGGGCCGTCGCCAGCGCGAGCGAGACGAGCGCCAGCGCGATGGTCACGAGCGCCCCCCCGGCAAGGAGAGGCGCAAATTCGAGGAGCGCGCTCACCCGGCGCGCCCCTGCCGGCCGCGATCAGCTGCCATACACGTCAACAGGGAAGTACTTGTCGTTGATTTCCTTGTAGGTGCCGTTGTCGCGGATCGCCTGGATCGCCGCGGTGAAGGCGTCGCGCAGCTCGGCCTCGTTCTGGCGCACGGCGATGCCGGCGCCCTCGCCATGGATCGCGGGCACGGTCACGTCCTCGCGGATCATGTGGAAGCCCTTGCCGTTCTCGGTCTTGACGAAACCCTCCTCGATCTGGATCGCATCGCCGACGGTCGCGTCGATCCGGCCGGCCTGCATGTCGAGATAGACCTCGTCCTGCGTGCCGTAGAGCCGGAGCTCGACATCGGGCATCTCGGTCTCCATGAAGTCCTGATGGATCGTCCCGCGCTGCACGCCGACGACCGCATCCTTGATGTCCGCAACCTTGTAGAAGCCGGCCCGCGCCGCGAACATATTCGGAGAGTTCGAGTACTTCTTGGAGAAGTCGATGACCTTCTTGCGGTCCTCGGTGATCGACATCTGCGCGATGATCGCATCGCACTTGCGCTCGAGGAGCGAGGGGATGATGCCGTCCCAATCGGTCTGGACCATCTCGCAGCTCTTGCCCATCTCGGCACAGAGCGCATTGGCGATGTCGATGTCGAACCCGACGACCTCGCCCTGGGCGTTGACCTCGGAGAACGGCGGGTAGGCGCCCTCGACGCAGATCCGCAGATCTTCGGCGAGGGCACCCGTGGCGGTGAGCGCCAGGACGGCGGCAAGGCTGAGGCGACGGATCATGGGGAGGCTCCCTGTCGGTGTGGTTCGGCGACAGTTTGCACCCTCCCAAATATGCGTCAATCGCCGAGATGTGCCCATCCGCGCGTCACGGCGCCCGAGGCGCCTGCGCCGGCGCGGGCTGCCAGGAGGGCCACCCTACCGGCCGACCGCCCGCGCGGGCGGTGCCGATGCCGTCCTGCGGCAAATCGGGCGTGGCGGGCGCGCGGCCCGCAGACTAGGGTGCGGAGCGATCGCCGAAGCCAGGAGCCGGATATGGCCGACGTCAATCGGGGCGACCGCCCCCTCTCGCCGCATCTACAGGTCTACAACCAGAGCTACACGGGCACGCTGTCGATCCTGCACCGGATCACCGGTGTCGCGCTCTCGCTCGGGGTCGTCCTCGTCGTCTGGTGGATGACGGCCGCCGCGACCGGCCCGGAGTACTTCGCCTTCGTCGACGGGCTCCTGACCTCCTGGATCGGCGGGCTGGTGCTGCTCGGCTCGGCCTGGGCGCTCGCCTATCACACGGCCAACGGAATCCGGCACCTGATCTGGGACATGGGCTACGGCTTCGAGCTCGAGACCGTGCGCCAGTCGGGCGTCGTGGTGGTCGCCGCATCGGGTGTGCTGACACTCCTGATCCTTCTCATCGCGATCCTCTAAGGGAGCCGGCGCCATGACCACGTCCTTCGCCCACCGCACCGCCAAGGCGCGCGTCACCGGCCTCGGCTCGGCCCGCAGCGGGGTGCATCACTGGTGGCAACAGCGGCTGACCTCGATCGCGCTGGTGCCGCTGACCCTGTTCTTCATCGTGCCCTTCGCGCAGGTCTTGGGTCAGGGCCACGAGGCGGTGCTTTCGCTCTACTCGAACCCGTTTCACGCGATCATCGCCGCGCTCTTCATCGGTGTGACGCTGCACCACCACGCCCAGGGCTTGCAGGTGGTGATCGAGGACTACGTGCATCACAAGGGTTGGCGGACCGCGGCGCTGATCGCGAATGCGCTCATCTGCTTCGCCCTCGGCTTTGCCGGGGTGTTTGCCGTGGTGATGATCGCCGTCTGACCGCCGCCGTTTGACCGCCATCGCCGGCGCACCGCCGGAGAGGAGAAGACCATGGCCGAGTATGACTTCATCGATCACGCCTACGACGTCGTCGTGGTGGGCGCGGGCGGCGCGGGGCTTCGGGCGACCCTCGGCATGGCCGAGAAGGGGCTCAAGACGGCCTGCGTGACGAAGGTGTTCCCGACCCGCAGCCACACCGTCGCGGCCCAGGGCGGCATCGCCGCCTCGCTCACCAATATGGGCCCGGATCACTGGCAGTGGCACATGTACGACACCGTCAAGGGCTCGGACTGGCTCGGCGACATGGACGCGATGGAGTACCTCGCGCGCGAGGCCCCGGCCTCGGTCCTCGAACTCGAGC
>CAYORO010000181.1:0-7824 GCA_964406355.1 uncultured Limibaculum sp.
GAACGCCTCGGCGCTGATCGGCCGGTTCGACCGCCACCCCCGCTTCGCCGACCCGGTGTTCCGCGCGCCGATCGTGCAGGACGACACCACCGGGCGCGAGCGCTTCCTGCTCTCGGTGCGCGTGGTGCCGGGGGAGGGCGACGGATGAGCCCGGTGATCTCCCGCCTCGCCGCGGCGGCGCTGCTGGTCGGGGTCGCGATGCTGGCACTCTTCGGCCTGATGCTTCCGGCAATCGACCATGCCCGCGCGCTCGAGGCCGAAGCCGAGACGCTCGAGCTCCAGATCGCCCGCTTCGCCCGCGAGCTCAACGAGACCGCGGGCACCGCGCCGGTCGAGCTCGCCGAGCCCGCGCTGCTGGAGGCGACCAACACCACGATGGCTTCGGTCGGGCTGCAGGACCGGGTGGAGCGGCTCGTCGACGAGGCGGGCGGGCGGATGCGGAGCCTGCGCGTCGAGGCCGCAGCGCCGCTCGGCGAGCTCCTGCGCCTGCCGCTGACGGCGGAGCTCTCGATCGGGATGGCGGGGCTCGAGGCGCTGCTCCACGCGATCGAGATCGAGCGGCCTTATGTGCTCGTCGAGGGGCTCGAGGTCACCCGCGGGCGTCAGCGGCGCGGTGCGGATGCGCCGCCGGAGGTGTCGGTGCGTGTGCGTCTCGCCGCCCTGATGCGGTCAGCGGAGAGCCCGTGAGGTGCGCAATCCCCCTGCCGCGAGCGTGAAGGTTCTGTCATAAATCTGTGAAGGCGGCCCACTAGGGTCGCGCCACGCCAAGGGACGTCCCCATGCATCCGATCGCCAAGATCAACGCCGTCCTCCTGCTTCTCTGCCTCGGCGCAGGCGGTGGCCTTGCGCGGACGGCGGTGTCGCCCGAGATCGCGCCGCCGGCGCTGCCGCAGCCTGACGCGGCCGATTTGGCGCCCGAGCCTGTTCGCCTGACGATCGCAATGCCGGCGCGCCAGGCGGTGGCGGGGATCTCCGCGCGTCCGCTCTTTGCCGACACCCGGCGCCCGGTCCGGCCCAAGCCGGCCACCGATCCCGGGCGCGCCCGTCCGAGCGCGCCGCCGAAGCTGACGCTCACCGGGATCGCGGTGCTCGGCCAGCAGATGATCGCGACCGTGCTGATGCCGGGTGGCACGAGCCGAAACCTGGAGATCGGCGAGACCGTCGAGGGGTGGCGCGTCGCGCGCATCGGCTCGGACGAGATCGCGCTGGAGAGGGACGCGCAGCGCCATGTCGTCCCGCGCAAGCGCGCCGAGCGCCCGTCAGCCGCGGCGGCGCGTGTCCCGGCTGCGGCGCAGGCTGTCAGCTCCGCCGCGGGTGCCAAGGGTCCCGCGATCCGCGCGGGGGCCGTCCGGCGCCCGACCCTGCCGCGCTCCCAGGCGGCGCGGCGCCCCGAGCGTGCGACCGAGATCGCCGATCGGACCGCGCTCAGCGCGCAGGACTGAGGCGCGACCGGCTCCGGAGACAAGCCCAGGTGACCCGTTCCTTCCCCGCCGCAGCGGTGCTGGCCCTTGCGGCGCTCGGGGCCGGCTGCACCGACGATGGTGCGTCCGAGCCGATCGACGGCTTCGCGGCCGTGCGCACCCGGCTCGACAACCAGCCGCCGCTTCCGACGGGCGAGCCCCGCGGCGCTCAGACGCCCGAGCGCCAGGCGGCCCGCGAGCGGGCCGTCCGCGGCTTCATCCGGCGCGCGACGCCGCAGCCGCCCGCCGTGCCGCTGCGCCCCGGCCTGCCGCCGGTGGGCGAGGGAGAGATCTCGCTCGACTTCCAGGGCGCCGACCTCCAGGCGGTGATCCAGGTGCTGATGGAGGACGGCCTCGGCGCCAACTACGTGCTCGACCCGCGGGTGGGCGGCACCGTCACGCTGCGCACAAACCGTCCGATCGCCCAGGTCGAGATCCTGCCCGTGCTCGAGGAGATCCTGCGCCTCAACAACGCGGCAATCGTCGACCGGGGCGGGGTCTTCGCCATCCTGCCGCGCGAGGAGGCGGGCCAGTCGGCCCCGGTCGCGACCTTCCGCGACGTGACGGCGCGCGGCCTGACGGTGCGCGTAACGCCGCTCCGCTTCGTCACCGTCGACGACATCGCCGAGCTGCTGGAGGGGTTTGCCCCGGTCGCCGGCAGCATCGCCTTCGACCGTGCGCGCAACATGGTCTTCTCGACCGGCACCGAGGCCGAGCAGAAGACGATCCTCGACGTGATCGCCACCGTGGATATCGACGCCTTTGCCGGGCGGTCCTTCGCGCTCAGGCCCCTTCGCGAGGCCGATCCGACGAGCGTGGCGGACGAGCTGACGACGCTTTTCGCCCGCGCCGACGGCTCGCCGAACGCCGCGATCCGCTTCGTGCCGATCGAGCGGATGACCGCGGTGCTGGTGATCGCCGACCAGCCGCGGCTGCTCGACGAGGCGCTCGGGCTGTTGCCCCATCTCGACCAGGGGGTGAGCGAGATCCCCGAGCTGCGGGTCTATCCGGTGGCCAATCGCCGGGCCTCGGATCTCGCGGCGATCCTCGGCGACATCTTCGACGCCGATGTAGGCGGCACCGCGGCCGGCGGCGGCTCGCCGATCGCGCCGGGCCTCACGCCCCGCGCCGACACCAATCGCGACCGGCGGCTCGGCACCGACGGCTTCGGCGCCGCACCCGAGGGGGTCGACGAGCCCGCGGAACTCGCGGAGAGCGGCCTCACCGGTGACGGCGCCGGCGGGTTGGGCGGCTCCCCCTTCGAGGCCGGACCGGCGCCGCTCGGCGAGGGGCTCTCCGGCGGCGGGCGCGGCTTCGGCACCTCGGGCGTCGTTCGCATCGTCGCCGACGAGGCCTCGAACGCCATCGTCGCGCTCGCCACCGGCGACGGCGCCCGCGCCCTCGAAGGCGCGCTCCGCCGGCTCGACGTGCAGCCGCTCCAGGTGATGATCGAGGCGACCCTCCTCGAGGTGCAGCTCAACGACCGGCTCGAATACGGCGTGCGGTGGTTCTTCGAGAGCGGCAACTACGATTTCAACTTCGGCGACCTGCTCGGCAGTGGCGGCGCCAACATCTTCCCCGGCTTCAACGCCGCCTTCCGCACCACCGACATCCAGGTCACGCTCTCCGCGCTCGACGAGGTGACCGACATCCGGATCCTCTCCTCGCCGACGCTGATGGTGCTCGACAACGCCGTCGCGCGGCTCCAGGTCGGTGACGAGGTGCCGATCACCACCCGCGCCTCGCAGACCGTCGACGATCCCGACGCGCCGATCGTCAGCGAGACCGAGTTCCGCGACACCGGCGTGATCCTCGAGATCCGGCCGACGGTGAATGCCGGCGGGCTCGTCGTGCTCGAGATCCGCCAGGAGGTGCTCGACGTCGTCGAGGGGACGGGCGGCGACGTGAACCCCACCTTCGCGACGCGCTCGGTCGAGAGCACCATCGCCGTGCAGTCGGGCGACACCATAGCGCTCGCCGGTCTCATCGAGGAGGACAGCAATCGCGGGCGCTCCGGGATCCCGCTGCTCTCCGACATCCCCGTGCTCGGCAACGCCTTCGGCACCACGGTCAACACTTTCGACCGGACCGAGCTGATCGTGCTGATCCGGCCTTTCGTGGTGCGCGACCAGACCGATGCCCGCGCCGCCACCGAGGAGCTGCGCGCGCGGCTCCAGGGTCTCGTGCCGCGCCGCTAGAGCATCCGTCTCGATGGCCGGCGTGTCCGTCCGCTGCACGGCGGAGGAACTCGGGAGATCGTCGCTATCGGTCCAGACATCTGACGACACACGGGGCCTGATGACCCGTGACGTGTTGGAGAGAGGGACCATGGCCGAGATCCTCGCGGGCGGGCGTTTCCGCAGATCGCCCTTCTATCGCTCGACGATCGCCGAGGGGGCGGAGTCCTTTCTGCCCTACAACCGCATGCTGGTCCCGCGCGGCTATGGCGACCGCGAGGCCGAGTACTGGCGCCTGATCAACGGCGTGTCGATGTGGGATGTCGCGGTCCAGCGCCAGGTGCAGCTCAAGGGTCCCGATGCGGCACGCCTCGCGCAGGTGCTCTCGACGCGCGACCTCTCCGCGCAGAAGGTCAACCAGGGAAAGTATGTCGCGATCTGCGACCACCGCGGCACGCTGATCAACGATCCGATCGCGCTCAAGATCGACGAGGACTGCTACTGGCTGTCGATCGGGGATTCCGACATCTGGTTCTGGGCGCGCTGCGTGGCGGGCGAGCGCGGGTTCGATGTCGAGGTGTCGGAGCCCGACGTCTCGCCCCTCGCGGTCCAGGGACCGAAGGCCGACGACGTGGTCGCGGCGCTCGTCGGCGACTGGGTGCGCGATCTGAAGTTTTTCTGGTTCGGCGATGCGGAGATCGAGGGCATTCCGCTCAAGATCGCACGGTCGGGCTGGTCCAAGCAGGGCGGGTTCGAGCTCTACCTGATGGACGGGACCAAGGGCGACCGGCTCTGGCAGCTCGTCAAGGAGGCGGGCGCGCCCTTCGATATCGGCCCGGGCTACCCCAACCCGTCGGAGCGCACCGAGAGCGGGATGCTCAACTGGGGGATCGACACCGACGAGGAGACTAACCCCTTCGAGGTCCGCATGGGGAAATTCGTCGATCTCGACCTCGGTCACGGGGATGGCGGGACTGACAGTGTGATCGGACTGTCGGCGCTGCGCCGGATCAAGGCCGAGGGCGTGAAGCGCCACCAGCTCGGCATCATGCTCGGCGATCAGGAGGAGGCGGACGACCCGTCGCTGCGTTTGCCCATCGAGAAGGCCGGCGTCATCGTCGGGCACATGACCCACAAGGCCTGGTCTTACCGCCTGAAGCGCATGATCGGCTACGCGCTGGTCTCGGTCGAGGCGCGCGCGGGCGATGCGGTCGAGGTTCTGCGCGACGGCGCCCGCCTGCCCGGACAGCTCACCGAGCTGCCCTTCAAGATATGAGACCGACGACCGCCCTCGCCTCGGCGCCGCTCCTGCGCCCGGCCGAGCCGCGCGACGCTGGGGCGATCGCCGACATCCATGCCGCGGGCCTCGCGACCGGCCACGCCTCCTTCCGCGAGCGGCCGTTCGCCTGGGAGGAGCTTGCCTCGGGCAGCGCGCCCGGGTGCCTCCTGGTGGCCGAGGCCGGCGGCGAGGTGCTCGGCTGGGCCAGCGTCTCGCCCACCTCGGACCGGTGCAGCTATGCGGGCGTCGGCGAGGTCAGCCTCTATGTCGGCGAGGCTGCCCGCGGCCGGGGCGTTGGCCGGGCGCTGCTCGCGGCGCTGGTCGCCGCTAGCGAGGCCGCGGGCTTCTGGACCCTGATGGCGCAGATCTTCCCCGAGAACCGGGCGAGCCTCGCGCTCTTCGCCGCGGGCGGGTTTCGCACCGTTGGCCGGCGCGAGCGCCTCGGGCGAATGGGTCACGGGCCGATGGCCGGGCACTGGCGCGACGTGACCCTGCTCGAGCGGCGCAGCGCCACCATCGGCGCCGACGGGCCGGCACCCATCCCGGCCTGACACCCCACGCAGCCGGCGGCCCCGGCTGTCGCAGCCATGTTGCAGTTCGGCGCTATTGATTGGGGGCCGTCGGTCGGGCGCGCCTGCGCCGGCTGCCGCGCGCCGAGCCTAAGCCCACCCAGCAGAGCACACCGTCCCGGCGCCCGGATGCCGGAGCGCGCGCATGGCCATGGCGCGCGGCCGGGAGCGGTTGCCTCGAGCCAGAGACAAGGACCGTCAGCATGACCGATTTCAACCGCCGCCAGACCCTCAAGCTCATCGCCGCCGCCGGTGCCGCGACCGCCGTCGCCGGGCGCGCCGCCGCCGAGGCCGACAGCCCCTTCCGCCATGGTGTGGCGAGCGGCGATCCGGACACCACGAGCGTCGTCCTCTGGACGCGGATCACCACCGAGGCCGCAGCAAAGGGAGCCGCCGAGATCCCGGTGGTCTGGGAGATCGCCCGCGACGCCGAGTTCGCCGATGTCCTCGGCCGCGGCGAGGTGGCGACCTCGGCGGCGCGCGACTTCACCGTCAAGGCGGTGGCCGACGGCCTCGAGCCCGGCGCGCGCTACTTCTACCGCTTCATCGCCGAGGGGCAGACCTCGCCTGCCGGCCGCACCAGGACGCTGCCCGAGGGTGCGCTCGACCGGCTCGGGATCGCCATTGCCTCCTGCACCAACTACCCGCTCGGTCATTTCAACGCCTATGACGCGATGGCAAAGGACGCGGAGATCGACGTCGTCTTCCACACCGGCGACTACATCTATGAGTATTCGACCGATGGCTGGGGCGGCGACGTGGCGCGCAAGCTCGGCCGCGAGAGTGTGCCCGACAAGGAGATCGTGACGCTCGAGGACTACCGCCTGCGCCACGCCCAGTACAAATCCGATGCCGGCTCCCAGGCGATGCATGCCGCCCACGCCTTCATCGCCTGCTGGGACGACCACGAGGTCACCAACAACCCCTGGACCGGCGGCGCGGGCAACCACCAGCCCGAGACCGAGGGCGACTGGATCACCCGGCGCGACGCGGCGCTCCAGGCCTATTTCGAGTGGATGCCGATCCGCGAGCCCGAGGAGCGCCACCGCTACTGGCGCGTCTACAATTTCGGCGATCTTGCCACCATGGTGATCCTCGAGACCCGCCACACCGGCCGCGACCAGGAGCCGAAATACCCCGACTGGTCGACGATCAACAGCCAGGAGGACCGGGATCGCGCCTGGGCAGAGCTTGTGGTGGCGCCGAACCGGCAGATGCTCGCGCCCGAGATGAAGGCGGATGCGCGCGCAGCGCTCGAGGCCTCGGTCGCGGCCGGCGAGCCCTGGCGCATCCTCGGCACCGCGAGCCCGATCCAGCGCTTCAACATCCCCGATGTCGTCTCGCTCGGCATCGCGCGCGAGGAGCTCTCCGACGGGCTGAAGTATCTCGCCGATCACGGTGCGTGGAACTGGCCCTGGTACACCGACACCTGGGACGGCTATCCGCAGGCGCGCGAAGCGTTCTATGGCATGGCCCAGGAGGTCGGCGCGCGGGATCTCCTCGTGCTGACCGGCGACACGCACCAGTTCTTCGCGAGCGAGCTGAAGGACGCTGAGGGCACGCCGATGGGGGTCGAACTCGGCACCGCCGGGATCTCCTCGCCGAGCGAGTATGTCGACACTGGCCTCGACCCCGAGGTCGGCCGCCGGCTCGACGCGATCTACACCGAGCACATGCCCGAGGTGCATTGGACCGACGGCCTGCACAACGGCTACATCAAGGTCGTGCTGACCCCCAGCGAGGCGATCGCGACCGTGGTGGCCGTGTCGACCACCATGTCGACCGACTACGAGACGATCGAGCTCTTCCGCGAGCGGATCGAGAAGGCGGATGGCAGTCTGCGTTTCGCGCCCGTCTGATCGCGCGCTTCGAACCCGGCCCGCGCGACAGGCGTCGCGGGCCGGCGCTCTCCCCCGTGTCTTGTCCCCGTGTCTTGTCCCCGTGTGTCGCCGCCGTGGGGCTGGCGGCGGTTGCCGCTGTGTCTGCCGCGGCCCTGCGGCGCTCAGTTGCCCTCAGCAGTCGAGCGTCGCCTGGCGCTCCCAGTCGGAGAGGTGGCGCTTGAAGTCGTGCCACTCCGACATCTTCAGCTTGACGAAGGCGCCCACCGTCTCGGCGCCGAGCCCCGCGCCCAGAACCGTGTCGGCCTCGAGCGCGCGCAGCGCATCGAGCAGGTTGAGCGGCAGCTTCCGCGCATCCGCCGCCTTGTCCGCCTCGGTGTACATGTTGATGTCGAGCCGCTTGCCCGGGTCGAGCTCGCGCGCGACGCCGTCGAGACCCGCCGCCAGGATCGCGGCCGGCAGGAGGTAGGGGTTGGCCGCTCCGTCCGCCAGCCGGATCTC
>CAYORO010000182.1:0-7813 GCA_964406355.1 uncultured Limibaculum sp.
ATTTGTTGGTCATCACGCCGCCCTGCGCCTCCATCACGGCGCGGGAGACGATGTTTTCCGAGGCGATGAGCTCGATCTCGTCGCGCTGGCGCTTGAGCTCGCCCTTCATGGCGGTGGCAAGCTCGGGGTCGCGGGTCTCGAGCGTCTCGGTGAAGAAGCCGCTGTCGCGGGTCTGGGCGTCCATTGTGCACTCCCCTGGGGTCATGATCTGTGGCCGGCATGCGGCGCGCGGTCTGAGCGGGTTCTAGAGCGTCGCCGCGGGTGCGGAAACCCTGTTTCCGATCGGAAACCCGTAAGGATTTCTTTTCACCTCTGAAGACAAAGTCTCGACGCCGCCCAAGTCCCTCAGCGCAGGCGCCGCCGCGCCAGGGCCGCCGCGAGGCCGAGGCCGCTCAGCAGCAGGACACCGCTTGCGGGCAGCGGGATCGAGCTCACGGGCCCGAAGCCGAACGCCACGAAAGGGCTGATCGTGTCCTCCGCTCCGACGCGCGCGACCGAATCGAGCGCGATGTTGGGCACGCGGAACGCCCCGCTGGGGGTCACGAGCGCGCTGAGCTCGGCGATGCTGGTGGCCAGATCGTCGGGATCGCTCATGATCGGCACCACGGCTTCGTAGTCGATGTCGTCGAACGGCTCGAATTCAAAGAGCGACGGGCCGGTCTCGATGTTGCGCAGGTCGAACTCCGCCACCGTGTCGAGCTGGACGTTCACCCCGCCGATCATCTCGAGCACGGTCCCGCTGGTGGCGCCGGTCAGCGTGATGGTGCCGTCGGGGTCCTCGAACTCGCCGCGCTGCGGGCGGCGGGCGAGGTCGGGCGTCATGCTGTCGATGGTGAAGCTCACCAGGACGTGCTCTCCGGGCAGGAAGCTCTGGAAGATCTCGACCTCGGGATCCACCTCGAACCCCGTGACGAACAGGATGGGGCCGGCATCGAAGGTGAACCCGATCGGCACGGCGCCGGCCGGCCCCGATGCGAAGACCGCCACGGCCAGAATTTTGGAAAGACCACGGCGCATCGGGCGCTCCCTTGCTCGTCGCGTCCGCGACGTTACCGAGCCGGGAGTATCAGACCGCCACCCGTCGCCCAAGACGCAGGGTGCAACCGTTGCTGCGGACGCTGCACGCGGCGACGCCGCTCGGCGGGCCGGCGCTTGCCGTGCGGACGAGCCCCGTGCCAGAGACGGGGCCTTGCCATCGACAGCGGGGGACTGCACCGATGCCGACGCCCGACTGGTCCGTGCTGGTGCGAGAGTTCATCACGCTCTTCGTGGTGATCGATCCGATCGGGTCGCTGCCGGTCTTCTTCTTCGCCACCGCGGGCGTGCCGGCCGCGCTGCACTGGAGGATCGCGGCGCGCGCGGTTCTGGTGGCCGGGATCGTGCTGGTGCTCTTCCTCGTGGCCGGGCAGATCGTGATCGAGGCGCTCGGCCTTCGCTTCGGCTCGTTCCAGATCGCCGGCGGGATCGTGTTGTTCCTGTTTGCGCTCACGATGATCTTCGGCGAGTCGAAGCCCGAGCAGGAGATCGAGCAGGCCGCGCTCGACGACGCGCGCGACCATATGGCCGGTGCGGTGTTCCCGCTCGCGATCCCGTCGATCGCCTCGCCGGGCGCGATGCTGGCGATCGTGGTGCTCACCGACAACGACCAGACCCCGGTCGTCGACCAGGTCATGACGGCCGTCCTGCTGTTGGTCGTGCTGCTGCTCACCCTCGGGCTGCTGCTGCTCGCGGCGCAGATCAAGCGGCTGATCGGGGCGACGGGGGCGAGCGTGATCAGCCGCGTGATGGGGATCGTGCTGGCGACCGTGGCGGTCGATGCCGTCCTCGGTGGCCTCGATTCGGTGGGCGCGCTCGAGCTGCGGACCGCGGCCGAGGTATCGCTGGCCGACTGATCCGGGCCCGCCCTCCGATGGACGCCCATCGCCGTCGCGGCTATGGTCGCGCGCAACGGGGAGGCGGTCGGTTTGGGCTTCGCGAAGATCTCGTTCCTGGCGAGCGATGCGGCGGAGGCCCAGACGGCCTGTCGCCGGTTGTCCGCGTCCTACGGCCAGGTGCGGCCTGAGGAGGCCGAGGTCATCGTCGCGCTCGGAGGCGACGGGTTCATGCTCCACACGCTCCACCAGGCGATGACGCTCGGCGTGCCCGTCTATGGCATGAACCGCGGGACCGTCGGCTTCCTGATGAATGACTATGACGAGACCGGCCTGATCGAGCGCCTCGCCGACGCCAAGGAGGTTGTGATCAACCCGCTCCGGATGCGCGCCGAGGACGCCGCCGGCCGCCAGCATGTGGCGCTGGCGATCAACGAGGTGGCGCTGCTGCGCGAGACCCGCCAGGCGGCCAAGATCCGGATCATCGTCAATGGCGAGGTGATGCTGCCGGAGCTGATCTGCGACGGGGTGATGGTGGCCACGCCCGCGGGCTCCTCGGCCTATAACTTCTCGGCGCATGGCCCGATCCTGCCGATCCAGGCCAAGGTGATGGCGCTGACGGCGGTCGCCGCGTTCCGGCCCCGGCGCTGGCGCGGGGCTCTGATCATGTGGGACTGGACGGTGCGCTTCGAGGTGCTCGAGGGGCTGAAGCGGCCGATCTCCGCGACGGCGGACGCTACCGAGGTGCGCGATGTTCTGTCCGTCGAGGTCGCGGCCGCGCCAGAGATCGAGATGCGGCTCCTGTACGATCCGGGCCACGGGCTCGAGGAGCGGCTGATCCGGGAGCAGTTCGAGGCATGAGGGAGGAGGACGACATCGCCGAGGCGGGCGCACTCCTGGCAACGGAGGACGGGCCGGCGCAGCTGCCGCTCCCGTTCGGCGGGCTGGCGCCGCGGCGGGGGGCGGTCGACTTCCATGTCGCCGCGCCAAACGAGGCCGCCCACGCCGCGATCCGCGACTGGCGAGGATGGACGGGCGGGCGCCTTGCGCTCGTCGGACCACCGCGCTCGGGCAAGAGCCATCTCGCTTCGATCTGGGCCGCGGAGGCGTGCGCCGAACTCGTCCAGCCGACCCGTATCGGCGGGGCGCGGGCCGAGCGCGCGGTGCTGATCGAGGGGGCCGACCGGGGCCTCGACGCAGAGGGCGAGACCGCGCTCTTCCACCTGCACAATCGCCTCGCCGAGCGCGGTCTGCCGCTGCTCCTCACCGGCCGCGCGCCGCCCGCCCGCTGGCCGGTGCGCCTGCCGGATCTCGCCTCGCGCCTCGCGGCGATCCCGGTGGCGGAGATCGGCCCGCCGGACGATGCGCTGCTCGCATTCCTCATGGTAAAGCTGTTGGCGGACCGCCAGCTCTCGGTCGCGCACCGGGTCGTGCGCCAGCTCGTCACCCGGATGGAGCGCTCCTATGCGGCGGTCGAGCGGGTGGTCGTGGCGCTCGATGCGGCCGCGATGGCCAGCGGGCGGACGATCTCGCCAGGGCTCGCGAGCGAGGTGCTCGACCGGCTCGCGCAACAGAGAGGGAGATGAGCCGATGCGTGCCGACTTCCTGAACCTCGCCCCGCAGCCCGTGCCCGGGGAGCACGGCGTGTCGATCGACATCGCGAGCCCAGAGCGGTTCCAGAACCGCGAGCTCTCCTGGCTCGCCTTCAACTGGCGGGTGCTCGAGGAGGCGCAGAACCCGAACCAGCCGCTGCTCGAGCGCGTGCGCTTCCTCTCGATCTCGGGCACCAATCTCGACGAGTTCTACACCGTGCGCGTCGCCGGCCTGCGTGCCCAGGCGCGGGGCGGGATCGACAAGCGCTCGATCGACGGGCGGACCGCGGCCGAGCAGCTCGCTCTCATCGATGCCGAGGCGGTGCGCCTCCAGCGCGCGCAGCAGAGGATCTGGGCGACGCTCCGGCGCGATCTCGCCGCCGAGCGCATCCTGATCCTCGACGGCACCGAGCTCTCGGAGGCCGATCGCAGCGCCCTCGAGACGCTTTTCCTCGACGAGATCTTCCCGGTGCTGACGCCGCTCGCGATCGACCCGGCGCACCCCTTCCCGTTCATCCCCAACGAAGGGCTCGCGCTGGCGCTCCAGCTCGTGCGGCAGTCCGATGGCGAGCCGATGGACGCGCTGATCCCGATCCCGGGCTACGTGCAGCGCTATCTGCGCCTCGCCGATACGGACGGCGCCATCCGCTTCCTGCCGCTCGAGACGCTGCTCGCGATCTTCGAGGAGCAGCTCTTCCCCGGGTACCGGGCCGAGGGGCGCTGTGTGTTCCGCGTGCTGCGCGACAGCGATATCGAGATCGAGGAGGAGGCAGAGGATCTGATGCGCGAGTTCGAGACCGCGCTGAAGCGCCGCCGCCGCGGCGATGCGATCCGCCTGAAGCTCACCGCCGACGCGCCCGAGGGGCTCAAGCAGCTCATCAGCCGCGAGCTCGATGTCCGCGAGGCCGAGTGGCTCGAGGTCGAGGGCGTGGTCGGCATCGGCGACGTCAAGGAACTGATCGTCGACGACCGGCCCGATCTCAAATGGGAGCCCTACATCCCGCGCCTGCCCGAGCGCGTGCGCGACCATGACGGCGATATCTTTGCTGCCATCCGCCAGAAGGACATGCTGCTGCACCACCCCTATGAGAGCTTCGAGGTGGTCGTGCAGTTCCTCCAGCAGGCGGCGCGGGACCCGGACGTGGTCGCGATCAAGCAGACGCTCTACCGCACCTCGCGCGACAGCCCGATCGTCACGGCGCTCTGCGAGGCGGCGGAGGACGGCAAGTCGGTCACCGCGCTCGTGGAGCTCAAGGCGCGGTTCGACGAGGCGGCCAATATCCGCCAGGCCCGCCAGCTCGAGCGGGCAGGCGTCCAGGTGGTGTTCGGCTTCGTCGATCTGAAGACGCATGCCAAGATCTCGACCGTGGTACGGCGCGAGGGCGGTCGGCTCGTCACCTACAGCCATTTCGGCACCGGCAACTACCACCCGATCACGGCCAAGATCTACACCGACCTCGCGCTCTTCACCTGCGCGCCCGAGCATGCGCGCGACGCCAACAAGATCTTCAACTACACCACCGGCTATGCCGAGCCCGCGGGGCTCATCCATGTCCAGTGCGCCCCGGTGACGCTCAAGCGGACGATCCTCGACTGTCTCGAGATCGAGGCCGAGCATGCGCGTGCCGGCCGCCCCGCCCATGTCTGGGCCAAGATGAACTCGCTCAACGAGCAGGAGGTGATCGACGGGCTCTACCGCGCGAGCCAGGCGGGTGTTCGCATCGATCTGGTGATTCGCGGCATCTGCGGCCTGCGTCCCGGCATCCCGGGCCTCTCGGAGAACATCCGCGTGAAGTCGATCGTCGGGCGCTTCCTCGAGCATTCGCGCATCGCCTGTTTCGGCAACGGCCACGGGCTGCCCTCGGCCGAGGCGCGGGTCTTCATCTCCTCGGCCGACTGGATGGACCGCAACCTCAACCGCCGGGTGGAAACTCTGGTCGAGGTGGTGAACCCCACGGTGCACAGCCAGATCATCGACCAGATCATGGCCGCCAATTACCGCGACGAGGCCCAGTCCTGGGTGCTGATGCCCGACAACCGCTATGTCCGCGCCGAGGGTCCACCGGGGGAGGAGCCGTTCAACTGCCACGAGTTCTTCACCACCTACCCCTCGCTCTCGGGCCGCGGGCGCTCGGGCTCGGCCGATGTGCCGAGTCTCACCCGCCCCAAAGCCGCGGAGTGACGGCGTGGGTGGGGCGGGTCACATGGTGCGCCCGGCCGCTCTACCGAGTTCGGCAGTCGGGGGCCGGCGCCGCAGCCCTGCCGTTTTCCTGTGCGACCCTTGTGTTGGTGATGCGTTGTTGCGCGGACCGGCGGCGGGTCGTTGCGCAGGCGAACGCTTGGCCTCTAGGTAGGTGGTGGGGTGAGGCGACCGACGCGTAACGGGGGTGGCGTGAGCGAAACGGGGCAGGGGGAGTTCTTCCGGGGCGAGCCGCCGAGTTTTGCGCCGCCCGACATGCGGTCCGACCGGATCGGCGTGATCGATGTCGGGTCCAACTCGGTGCGCATGGTGGTCTATGACGGCGCGTGCCGGAGCCCGGGCCAGCTCTTCAACGAAAAGGTCATGTGCGGGCTTGGCGCCGATCTCGGGCGCACCGGGCGGCTGCCGAAGGAGGGCGTCGAGCGGGCGCTGCGCGCGCTCACCCGATTCGCGGCCCTGGCCCCGCAGCTCAAGGTCGGCGCGCTGGCGGGGGTCGCGACCGCCGCGGTGCGCGAGGCCGAGGACGGCGCGGCCTTTTGCACGGCCGTGCAGGCGCGCACCGGGATCCGGCTCCGTGTGATCTCGGGCGCCGAGGAGGCGGAGCTCGCGGCGACGGGCGTGCTCTTCGGCACCCCTTCGAGCACGGGGGTGGTGGTCGATCTCGGCGGGGCGAGCCTCGAATTCTGCCGCATCGCCAAGGGCCGGCCCCAGACCGGCCTCAGCACCCCGCTCGGTCCGCTCCGGGTGGGCGGCCGGCGCGATGGGGCGGAGATCGACCGCGACATCCGCCGCTATCTCGACACGTTGGCCGATGGCTACCGGCTCGACGGCGGCACGCTGCACCTCGTGGGCGGCGCCTTCCGGGCGCTGGCGCGGGCCGAGATGGAGCGCGCGGGCTATCCGCTGATCGTCCTCCACGAGTACCGTCTGCCGCTCGAGCAGGCCCATGCGCTCGGCCAGTGGGCGAGCCGCGCGAGCGGCTCCGAGCTCTCCGGGCTCTCCTCGGTCAGCGCGGCGCGGCGGGAGAACCTGCCCTTCACCGGGCGGCTCCTCACCCATCTGATCCGCGCGCTGAAGCCCGGATCGGTGCAGGTCTCGGCCTTCGGGCTCCGCGAGGGGCTCTGCCTCGAGACGATGTCGCCCGCGCTCCGGGGCGAGGATGCGCTCCTCGCGGGCGCGCGCGAGCAGGAGCGCCGGCGCGCACGAGCGCCCGGCTTCGGCGACGAGCTTGCCGACTGGGCGGTCGGCGTGCTGGCGCCGCGGGACGCCAAGGAGGCCCGTCTGATGCGGGCAGCCGCGCTCCTCTCGGACGTCAACTGGCGGACCCACCCCGACTACCGCGCGCAGAACTGCTGGGAGACGGTGACCCGCACCACGCTCTCCGACCTCGGCCATGAGGGGCGGGTGTTTGTCGGCGCCGCCCTCGTCGCCCGCTACAAGGGCGCCAAGAAGGCCAACGGAAGCGTGCCCGCGCTCGCGCTCCTGCCCCTGCGCCGCCAGACCGAGGCGACCCAGCTCGGCCTCGCGCTCCGCCTCGGCGCGACGCTCGCGGGCTCGGCGCCGGGGGTGCTCGACTATGCACGGCTCAGGCGGTCGGGCGAGCGGCTGCGGCTTTCGCTCACCGGGCCCGCGCTGCCCTTTGCCGGCGAGGAGGTCGAGAAGCGGCTCGGCGCGCTGGCGAAGTCGCTTGGCCTCGGCTGGGTGGTCGAGCATGACGGGGCGCCCGCACGCTGAGCGCTGGCCCGGACAAGTCCAAACGGGAACGACCCGCTCGCGGGAGGTCGCGAACGGGCCGTCTGTTTCCCCTAGACCGGGCCGATGGAGCACTGATCTCGTTTTTTGATGGTCTTAGCCGAGCCGAGACCGCTTGTCATGCCCATGGTGAAATTGATTTACCATTGCGACGGTTCCTCGGTAAAGCCCCGTCGGCCAAAGCCGCACAGCCGCCGGCCCCCGCCGGACCCGACGGCCCCCCACGGGCCGCCGACCATCCGCGAGGCTTGCGCGACCGGGGCATTGACCCTACACCCTCGCCCGTCCACCGCACCCACCGCCCGAGGTCCCCATGCGCCTGACCCGCTACTTCCTGCCGGTGCTCAAGGAGACCCCGGCGGAGGCGCAGATCGCCTCGCACCGGCTGATGCTGCGCG
>CAYORO010000183.1:0-7799 GCA_964406355.1 uncultured Limibaculum sp.
TCGAGGCGGCGATCCAGGAGGCGATGGAGGACCTGATGGCGGGCAAGACCGTGGTGGCGATCGCGCACCGGCTCTCCACGATCCAGCGCATGGACCGGATCGTGGTGCTCGACCATGGCCGCGTGATCGAGGAGGGGCCGCATGCGGCGCTGCTCTCCCATGGCGGGCTCTATGCCCGGCTCTGGGCGCGCCAGTCGGGCGGCTTCCTCGATGCCACGACCGAGGCTGCCGAATGACCCCGAAGGATGCGGGCGAGCCGGTCGCGGGGGCGGAGGGGACCTTCGAGCGCCTGATCGATCCCTTCGCCGAGCCCAAGGGCCCGCCGCCGCAGCGGCTCGGCGCCTTCATGCGCTGGATGATGCGCGGCACCGGCTGGGCTGTCGGGGGTCTCTTCACCGCCACCGTGCTGCTCGGCATCGCCGAGGCGCTGGTGGCGCTCGCCGTCGGCTGGGTGGTCGACCGCGCGGCCGTCGTCGACGCAGGCACGTTCTGGGCCGAGGACTGGCCGATGCTCGCGCTGATCGCCGGGTTTTTTCTCGTCGTCCGGCCGGGGCTGATGGCGCTGACCTCGGGCTTCGTCAGCCGCTCGCTCAACCCCGGCATGCCTTCGCTCGGCATGTGGCGGCTGCACGGGCACACGCTCGGCCAGTCGATGAGCTTCTTCGAGGACGATTTCGCCGGCCGCCTCGCGCAGAAGGAGACCCAGACCGCGATCGCCATGAACGACGTGATGGCCGAGACGCTCAATTCGGTGGCCTATGGCATCGCGGCGCTGGTGGCGGCGCTGGCGGTGCTGGGCGCGGCGGACTGGCGCTTCGTGGTGCTGCTCGGGCTGTGGACGGTGCTCTATCTGCGGCTCGTCACGCGCTATCTGCCGCGGATCCGGGCGGCAGCCAAGACGCGCGCCGATGCGCGCTCGGCGGTCTCGGGCCAGCTCGTCGACAGCCTCAGCCACATGACCACGGTCAAGCTCTTCGCCCATGCGGGCCGCGAAAGGGAGGCCGCGCGCCAGTCGCTCTCGCGCTACCGGGCCGCGGGGATCGCCTTCGGCCGCATCGCCTGGACCTTCCGCGCCAAGCTCGCGGTGCTGGCCTCGGCGCTGCCGGTGCTCATGATCGGCGCGGCGCTCTGGCTCTGGACGATCGAGGCCGCGGGGCCGGGCGTCATCGCGATGGCCGCCATGATCTCGACCCGGCTCGCCCATATGTCGGGCTGGATCTCGTTCACGGCGATGGGGATCTTCACCAATATCGGCGTCGTCGAGGACGGGATGCGCACGCTCTCGCCCGGCCACACGATCACCGATGCGCCGGAGGCCCAGGACCCGCCGCCGGCGCGCGGCGCACTCGCCTTCGAGGGCGTGCGGTTCCAGTATGGCCGCGCGGGCGGCGGCGGGCTCGAGAGCTTCGATCTGCGCATCGAGCCCGGAGAGCGGGTCGGCCTCGTCGGCCCCTCGGGTGCGGGGAAGTCGACGGCGCTGAAGCTGCTTCTCCGGTTGCATGATGTGGAGGACGGCCGCGTCACGCTCGACGGGCGCGACATCCGCCGCCTCACCCAGGATGGCCTGCGCCGCCAGATCGCGACGGTCACGCAGGAGCCCGCGATGTTCAACCGCTCGGCGCTCGCCAACATCCTCTACGGCCGGCCGGAGGCGGGGCGCACCGCGGCGATCGAGGCCGCCAAGCGCGCCTCGGCGCATGAGTTCATCCAGAGCCTCGCCGACCGGCGCGGGCGCACGGGCTATGACGCGCATCTCGGTGAGGACGGCGTCAAGCTCTCGGGCGGCCAGCGCCAGCGCATCGCGCTCGCCCGCGCAATCCTCAAGGACGCGCCGGTGCTGGTGCTCGACGAGGCGACCTCGGCGCTCGACAGCGAGGTGGAGGCCGAGATCCAGACGGCGCTGGCACGGCTGATGGAGGGCAAGACGGTGATCGCGATCGCGCATCGGCTCTCCACCATCCAGTCGATGGACCGCATCGTGGTGATGGACAGGGGCCGCATCGTCGAGGAAGGCCCGCATGAAGCGTTGCTCGCGCGCGGCGGGCTCTATGCGCGGCTCTGGGCGCGGCAATCCGGCGGGTTCCTGATCGAGAGCCCGGCGGCCTGAGCGATGGACGGCCCGCTCGACCCCGCGATCTATGACTCGGCCCGCCACCAGCCGAGCTGGTGGGAGGCCTCGGCCGGCCCAGCGCCGGAGCGCACGCCGCTCGCGGGCGAGACGGCGGCCGACGTCGCGATCATCGGCGGCGGGGTCACCGGGCTCTCGGCGGCGCGCCGGCTCGCCGAGCGGGGGCTCGACGCCGTGGTGCTCGACGCGGGCGCGATCGGCTGGGGCTCCTCCGGCCGCGCCGGCGGGATCGTCGGCTTCGGCGGCAGCAAGCTCTCCCGCACCGCGCTCGTGCGCCGCTTCGGCGAGGGCGAGGTCGCGCGGGCCGAGGCGACACTCGCAGACCACATCCGCGCGTTGCGGCAGTTTTGCCTCGAGACCGGCCTCGCCGACCAGGTGCAGGGCGAGGGGGAACTGGTCCTCGCCCATTCGCCGAAGGCCCTGGCCGCGCTCCTCGCCGAGCGCGTGCCGGACGGCGCGAGCGTCGAGCCGGTGCCCGCCTCGGGGGCCGACGACATCGCCCGCTTCGGAGGACTGATCCTGCGCCCGAGCTTCGGCATCCACCCCCTCCGCCTGACGCGCAGGCTCGCCGACGCGGCAGAGGCCGCCGGCGCCCGGCTCTTCCCGCGCTCCGAGGTCACGCTCTGGGAGCGGGCGGGCAACGGCCACCGGCTGGTGACCCCGGGCGGCGCGGTGCGGGCGCCGCACGTCCTGATGGCGACCAACGCCTTCGCGCCCGAGCGCCTCCACCCCGCCGCCGCGGCCCGCGCCGTGCCGGTGATCTCCAACATCGCCGTCACCCGGCCGCTCTCCGCCGCGGAGCGCGCCCGCCACCCCTGGCTCGACGCGAGGCCGGCGGCCGACACCCGCGCGCTGCTCTCCTATCTCCGCCTGCTGCCCGAGGGGCGGCTCCTCTATGGCATGCGGGGCGATATGCGCGGCTCCGAGGCCGGCGCGGCGCGGATGCGGGGACGCCTCGCGGCGCGGATCGCGCGCGCCCTGCCGGGGCTCGCCGGGGCCGAGATCACCCATTTCTGGCGCGGTCCGGTCTGCGCCACCATGGCCTTGCGCCCCGCGATCGGACGGCTGCCGGACGAGCCGAGCGTCGCCTATGCCTATGGCTGGCACGGATCGGGGATCGCGATGGGCACGCTCGCGGGGCGGCTGATCGGCGAGGTGCTCGCGGGCGCGCCGGAGGAGACAATTCCCCCCCCCTGGCGCGGGCTGCCGCCGCGGGTGCCGCTGCCGGGGCTCCGGCCGCTCTATGTGGGGGCGATGATGGCGGCCTACGGGATCGGCGACCGGCTCAGCTGAGGGGCGCCGGCGTGGCGCCGCTCCACCTTGCCCCACGCGCCGCATCGAGAAGCCGCGCCGCCGTGCGGTCGTAGACGCCCGGGTCAGCGGTCGCCCGCGCGAGGATCACCGCGCCTTCGAGGCCGGCGACCAGCGCCTCGGCCCGGTCGCGCCGCCCCTGCGCCTCGACACCCGCACCGTCGGCCGCGGCGAGCGCGGTCTCGGTCCAGCCCACGATCTCGCCGAAGAAGCCCGCGACCGTCTCGCGGAGCGGATCGGGCAGCGCCGAGGCCTCTGCGCCGAAGAGCCCGCAGAGACAGACCCCGCCCTCCTCCTGGATCGCCGAGCGGAACGCCGCGATCAGGCCGAGCAAGGCGCCCGCTTCGCCGGGCGGGCCGAGCCGCTCCACAAAGCGCGCGCCATAGCGCGTCACCAGCGCGATCCCGAGATCGGGCTTGGTCCGGAAGTAGTAGTGGATGCTGGCGCTCTTGACGCCCACCTCGGTGGCCACGTCGCGAAAGCTGAAGCCGTGATATCCGCCCCGGCGCGCGAGCCGCTCGGCGACGTCGAGGATCTCGTCGCGCCGGCCGCTGCGCGTCGCGCGGCGATCCGACGGCTCTCGGGGCTGGTCGGTCGGATCGGTCATGGCGGCTCGGCGATCGTCCAATGGCAAATATGTCGGTTTGGCTGCAGTCTGCCCGAGCGCCACGGCTTGTTCAAGCGCGGGCTGAGGGCGCCCAACCGGCTGCCGTAGGGTCGCTGTTGCACGCGCGCCGCGCTCGGCCCATAGCTGAGGCATCGAGCGAAAGGGCAGGCATGGGCGCGGACAATCTCTTCGAGGACGGCGATCACGGCGGGGCGGAGCGGGCCTATGACGCGGCGAGCATCGAGGTGCTGGAAGGCCTCGAGCCCGTGCGCAAGCGCCCCGGCATGTATGTCGGCGGCACCGACGAGCGGGCGATGCACCATCTGGTGGCAGAGGTGCTCGACAACGCGATGGACGAGGCGGTGGCCGGCCATGCCAGCCGCATCGAGATGGAGCTGCTGGCCGACGGGACGGTGGCGATCACCGACAACGGCCGCGGCATCCCGGTCGACCCGCATCCGAAGTTCCCGGACCGCTCGGCGCTCGAGGTGATCCTCTGCACGCTCCATGCCGGCGGGAAGTTCTCGGGCAAGGCGTATCAGACATCCGGCGGGCTCCACGGGGTCGGCGTCTCCGTGGTGAACGCGCTGTCGGACCGGCTGCGGGTCGAGGTGGCACGGGGCAAGCGGCTCTGGGCGCAGGACTATGCCCGCGGGCTGCCGCAGGGCCCGCTCGAGGATCTCGGGCCGGTGCAGAACCGCCGCGGCACGCGCGTCGCCTTCCACCCGGACCCGGAGATCTTCGGCACCGAGGCCGCGCTCAAGCCCGCGCGGCTCCACCGTCTCGCGCGCTCAAAGGCCTATCTCTTCGGCGGCGTCGAGATCCGCTGGCGCTCGGCGCCCGAGCGCCTCGGGCCGGGCGACGAGACGCCGGCGGAGGAGACCTTCCGCTTCCCCGGCGGGCTCGCCGACTACCTCGCCGCGAGCCTCGGCGCAGACGCAGCGCTGGCGCCCCCCTTCGCGGGCAAGGTGGCCTTTGCCGAGCGCTTCGGCCCCGAGACCGCGGGCTCGGTCGAGTGGGCGCTCGCCTTCACGCCCGCGCGCGACGGGCATCTTTCGGCCTATTGCAACACCATCCCGACGCCGCAGGGCGGCACCCACGAGGCGGGCTTCTGGGCCGCGATCACCCGCGGCCTGCGCGCCTATGGCGAGCTCGCGGGCAACCGCAAGGCCAAGGAGATCCGCCGCGAGGACGTGACCACCGAGGCCTTCGCGATGATCTCGGTCTTCATCCGCGAGCCGGAATTCGTCGGCCAGACCAAGGACCGCCTCGCCACCGCCGAGGCCGAGCGCCTGGTCGAGGGCGCGGTGCGCGACCGCTTCGACAGCTGGCTCGGCGCCGACCCCAAGCGCGCGGACGCCATCCTCGAGCATGTGATCGAGCGCGCCGAGGAGCGCCAGCGTCGCCGCGCCGAGAAGGAAAAGGCCCGCCAATCGCCCACCAAGCGGCTCCGCCTGCCGGGCAAGCTCGTCGACTGCACCCGCACGGCGCGCGACGGGACCGAGATCTTCCTGGTCGAGGGCGACAGCGCCGGCGGCTCGGCCAAGATGGCGCGCGATCGCGAGACCCAGGCGCTCTTCGCGCTCAAGGGCAAGGTGCTCAACGTGTTGGGAGCAGCCTCGGCCAAGCTCGCCGAGAACAAGGAGCTCAGCGATCTCTGTCTCGCGCTCGGGGTCGGCCGCGGCGCCAAGTACAACGCGGATGATCTGCGCTACGAAAAGGTCATCGTGATGACCGACGCGGATGTCGACGGGGCGCATATCGCGGCGTTGCTCATGACGTTTTTCTTTACCCAGATGCGGCCGCTGGTCGACGCGGGCCATCTCCACCTCGCCCAACCGCCGCTCTATCGCCTGAAGCAGGGGGGCAAGACCGTCTATGCCCGTGACGACGCGGAGAAGGACCGCATGGTCGCCACCGGCCTCGGCGGCAAGGGCAAGATCGATGTCAGCCGCTTCAAGGGCCTCGGCGAGATGGACCACAGGGATTTGAAGGCGACGACCATGGACCCCGCCCGCCGCCAGCTCATCCGCGTGACGATCGACGACGAGGACGAGGACACCGGCGGGCTTGTCGAGCGGCTGATGGGCCGGCGGGCCGAGGCGCGGTTCCGCTTCATCGAGGAGCGGGCGCGCTTTGCCGAGGCCGACGCGATCGACATCTGAGCGCTGCGGGATGGCTTCCGACCGGGCTGCCGAGGGGAGCGGGATCGTCCTGATGGCGGGGGCGATGGCGATCGTGCCCGGGCTCGACGTGATGGCCAAGCTGCTCTCGGACGCACTCACCCCGGCGGAGATCGCGGCGGGGCGCTTCGCAGCCCAGAGCCTCGCGCTGGCCGCGGCGCTTGTCGTGCTGGGCGCGCCGCGGCGGCCGCAGCCCGGGCATCTGGCGGCGGGCGTGGCGCTCGGGCTCACCATCTACTGCATGGCGGCGGCGGTGGCGGTGATGCCGGTCGCCAACGCGATCGTGCTCTTCTTCGTCGAGCCGCTGATCCTGACGCTGCTGGGTGCCGCGCTGCTCGGCGAGCGGCTGACGGCCCGGCGCGTCGCGGCGGTTCTCGCCGGGCTCGTCGGGACCGCGATCGTGCTGAGGCCCAATCTTGCGGCCTATGGCTGGGCGGCCGCCTGGCCGATCGGCGCGGCAGTCGCCTTCTCTGCCTATATGCTGATCAACCGGGTGATGCTGCGCGGCCCGCGAAGCTGGCGGGGCGTGGTCTCGCACCAGCTCTGGACCGTCGGGATCGGCGGGCTGCTGCTCGCCGGAGTCGCGGCACTGACCGCACCCCAGCCGCGCTTGCCGACGACCGATCAGGCGGGGTGGTTGCTCGCCATGGGCGCGCTGGCGGCGGTCTCGCACCTGATGATCGTCGCGGCGGTGGCGCGGATCGAGACGGGCCTCGCCGCACCGCTCCAGTATCTCGAGATCCCGTCGGCCACGCTGCTCGGCTGGGCGGTGTTCGGCGACTTTCCGGACGCGCTCACCTGGGTGGGCACAACGATCATCGTGGCCGCGGGGCTCTCGCTCGCGCGGGCGCCCCGGCCGGCGCCCCCGTGAGGGCCGTCAGCCCGCCGGCATCGGCGCTTCGGCGCCGGAGCCGGGGGCCGAGGCGTCGGAGAGCTCGGTCTCGATCTTCACCTCGCTCTCGAGCGTGCGGTGCACCGGGCAGCGGTCGGCAATCTCCAGGAGCCGCTGGCGCTGCTCGGCGTCGAGCGGCCCCTCGAGCCGGATCACGCGGCGGAAGACATCGATCTTGCCGTCGCGCGTCTCGCAGTCGACGCAGTCCTGGGCGTGGATCTTGTCATGGGAGATGTCGACCTCGACATGGGCGAGCGGCCAACCCTTGCGGCGCGCATACATCCGGATCGTCATCGCGGTGCAGGCGCCGAGGCCCGCCGAGACGAGCTCATAGGGCGAGGGGCCGAGATTCGTGCCCCCGAAGCTCTTGGGCTCGTCGGCGCGCAGGTAATGCTCCGAGCCCACGACGATGTCCTGCAGGAAGCCGTCCGAATGGGCCTCCGAGACGCGGACGATGCCCTCGGCCCCTGCGGGGCGGGCCTCCGGGGCACGCTCGAGATAGCGCCCGGCCCAGGCCGCGATCACATCCGCCGCGTATTCGGCGTCGGCCTCGCGGGTCAGCAGATGGTCGGCCTGGTCGAGCGTCACGAAGCTCTTGGGGTGTTTGGCCGCCATGAAGATCTCGGAGGCGTTCTCGATCCCCACCTGCGCATCGAGCGGCGCATGCAGCACCAGGAG
>CAYORO010000184.1:0-3752 GCA_964406355.1 uncultured Limibaculum sp.
GGGTAGACGAAGTTGAGCGGATAGAGCGGCCAGTACTGCAGGAAGAAGGGCTCCTCCTCGCCCGCGAGACGCTCGAGCTGCTCGATGATCTGGCGCTGGTACCGCGCGTTCATCTCCTCGTACTTCGCCTGCGTCCACTCCTCGCCCGGCGCCATGTCGACCTCGCGCGCGGGTCCGCCGGCCGCGCCCTCCACCCCGGTGACGAGGCCGTAGGGCTTGAAGCGCTGGTCGATGGCGAACGCACCCGTCTGGCCCGAGGCGTGGAAGCCGAGCATGGTGTTCGCCTGCATCGCCTCTCGGGTCATCAGGCTCAGCTGCACCTGCTGGTGCAGCGGAAAGGCCGCGTAGTCGAAGCCCTGGTTGTGCGGATAGGCCTGCTCGATATCGCCCTGGTGCCATTTGCCGACATGGGCGGTGTTGTAGCCGGCCTGCTTCAGGACCTCGGCCAGCGTGACCTCCTCGGCCGAGAGCCCCTCGCCCACCAGCGCTACCTTGACCTCGTTCACACCGGCGCGGATCGGGTGGCGGCCGGTGAGAAAGGCGGTGCGCGTCGGCGTGCAGGAGGGCTCGGTATACATGCGCATCAGCGACATGCCCTCGGTGGCAAGCCGGTTGATGCTGGGGGTCTCGATGCCCATGACGTAGTTCATGGCCCGGTTGCCCATCTGCCCGAAGCTCACATCGTCGATCAGGATGTAGAGGATGTTGGGCGGACTGCCGCCATTGGCCTCGCGGATCTCGGCCAGGCGTGCGTCGATGCGGGTGTCCTGCGCTGCCCACTGTTCGCCGAACTGGGCCTCGAGAAAGCGGTACTCGCCGTCGCGGACAATTCCGCCATCCTGGGCGAGCGCTGGGACCGCCAGCGCCACGGCGGCGAGGTAGCTGAGAGTTCGGATCATCGGCGCTTCTCCTTGGGGTCGCTTCTCGTCGCGTCGGCGCGTCTTTTCGCCGTGCGTTGCATGAGTTCCCGCATGGCTTGCGCCAGCAGGTTGTGGCAGAGCGACGAGACCGATAACCCGTCCTCCGTCGCGGCATCGCGCAGCGCCGTCATCTCCTCGGCCGTCAGCATCACCACGACGCGTTCGCTACGACGCTGCTGGGACGGGAGGCGAGGGCGGCCGCGCCTCGGCTGTTGCGCATCTTGATTCATCGACTGCTTGTCATTGACTTTGTCAGCAAATGCCAGGAATTTCCCCTGGCAGCGCATCGGAAATTCATCAATCTGCGCAGCCCCCCTGAATGTATGCGTAGACGGCAACAAGAGATGACCAACCGCGCTGCATCGATCGAAGTCCCGGATCCAAACCTCCTCGGGACCGTCACTCCCTGGGATTTTGATTTCCGCCAGATCGAGGCGGGTGACGGCGTCACGCGGGTGACGGTGCGCCCGGGGGCAACGTTGCTCACGATGCGTATCCGCCTGCCCTTCAGGGTTCATCAGCGAGGCGCGGCGCCGCGCGACCGTCTTACCTTCGGGCTTCCCAGCCCCAATCACCTGTCTGCCTGGCATCAGGCCGCGGTGCCCGAGCGGCCGCTTGTCTGTTTCGGCTCTGGCCAGGAGTTCGACGGCGTTAGCAAGGCTGGCTTCGAAGGGACCACGTTGAGCGTGACCCGAACGGACTTCGAGGCAGGCGTCGAGGATTTTGGGCTGCCATTCCCGGAGCAGGGTCTCGATCCTGCCATTCTCGACGTGTCTTCTCTTCTCATCCGAGACTCGTGCGCCTTGTCGCCCAGACCTCGTGCAGCTTCGACGAAGGAAGCACAGCCGCCCTCGGCGCCGAGGAGGAGGAGATGCTGCTCATGACCCTGATCCTTGCCCTCGGCAACGCGCGCGTCCCAAAGGCCGATCGGTCGCCGCGCATGCGCGAACGTGTGCTGCGGCGGGCCCTTGACGTGATCGAGACACAGCTGGATGCGCCGCCGAGCATGCGCGAGCTTTGCAGGCTCTGCGGTACTTCTTGGCCAACATTGTATCGCGCGTTCATAGATCGCTTCGGCGTTGGCCCGAAAGCCTATTCGAAGGTCATGCGGCTCAATCGGGTTCGCTACGATCTCGTTGCGGCGGCTCCCGATGAGCGCGTCGCCGACATCGCGAACCGCTGGGGCTTCTGGCACATGGGCGAGTTCGCGAAGGACTATGGAAAAATGTTCAGCCGACGCCCTTCGGAAGATCGCACTGTGCCCGGCCCGCACCAGAATGGACTATCGGATCCGCTGGGAGACGTTCCAAGGGCCTGAGACTTCTGCCCTGAGGAGCGGAGAAGCATCAAGGTGAGTGACGTAACGGACCCGCAGAAGGCTCCTTTCCAGATGCCGGCGAATGAGGCTTGCCAATCGGGGTGGTCTGCCGTGAGGCGCGGGGCGAGCAGGCGACAGTCCATAGCTGTCGGAGGAGATTTGCCGGCTAAAGGCGCAAGGGGACGAGGATGCGCGGCTGAAGCTCATGGACGAGCTTCAGCCTCGACACTGAGATGCCGCAAGACGTCGCGCGGCGAGCGTTTACTCGAAGACCAGCCCGGCGCTCAGGAGTTCCTTTATGTCGACCTCGCTCGCTCCGGCCGGCGGCTCGAACGCAAAATGCCGGGCATCGATTGTCGGGTTGGTCGCCCAAGAGTCAAAGCTTGACGCAAACAGCGGCGCCCCGGGCTCGTCGGTGAGATTGAACGCCCAGCGGCACGGGCTCGGATCGTCGCCGTCCTGCACCCAGAGCTGAGCATCGATCCCAGAGAGCTCGAGAGAAAGATGGTGACATTTGCGCCCGTCGACCAGGCTCGGGCCGAGATAGACGGCCGAGAGCAGCCCCTTGCCGAGGCTCGCGCCGATGTCCTCGTAGAGCAGATCGCCGAGCTGAAGCACGAAATCGTACTCGTCGATCAGATGGTCCAGCATGCCATCGAGCGTCGACACACCGTCCGGTGCGGCGATGGTGGCATAGCGGTGACCCCCGGCGCCGGTCTCCATGATGGCGAGCGCCTCGCCGTCGAACCACACGCGGAACCGGCTGCCGTCGTCACGATGCACCATGGCATGGAGACGGTCGGGGCGCTCGACGATGAAGATCGAGGACCGGGCGAGGAGCAGCTTAACGCCTGACGGGCTGACCACCTCGCGCAGCCCCTTGCTGCGGAAGGTGAAGGTCTTCGCCGCCTTCAGATAGGCGGACATGCCCTCGAGGATCTCGACGGCTTCGGGTTCCATCACGCCCGCGCTCGTGTCCTGCGCGACGGCGGCGCCCATCGGGCCGACAAGGCCAGAGACGAGTGCCGCGGCGCAGCCGAGCGTTCGCATGTATTGCATATCCATGATCACAGATTTCCTGCTGTCGGTGCCCATCAGTAGTATACCGCATGCCGACGGCTGACGCGGCGCGAGGTGCGACGCGAGGTCCGGCGCTACGTGCGCCGCACGCTCCGCCGGGCGGCGCCCGCCAGTTCGATCTCCTCAGCCGCCTCGCGGGCCTGTGGGCCAAGCGTGCATGATGCCGGATCCGGGATCACGCTGGAGGCGGGCGTGTTCGCATCCGCGGTGTCGGGGGCAAGGCCGAAACTGATCGGGTCGCCTGCCGAGCTGATCCCTGCCGATGCGGACGCCCCGCCGAGGGCCAATGCCGCGACGCAGGCGGCGAGCATAGTCCGTTTCATGCCATTCTCCTTGGCTGCTTGATTTGACTCGCGGTCTGGCGGTCGTCAGTCGGTCGGCGCTGGCACCGTGAGCCGGACGGCCAAAGATCGCGATAGGGCGATGATTCGTCG
>CAYORO010000184.1:3852-7709 GCA_964406355.1 uncultured Limibaculum sp.
GTCGGACAGACGGGGCGGTCGGACAGACGGGGCGCCTGTCCCGGTGTTGCTAGATCTGCTGGCCGGCTCCCGGGGGACTGGCGGCCAAGACCGGGCCGCCAGCGCCGTCGCGTCACTCACCGGCGCCCCATCGGGCGTCGATGTTGTCCCATTCGGGGATGCGCGTGATCACGTCCCTGGGGTCGAAGGGAAGCTGGTCCGCCGGGATGCGGAACTGGCCAGCCGCCTCGACCTCGGGGCGCGGGTTCTCCAGTCCGGTGAGCGGCAGGTCACGGTTCTGGCGCTGATCGGGGTGCTTCTCCTTCCAGATGAGGTGACGCAGCCGCATCTGGTTGAACATGCCCTTTGCCGGGAACATCGGCAGCATCTGGCCAGACGCCTCGCGTGGGTCGTTGTAGAGGTCGTAGAACTCCGGCCCTGAGAGCCCGAGCTTGCCGCCGACGACGTGGCGCTTGTAGCGGCCCTTCACCAGCGCGGCGAGCACGTTGCCGGTGTAGATGAAGGTATAGTCGCGTCGGCTGTGGGTATCGCCGTTGAGGAGCAGCGAGGTCTGGTCGACGCCGTCAATGATCCGGTCGGTCGGGACATGCTCCATGGCGCCACCGAGCCGGGCGAAGGTGGTGAAGAGATCGGTCTGGTGAATGATGTCGCCGACGACCTGGCCGGGCTCGATCACACCAGGCCACCAGGCGATGGCCGGCACCCGCACGCCGCCCTCGGTATAATCGCCCTTGCCGCCGCTATAGAGCGTCTCGACCATGCCCGGAGGCCCGTTGTGCACCATGGGGCCATTGTCGGCCATGATTACGACAAGGGTGTTCTCCGCGATGCCGAGGGTTTCAAGCTCGTCCATCAGCTCGCCGATCATGGGATCGAGCCGCGCCAGCGCCTCCTGCAGAAAGCCGCCTGCCGCCGTGATGCGGTCGGGAAAACCCAGGAACGAGGTTATCTGCGGCCAGAAGGCGACGTAGAAGGGGGTCTCGGCCTCGGCGTTGCGGCGCACGAAGTCCATGGTGCCGTCGAAGAACTGGCGGTCGAGCGCCATGTAGCCGGCGTGATCCATGGGCGGCGTGCCGAACTCGCGAACCGGACCATCCTTGGTCCCTTCCAGCGCCCAGACATACCCCGTGGGCCGCCAACCCTCGTCGATGTCATAGGGGTCCTCGCCGAACATATCGGGGAAAAGCACACCCGGCGTCAGCAGGGCCATCTGGCCCTGAGGCACATAGAGGCTCGGCACCTGATTGTAGGGCGTCCAGATCGCCTCGTCGAAGCCCTGGCGGTTCAGATAGCTCGATTCAACGTCCCCGAGATGCGACTTGCCGAAGAAGGCCGTCGCATAGCCGGCTTCGCTCAGCACCTCGGCCATCGTGACTTCGTCGGCCGCGAGGCCGCCATACTCGTAGGGGAAACCGACATTGTACATGCCATTGCGCACGGCATGGCGACCCGTCATCACGGCGGCGCGGCTCGGCGTGCAGGAGGGCTCGGTGTACATCCGCATGAAGTTCATGCCCTCGGCCGCCATGCGGTTCATGTGGGGCGTCTCCCAGCCGCGGATCTTCTGGAGCTCCGGGATGCCGATCTCGCCGACGGCCGTATCGTCCCACATGATGTGGATGATGTTGGGCGGCCGGCCGAAGCGCGCGCGCAGCTCCATGAGCTTGGCGTCGATTTCCGCATCCTCGGTCAACCAGCGCTCACCGTGCTGGGCCGCCAGGACATAGTGCTCGGCATCGTGGATGATCCGGTCCTCCTGGGCGAGCGCCGCACTGCCGTGGCCGGCGAGCGCGACGAGGACGGCGAGGCCTCCGATCGCCCATTGGGGTAGTCCTTGTCCGTGCATCATAGTCATCTGGGTCTCCTTTTGGACCAGCAGTCCGGTCATTGGCGGGGCGTAGGCTGTCGTGCAGATTCGGTCGCGTGCCTGCCGAGCGCGGCCAGGATCTCGTCTCGCAAGCCGTCCAGCGTGCTTTGGATGTCGGCCAGGGCGCCGGGGGTCTGGGCGGATGGATCGCCTTCCAGTCGGCGGAGGTCCTGGTCCATCAGCTCGAAATCCCGGCAGATCTCGTCGAAGCCGGGGTGGTCGGCCCTGAGTTGGTTGATCAGGTCCGCGTGATCCGGGAAAACCATGCTGAGAAGGGGCCGTGGCATTGGACGACTATCTTGGTCTGTGACGAGGGCAGGATGCTCCATCCCATTGCATCACGGTCAGTGTTACACCGTGTCATCCGCGTGAGACACTGGTATCATGGCAGGTATTTCCCTTCAGAAACAAATGCCTGGGCGATGAGGGGCTTCAGAGTTGGCAGATCCGGTTCGCATCGACCCGAGCACGCAACATACCGAAGCGAAGCGGGCGCTGGCGACAGTCGTGGCGAGCGAGGCCTTCGCCAAGTCCGAACGACTCAAGGGCTTCCTGACCTATGTGGTTGAGGAGGCGATCGCCGGGCGCGCGACCGCAATCCTAGGCAAGACGATCGCGCAGGATGTCTATGGTCGCGACCCCACCAGCGGCGACAACACCGACAACGTGGTCCGGGTCGATGCGCGGCGGCTGAGGCGGAAGCTCGAAGAGCACTATGCAGGCGCCGGGGCTTCCGATCCGGTCAGGATCGTCATCGAGCAGGGCGGTTATGCGCCGCGCTTCCTGCGCGTCCTGCCATCTATCCCTGCCGAAGCGAGCGCCGAAAGGGGCGCACCGGCGCGACAACCATCGAGACATGTGAGATGGGCGGTTGCCGGCATTGCTGGTTGCGTCCTGCTCGTCGCCGCGTTCAGCCTTCTCCAGGACCTGCCCCGGATCTCGGAGGGCTTGCGGGCGCTCGGCGCCGCCGGACCAGACCCAGGGCCAACACCGCGGCAAATCGAGCGGCGCGCACTTTCGGCGAGATCGGCGGCCTCCGTGCAGGCAACCAATCTGTGCGATCAGGCACGGGGGTTCCTGTTTCCCATCGCCGATATCGGAAACCAGCGTCTTGCCTTCGACACTGCTCTCAGGGCGATCGAAACGGATCCCGGGATGGCCTGCGGCTATGCCGGAGCGGCTCACGCGCTCGCAACCATGTCGCTCCTCGCCGCGGAATCGGCCGAGCGCATGGATCTGCGCCAGCGGGCCTCGGAGTTGGCCGATCAGGCGGTTCAGCTCGATCCGAGGCGGGGGTGGAGCCAGTCGGCGATGGCTTGGGCCGCGTATGCGGCGGAACGTGTCGAGGAAGCCGAACGCCGGTCGGGCCTCGCTGTCCAGCTCGCCCCGAGAGACGGCAATGTGCTGGATTTTCGAGCTCTGATCGCGGTGATGATGGGCGATCTCGCCGAGGCCCTTCGCGTCACCGATCCCGATCTGCCGCGCGATCTCGGGAGCTTTCGCTTTGCCCGACGCAACATCCGCGCGGTCGCGCTCTTCCATCTCGGCGAGTACGGCCCGGCCATCGCGTCGCTCGAGAACGCCATTGAGCACGGCGACCCGGTAAGCGCCCTGACGCTGACCTATCTCTCCGTGTCCTACGAGGCAGCGGGCAATCACGAGCAAGCGCGACGGCTGGTCCGCGAGCTCGAGGACACTTGGCCCAATGCCCGACCCGACATCGCGCTGGACCGATTCTACGCAAACCGGGACCTATCGCGGCAAGTCGTGGATCTCCTAGCCGACGCAGGCTGGGCACCCTCGAAGCCCTAGACCCGCGCTTCGTCTGACCGGCGCTGAGCAGCGCAATGGCCTTTTGGGCAACGCCTGGACAGGGATGTTCCTCGAAATGTGGTCAGTGAGCTACGCTTAGTCCACTGGCGGATTGCCGACATTCGGGTCGTGTCGCGGAAGTGGTGGAAATTCGAAGGCGGCGTAATCTCCGGGTGAT
>CAYORO010000185.1:0-7689 GCA_964406355.1 uncultured Limibaculum sp.
GCCGGTAACGATGACGACAACAACGACAACGCCGGCAACGATGACGACAACAACGACAACGCCGGCAACGACGACGACAACAACGACGACCCGGCGCCCGCGCCGACACCGCAGCTCGCCTCGCTCCCGCTCTTCCCATCGGTGACCGATGTCTCGGTCGGCGAGCTCGGCCTGCTGACCGTCCAGGACGGCGACATCCTGCCGAGCCGCGGCGCCACGCTCTTCGGCGTGGTCGGCGACCCGATGACCTTCGACATGGTCCAGGCGATCATTCAGCCCTCGGGCCGCGAGACGATCGTCGATGTCGGCGAGACCAACGGCCAGTTTGCCGTCCGCCTATTCGAGGATGATCTCGTGCCCGGCCAGTCGGTCGAGGTCGCGCTCACCCCGATGTCGAGCATGGACAGCCAGGTGCTGCCCAGCACGATGACCTACGCCTTCGGCGTCGCCGAGATGGTCGACGGGCTCGAGCAGGCGCTCGGCCGCGTGACCTACGGCGCCACGGACGAGCTCTTCATGCATGTGCTCGATGTCGGCTTCGCGGCCTTCGTCGAGGAGCAGCTCGACCCCGACAGCATCGATGACAGCGCGTTCCTGGCGACCGATCCGGACAGCTTCGTCGACCTCGACGAGGACAGCGAGCGCCAGTTCGAGTTCCAGATCATGCGTCACGCGCTGGCCTATGCCAGCGGCACCGAGCGCCAGCTCAACGAGGTGATGGGGCAGTTCTGGGCCAACCACTTCTTCGCCTCGCAGAAGCGCGACCGGGTCGACTACTCGAAATGGCAGATGGTGATCGGGTTCCGCGAGCGCGCGCTCACGAGCTTCTACGACCTGCTGCTGTTCAGCGCCGAGAGCCCGGTGATGTCGCAGTTCCTCGACAACGACCAGAACCGGGCCGGCAACAACCGCGGCAACGAGAACTATGCCCGCGAGCTGCTCGAGCTGCACACGGTGGGTGTCGACGCGGGCTATCTCGATGCCGACGTTGCCGGGGTCGCGCGGATCTTCACCGGCTGGGCCTATCGTCTGGCGGATGACAGCCCCGAGGACGGCGCCGTGCGGATCCACGAGTTCGAGTTCCGCCCGGACAACCACGACGAAGACGCGAAAGAGGTTCCCTTCATCAGCTACACCGAGGCGGGGCGCTCAGGCGAGGACGGCGTCCAGGAGGGCCGCGACTTGCTGCGCGCGCTCTCGCGCCGGCCGGAGACCCAGGCCTTCGTCTGCGGCAAGCTCGTCGAGTTCTTCGTGAACGACGATCGCCCGCAGACCTTCGTCGATGCCTGCATCGCCGCCTGGGCCGCCAATGACGGCGACGTCAAGGCGATGCTGCGGGCGATCCTGCTACACTCCGACTATCTCTCGACCGCGACGCTGCGGAGCAAGGCGAAGACGCCGTTCGAATACGTCGTCTCCTATCTCCGCGTCTTCTCTGACTCGCTCGAGGACGCGATCCAGAAGTTCAGCCTGCCCTCTAACGATCCTGAGTTCTCGGACTCGATCGCCTTCTTCTACAGCGACCTCTACGATCGCCTGATGAAGAGCGCCGGGATGGACGTGCTGAACTTCCCGGTGCCGACCGGCTTCGCAGAGGTCAGCGATCACTGGCTCAACACCGCCGCGACGCTCGCTCAGTATCGCCAGGTGACCGAGGTGATCGACCGCAACCGCAACTCGGGCGACCGGGCCTTCGAATTCTCGGCGCAAGTGGCGGACAAGGGTCTCGAGACGGCCGAGGACGTGGCGAGCTACCTGCTCGCGCTGGCCTGTGCCGAGCGCTACACCCAGGAGGAATTCGAGCCCGTGGTCGCCGAGCTGAAAGGCCAGGACGGGATCTTCGAGCCCCTGATCGAGGACGAAGACGCCGCACTCCGCCGCGCCATGGGTGTGGTTGTCGTGCTGCCTTGCTTCGCCGTGCAGTGACGCGGCCCCGAGACCGAAAAGACTTCGCGAGGATACGGACATGAAAACGCGCAGATCAGTTCTGGCCGAGATGGGCCTCGCCTCCGCCGCCGCCTTTGCGGGAACGGCCGGCAACGTGCGGTTCTCGTTTGCCCAGGACGGCAATGCCAGTGGCAAGGTGTTTCTGAAGATCTTCCAGCGTGGCGGGGCCGACGCGCTGCACCTGTTCCCGCCGATCGGCGATCCGCTCTACAGCAACCGGGACCGTGAGGACGCGATCCGGCCGGGTCTTGCGATCGACGCGCCGCTCGACAGCGACCCCAACAGCGCGCTTGATCTCGGCCTCACCTACCGGGCGATGAACCCCAATCTCGCGCCGCTGATGGACATGTGGGACGCTGACCGGCTGCTGGTCTCGCCCTCCACGGCGCTCGCGGTCGGCAACCGGTCGCACTTCGACTGCCAGCGCTGGATCGGCACCGGCGAGCGCGACAACTACATCGACGGCTATCTCAACCGATACATGCAGGTGCAAGACGGCACCGACGATCCGCTGCGCGCCATCGTGGCGGGCAAGAGCTCGGTCAGCCGCGAGCTCCAGGGCGCGATCGGCGTGGCCGCGGTCGGCACCGCAGGCGAGTTCGACATCCAGAACAACGACTTCTGCTCCGGCAGCGGGTGCATGGACAACCGCCTGACCGCGATCATGAACGAGATCAACTCGCATCAGGTCGATCTCAGCGCCGTCGAGGGCCAGGTGCGCGAGAACCAGCAGCTGCTGCTCTCGACCATCGCCGATATGCAGATGCTCGACGACAGCAACATCGACAGCGGCTATTCGCGTGCGCCGCTCGGCCGCGGGCTCCGGCTGGTGGCGCAGATGGTGAAGGCGAACCTGCCGCTCGAGGTCGCAGCGATCGACTACACCGGCTCCTGGGACAGCCACTCCAACCAGTATGATCCCGATGTGGCCGACCCCTTCATCAACCAGGACAACAGCTGGAACCGGCGCTGCTACGAGGGCGCGGTGGAGCTACTGCGCTTCTACAACGATATGGGCCCGCTGATGGACAACATCGTGGTCCTCGTCTGCACCGAGTTCGGCCGCACCGTGAAGGAGAACGGCAGCCGCGGGACCGACCACGGCGATGCTGCCGCGTGGTTCGCCTTCGGCGGCCCGACGCAGGGCGGCATGGGGCCGGATGTCAGTTCTTTCGCCGAGGATCAGCTGGTGCGTGGGCGCTTCCAGCCGATGGTGGTGGACTATCGCGACATGGTCGCCGAGATCATGGTGCGGCATCTGGGGCTGGCCGAGAGCAGCGTGAGCAGCGTTTTCCGCGGCCACAGCTTCACCGACCATGGATTCTTCACGCGGACATCGTAACTCTGTCCGCGGGTCGTGAGCGAGTGCGGCGGCGCCCGGAGGCGGGCGCCCGGAGGTGAGCGGGATGCAACTCGAGGGGGCGATCGGGGCAGTCATCCGGCGGGCGGCCTCGCTCAGGGGGGATCTGCGGCAGAGCGCCAACCTCGTCGAGGTCGGGCTGGCCGCGGTCGCGTCCGAGCCGGCCTCCGCGCGCCCCGTCTGTCCTGTCTGGGTCGAGTTGCGGGCGGATGCGCTCTGGCTCACGGTCGATGACGCTGCGTCCGGTCGGGGCGCCCGGGTCGGCGCGCCGCTCGACGACCCCCGGACCACGCTTGAGATCCTCGCCGGCGATGGGGTGCGTGTGGTCGACCTCGTGCTGGTCGGCGAGGCGGCCTTCGATCTGTGGTTCGATCTGCCCGATGCCGCGCTCGGCGAACTGAAGGCGATGATCGAGAACGAGATCCTTGTCGAGTCGCCCTTCGACGCCGCCAATGCGCGATCGATCTGGGTGGCCGACAGGGCGGGGGAGGGCTGGTCCGTCCAGGCGGCGATCGCACTGGCCGAGCGGGTCGATGCGGCGGCCGCGGCGATCCGCGGGGCCGGCCTCGAGATCGGTGTGGTCCGCCGCGTGACGGTCGAGGACCCGGCGGGATGGGCCGCCCGTCCGGCCTGGGCGATGCCCGGGGGCCCGAGCGCGAGCCATCTCGGCCGGCTCTGGGCGATGCCGGGCTGGGTCACCGGGGCGGTTGCGGCAAGCGCGGTGTTCGTCCTCTCCGCGGTCACCTCCATGGCGGTGCTCTTCGCGCAGGGCTCGGCGCTCTCCGAGGAGGTGGCGGCCGGCCGGGCCGCGCTCGCGGCCGCCAGCGTGCGCGCCGCCAACGAGCAGCGGATCGCGCGCGCCGAGTCCCGCTCGATCGTCCGTCTCTCGCTGCCCGGGCGCATCGCTGCAGTGCTGCCCGACGAGACCTGGCTCGACCGGATCGAGATCGGCGAGGACAGCGTCCAGATCTCGGGCTTCAGCCCCTCGGCCGCCGAGACGGTGGAGTATCTCGCGCGGATCGAGCATTTCGGCGCCGTCCGGTTCGCTGCCCCCGTTGCGCGCGACAATCGCCGCAAGGTCGAGCGGTTTCGCCTGGTCGCCGAGATCGTGGAGCCGACGCGATGAGCGAGTTCCGCTTTGCCGATCGCAGGCGGCCGCGGATCGCGCTTGCGGTGTTCTTCGCCATTGGCTCGGTTGTCCTCGGCTTCCTCGGGCTCTGGGTGTTCGACGGGGTGACGGCGCTCGAGGGCGATCTCGCCGACAAGCGCGCCATCCTCGAGCGGGCCCGCGACGTCGAGGCCGAGGGCACGGCAGCACCGGCCGAGGATCCGCGGATCTACCGGGCCGAGACACCGCAGGAAGCCCGCTCGCGCTTCCAGACCGATATGCAGGCGCTCGCCGACGCCCACGGGCTCGAGATCGAGGAGATCCGCGCGGAGGAGATGACGCGCGATGGCGGGCATGTGCAGCTCGGCCTCACACTCACCGGCGCGATCCCCGAGGTCGCTCTTGGCGGCTTTCTGGTGGCGATCGGCTCGGCCGAGCCGATGGTGGTGGCGCGCGAGATCTCGGTGCGCCGGGCCCGCGGGCGCAGCGGTGCCGGGCGGGAGCGGAACCTGCCGGTCAAGGTGAGGGTGATGGCCTATGCGGCTGAGTGAGGGGCTCGCATCGGCATTCGGCGGGCTCGTCGGCGGGCGCGGCTCGAACCGTGCGGCCCCGGCCACCCCGGCAGACCGGGCGCCGGCGATCATCGCCATCGCCTACACCGCCCTCGCGCTCTTCGGCGCCGTCTGGTTCTGGCTTCCGGCCGCGCCGGATGAGCGCTACACCGTCAACGCCGTGCTCGACATCCGCGAGCGCTCCGGCGAGATGCGCCACGCGATGGAGCTGACCCGCGACGCGCTCGACCGTCGGCCGCTCTTCCATCCGAGCCGGCGCCCGCCCGCGGCGCCTGTGCCCGACGCGCCCGAGAAACCCACGCTCGGCGCCCGCCTGATCGGTGTCGTCGGCGAGGAGAGCGCGCTCGTCGCCATCCTCTCCTTCCATCCGGCCGGCCGGGTCCGCCGTGTCCGCGCGGGCGACCGGATTCGCCAGTGGCTCGTGACCGATGTCGATGATGCCTCGGTCCGCCTCGTGGGCGATGACGGCGAAGAGACCGTGCTCGCGCTCGGCCGGCGGTGATGATCCCGCCGGTTCCAGTTTCCGTGTCGTTGGGGGTCGCGTGCCGTGTTCGACCCGTGTCTCGTTTCGCGCCCATGGCGGCGTGCAAGATCAGCCACGGAGCGGCGGTCGCGCCGGTTCCGACACTCTGAGGGCATGAAATGACCAGCAGCATCGGCGATTTCGTGTATGTCGTTGGCACCGAGGGTGACGACGAGTTCTCGGGCGACACCGACTCGCGCCTGTTCTTCGGCCTGGCCGGCGAAGACAGCTTCTCCAACGAGGTGATCGCGGGCGAGAGCTACTTCGTCGGCGGCACGGGCGACGACACCTACACCGTCTCGCCCCAGAGCTTCACCATCATTCACGAGACCGGCAACAGCCCCGACGACCGCTATGTCGACGTGCTGATCGACGATGCGCTCAACCCGCTGGTGGCAACCATCGACGCCCGCCACCTCTTCGTGCAGAGCCAGGATGCCAGCTCGATCCTCCTGATCATCGACTGGGAGCGGCCGGAGAACCGGATCGAGACCTTCTCGCTGATCAACCAGGACGGCGTGCTCGAGGATGTCGAGTTCAGCGAGTTCCGCGAGATCGTCTTCGACCTCGAGAGCTTCATCGGCGATTTCAACTTCGAGGATCTGGGCTTCGAGGAGCCGCTCGGCAGCGACATCCAGCTCGCGATCGATCTGCTCGACGACGGCGCGTCCGAGGAGCCGCTGACACAGGAGGCGGCGATCACGGTCGCGCTTCTCTACGAGGCGGGGCTCGGGCGGAGCTTCGATGCGCCGGGGCTGAATTTCTGGATCGACGAGCGCGAGGCCGGCTTCACCGATCGCGACGTCGCCGCCGCCTTCGTCGACTCGCCCGAGTTCGTCGAGACGGTGGGTGAGCCGGACGACCTCAGCGACCAGGAGCTGGTCGAGGCGCTCTATGTCAACATTCTCGACCGCGAGGGCGACGAGGGCGGCATCGCCTTCTGGACCTCGGTTGCCGGGATGGAGGGGGTGAGCGACGCCGATCTGCTGCTCGCCTTCTCAGCCGCCGACGAGAACCGCGCAGCGTTCCCCGAGCTCGACGGGCTGACCGAGCTCGCGCCCGGTTTCTGGGACATCGTTCTCGTCTCGTGAGGTCTCCGGGGCCGACCCCGTCCGCAACCGTTCCGCGGGAGCGGCCTCTCACCCCTCGCCGACGAAGCAGCTCGTGGACAGCCGCGCGCAGAGCGCCATCGCCTCGGGCTTGGCAAAGGGCCCGACCCGCACGACGTTGAGCCCGTTTCGCGTCGCATAATCGGGCCGGAGGCCGGAAAGCGCCGCCCCATCACGCGCCTGCGCGGCCTGCCATTGCCGCGCCGGGCCCTGCGGGTCGCGGAACGAGCCGAGATAGACCCACTGCCCGCCCGTGCCGGCCTGCGGCGCCGGTGCCACGGGGGCGGCCGCCGCGGGGACAGCCTCGGGCGTGCCCGAGACCGGGGCGACGGGAGCGACGGGGGCAACGGGGGCGGCAGCGACGGGGGCCGCGAGCGGCGCCTGCTCGATGGGTTCGGCCGGTTCGGCCGATGGCTGCGGAGGCGGCGCGGGCGCCAGATCCTCGGAGGGCTGCGCATCGGGCCGGGTTTCTCCGCTCTCGTAGTAGCTGGAGTTCTCGGTCTCGAGCGAGGCCGGCTGCGCGAGCGCGCCGAGCGTCCGGTCGTCGAGCGGGATCGCGGTGAAGCGCTGCCGCAGCGCGCGGCTGATCTCGCGGGCGTCGAGCGCCGAGTTGATGATGCGCGGCGTCACGAGGATCAGGAGCTCGGTGCGGATCGAGGTGCTGGTCGTCCGCCCGAAGAGATTGCCGGCGATCGGGATGTCGACAAGGAACGGGATGCCGCTCCGCCCGCGCGTCTCGTTGGTCGAGAAGAGCCCGCCCAGCACGACGGTCTCGCCGCTGTCGACGGCGACCGCGCTCTGGATCACCCGCTGCGCGACCGTCGGGGTCAGCGTCTCGGCGTCGACCTCGGAGATCGTGCTGACCTCCTGGCTGATGTCGAGGACCACCGAGCCCGAGGAATTGATCCGCGGCGTCACGTCGAAGATGATCCCGGTCTCGCGATACTCGATCTCCGAGGCGAAGGTGCTGTCGCTCTCGAAAACGTCCTGCGCCGTGCGCACCGCGAAGGGCACAGTCTCGCCGACCGAGAGCCGCGCGGTCTGGTTGTTGAGCACCATCAGGTTGGGCG
>CAYORO010000186.1:0-7620 GCA_964406355.1 uncultured Limibaculum sp.
ATCGGCAGCGTCGAGACCTCGATGCCGTCGAGATGGATCGTGCCGGTGTCGCAGGGGACGAGCCCGATGATCATGTAGAAGCAGGTGGTCTTGCCCGCGCCGTTCGGCCCGAGAAGCCCGACCGCCTCGCCGCGGGTCAGCGAGAGCGACACGTCGCGCACCACCGGGCGCCGGCGATAGCTCTTGCCGAGACCCGTGACCGTCAGACCGGCGCGGACGGGGCGAAGCGCGTTGAACAGCGAGCGCCTCAATTTCCCTGACCGCGGGCGGGCTGGAAGATGGTCTTCACCCGGCCCGAGTTTCCGCCGGCGCCGCCAGTGCCGCTTGCCGCGGGGGCGCCGCCGGTCATCTCGGCCTGCCCGGTGTTGAGATTGATCTGCAGCGCGTTGCCGGCAATGGCGTTGCCGCCCTGGGTCAGCAGCACGTCGCCGCGCAGAAACATCATGCCGGTGGCGACGTCGTACTCCGCGAAATCGCCCTGGGCGGTCTCCGCGCCGTTGGAGAGGAACACGTTGCCCTCGGCGCGCATGTTGCGGATCGCGCCCGTCTCCTGGTCGGTCTCATCGGGGTCGAAGGCGACGACCACCCGGTCCGCATCGAGGCGGAGCGTCCCCTGGCCTGCCTTCACCGTGCCGGCGAAGATCGCGATGCCCTCGGCCTGGCGGACCTCGAGGCTGTCGGACACGATCTCGATCGGCGTAGAGCTGTCATGCTTGAAGCCGCCGAAGGGCCCGCCGGTCTCGCCAGCCGTCTGCGCGGGCGCGAGACCCGCCACCAGCGTCGCGGCCGCCAGCGTCACGACCGCCATGGCCGCCAGCACTGCCCTCAGATATCCGACCATCCCTCGCACCTCCACGCTTGCATGCGCCCGGCTGGCCCGCCTCGGTGGCGGTCTCACTCGGCGCGTCTCTGGGCAACCGCCGCAGGCTCGCCGCCGGGCGCGACGGCCGCTGCGGCCGCCTCAGGCTCGTGTTCCCCCGAAGGAATGAATATCACGCGGACGCCGTCCCTGAAGAAGATTCGAGGTCCCGCGCCTTCCGCGCCATCGGTGGCCTCCTCGGTGACCAGCCGCATCGCGCCGGCCTCGATCGTGCCCGAGGGCCCGCTGCCGCGCACCGGGCCGGGGCTGCGCGCCACCCGGTCGCCGATCCTGATGATCAGCCGGTCGGTCTCGAAGAGCTGGCCGTCCGAGGTCTCGAGCTGTACGTCGCCCTCCAGCACCAGCCGGTCCGTGTTGCGATGCAGGACGCCGGTGTCGGCCCGTCCCGTCAGCTCCCGGCCATCGGAGAGCTCGATCTCGCCTGTCGGCTGCGCGAGCCGTATGCGGTCGGCCACCGCACCGTCGGGCTCGGCGGTCGCGGCGCGCAGCACGAAGGGCTCGCCGGCCTCGGTCTGGCCGACGAAGCGCGGCCCCTCGAGCTTGATGCCGGCGGCCAGCCGGGCAATCTCGGCGGGCGTCAGGAAGGCGGAGACGTCCTGCTCGCCCCGGCCTGAGGCGAAGATCGCCCCGACCAGCGCCACCGAGACCACGGGCAGCGCATATTTGAGGAGCCGCACGCGGCGCGAATAGCGGCTGACGGCCGCCTGCTGGGCCCCGCCGATCGGGCCCGCGTCGCGCGCGTCATCCTTGGCCATCCGCTCCCTCCCCGGTGCCTCGGAGGGCGCCCTCGTCGATCCCGGCGCGCAGGCAGTCATGGATGTGGATGAGGCCGACGGGCGGTGCGGGCAGCCGCGCGCCCTCGGCCAGCACGAAGAGGCAGAGCGTGCGCCGCGGGGCGTTCATCAGCGCGAGCGCCTCGGTCGCGAAGGCCTCGGCCGCGATCGTCTTGGGGCTCGGGGTCGCGACCTCACCGGCGCGGCGGTCCAGGAGGCCCTCCATGTTTCGGCGCAGGTCCCCGTCGGTGATCACGCCCATCAGCCGCCCCTCGCCGTCGAGCACGCCGGTGATGCCGAACCCCTTGGCCGACATCTCGACGAGCGCCTCGCGCATCGAGGTCTGAACGTCCACCAGCGGCATCTCCGTCCCCCCATGCATCAGATCGGCCACGCGCGTCAGCCGCGCCCCGAGCGTGCCGCCCGGGTGGAACAGCGCGTAGCGCTCGCGGGTGAAGGCCCGGCGTTCCATCAGCGCGACCGCCAGCGCGTCGCCAAGCGCGATCGTCAGCGTGGTGGAGGTGGTGGGGGCGAGGCCGTTCGGACAGGCCTCGGGCGCATTCGGCAGCGCGAGCGCGACATCTGCCGCGCGGAGCAGGGTCGAGCCGGGCCGGCTCGCGACACCGACCAGCGGGATCGCGAAGCGCCGGCTGTGCGCGATGATGTCGGCGAGCTCGCGCGTCTCGCCGGAATTCGAGAGCAGCAGCAGCACATCGGCCTGGGTGATCATGCCGAGATCGCCGTGGCTCGCCTCGGCGGGGTGCACGAACTGCGCGGGCGTGCCGGTGGAGGCGAGGGTGGCCGCGACCTTGCGCGCCACATGGCCCGATTTGCCCATGCCGGAGACGATCACCCGCCCCGTCGCGGCCTCGAGCAGCCCGACCGCCTCGGCAAAGCCCGGGCCCAGCGTCTCGGCGAAGCGCGCGAGCGCGTCGGCCGCAATCCTCAGCACACGGCGGCCGGTCTCCTCCGTTGCCGGGGCCTGCCCGCCTGCGTCCTGCCCGCTGATGACGCTCGTTCCGTGATCCATAGACGCGCCGCGCCGCGCTCCCGTGTTATCGTCCTTCGCCCCGGTCTGCAGCATCCCCGCGTCGCCCCACGCCCCGCGCTCAGTGCTCGAAGACGTCCGGGTCGATCCACCCGCCGAGATCGAGCAGCGCCCGGTCCGGCAGGAAGCGGAAGCATGCCGCAGCAAGTTCGGTCCGCCCCTCCCGCTCGAGGCGGCGGTCTAGCTCGGCCCGCAGCGCATGCAAATGGAGCACATCCGAGGCCGCATAGTCGAGCTGCGCGGTGCTGAGTTCGCTCGCGCCCCAGTCCGAGCTCTGCTGCTGCTTTGAGATGTCGACCCCAAGCAGCTCCTGGCAGAGATTGCGCAGCCCGTGCCGGTCGGTGAAGGTGCGCACCAATTTCGACGCGATCTTAGTGCAGTAGACCGGCCGGGTCACGGTGCCGAAGGCATGGGCCAGCACCGCGATGTCGAACCGGCCGAAATGGAAGAGCTTGGTCACGGCCGCATCCGCCAGCATCGCCTGCAGACGCGGCGCCGCGGTCTGTCCGCGGGCGATCTGCACGAGATGCGCAGTCCCGTCGCCGCTCGAGAGTTGCACGAGGCAGAGCCGGTCGCGGCTCGGCATCAGGCCCATCGTCTCGGTGTCGATCGCCACCACCGGCCCGAGGTCCAGACCCTCGGGCAGGTCGTTCTGGTGGAGGGTCACGGTCATCGGGCGCCTCTCGTCCTCGGGCGGCGCGCGGATCGGGACCGGGCTGTCAGGATCCGGGCTCGCGGGATCATGGTGCCCAGGAAAGGACTCGAACCTTCACGCCCATACGGGCACTAGCACCTGAAGCTAGCGCGTCTACCAATTCCGCCACCTGGGCACGGGATCGGGCGCCCTTGGGCGCTCGCGCTCTCTACGCTCGCTCTGCCGGACCTGTCAACGTCCCGGCGCGGACCGGCCGACCTCCTTGGTGCGGACCGCCCGACCTCCTTGGTGCGGACCGCCCGACCTCCTTGGTGCGGACCGATCGCCCCGGATCATTTCAGACCCAGCTTCTTCTCCATCTGCGCGAATTCCTTGTCGAGGCGCGCCCGGGTGTTGTGCAACACCTTGGTCTCCAAGACCTTCATCTGGCTCTCGAGCACCTTATCTTTAAGCGAACCCGTTTTACCCAGCTCCTCGAGCTTCTTTTAGAGGGCTTGTACGCGGCGCGTAAGTTGCTGGATCTCGTCGGCGTTCCATTTGGGCAGCTCTTTTTTGAAAATGTTCTCGGTGAGTTTCGCGAGTGCTTTCTGGTCGATGCCTTCAGATTTTGCCATGTTGAATGTCTCCGGAATGTCGATTGGTGGAAAGGCGCTCCGAGGGTTGTGGGGCGGCATGCTTACCTAGCGTTAGTCATAGCCCCAAGGAAACCAGACCCGTGGCGAAACTGTGGCAACGGCGGGTCGGGTCGCGCCGGCTGCGTCAGGCGGCGCGGCGCATGAGATCCTCGACCGCCTTCTCGAGCGCGTCGAGCCGGCGCAGCACCTCGTCGCCGCGCGCGGACCCGAGCTGTTGGCGCACCTCGCGCGTTGCCGCCTCGGTCTTCTGGCCGAACTTCATGAAGCGTTGCGTCACGCTGGCGATTGACTTCTCGACGAAGCCCTGGCCTTTGCCGCCCATATCCCGCAGCTTCTGCTCGAGCTGGACGATCTTCTGTTCGGCCTTGCCCATCTTCTGCTGCATCGAATTCACATCGGTCTTTGTCATCATCATCTCCTGAATAAAATCACTGTGTCGCGAATGTGTTCACGTGTGACGCCGGTTGCAGCTCGAAATGTCGGCGCGGCGCATGTTCTGGCCTATCGATGTCCCAATGCCGGCCCGCCCGCGGTGATGGAGGCTTGCGATGGTGGCGAGGCGCGCTTAGTCACAGGGCGGGCGGACAGGGGAGGCCGAATGCCGATGCCAACAACGGACGCACCGATTGTCGCGATCATCGGCGGCTCGGGCTTCGTCGGTCGCTACATCGCGCAGGCGATGGCGCGGGCCGGGTGGCGTGTCCGCGTCGGCTGCCGGCGCCCGCATGAGGCGCATTTCGTCCGCCCCTACGGCGTGGTCGGGCAGGTCGAGCCCGTTCAGGTGAATATCCGCGACGATGCCTCGGTCGCCCGCATCGCCGAGGGCTGCCATGCGGTGGTAAACTGCGTCGGCATCCTGTTCCCCTCCGGCAAGAACAGCTTCGAGGCGATCCAGGCCGAGGGCGCGGGGCGGGTGGCGCGGGCGGCGCGCGAGGCTGGCGCCGAGCGCGTCGTCCAGCTCTCCGCGATCGGCGCGGACCCCGAGAGCCCGGCCACCTATGGGCGGACCAAGGCCGAGGGCGAGCGGCAGGTGCTGGAAGCGGTCCCCGAGGCGATGATCCTGCGCCCCTCGATCGTGTTCGGCACCGAGGACCAGTTCTTCAATCGCTTCGCCAAGATGGCGCGCTTCTCCCCGGCGATCCCGGTGGTGGGCGGCGCGACCCGGTTCCAGCCGGTCTGGGTGCAGGATGTCGCGGAGGCGGCCGCGCGCGGCGCGACCGGGGCCGTGGACGGCGGGATCTACGAGCTCGGCGGGCCCAACATCTACACCTTCCGCGAGCTCATGGAGCTGATGCTGCGGGTGATCCGGCGCAGGCGTGCGATCGTCGACCTGCCGATCCCGCTCGCCAAGCTCCAGGGGCGGATGCTCGGGCTCTTGCCCGACCCGCCGATCACGCTCGACCAGGTGCGCCTGCTCGAGCGCGACAACGTGGTTGCCGAGGGCGCGAAGGGCTTCCCCGAACTCGGCATCGAGCCCGAGGCGCCCGAGGGGATCATCGAGAGCTATCTCTACCCCTACCGCCCCTACGGCCAGTACACCTCGCTGATCGAGAGCCGTCGCGCCGAGGACTGATGCACGGCGCCCGGGCTCAGCCGAGGATCCGGGCCACGAGCACCACGACGACCGCGCCCGCGACCGAGAGCACGACGCGGGTCAGCAGCGGGTGGCCGAGATCGACCTTGAGCCCCATGGCCGGCACCGCAAAGCCCGCGAGCAGCGATCCGAGCACGCCCCAGACGATGTAGAGCAGCAGGCTGCCGCCGCCGACGATCAGGCTGGCGAGCCACCCGACCACCAGGCCGAAAACGAGGACGATGATGATTTCCTTGACGTCGATCTTGGCGCTCATGGCCATCCTCCTGCACTGCCGCGAGACCGCCCGATCCGCTTGACCGGGCGGCCGGAACACCCTCAGCCCTTCGACATCCTCGCGAGGCCGGTGGCGAGCTCCTCACCGTTCATCACGGGTATGAATTCGGCGCGCGCGCGCGCCGCCATGAACAGCGGCTCGGCGAGCTCGGGGATCCGGCTCGTGTCGTCCATGTCGAACACCATGAGGCCCGCTCGCTCGCCGCGCTCGACCCAATAATAGGCGGCCTCCGGCCGGAGCGTCTCGACAAGGGCGTCGCGCGCGCGGTCGAGGCTGCCGTCGACGGCGCCTTCGTTGCCGCCCTCGGCCGGTATCGTGTAGCGCAGCATCATCCGCATTCGGTCCTCCCGCCGGGGCCGTGCTGGTCCTGCGTCAGGTATACGCGATCCAGAGCAGGATCGCACCGAGGACGAGCCGGTAGACGACGAAGGGCGTCATCGTCCAGTCGGTCCGGAACATGCCCATCATCACGCGCAGGGCCGCCAGCGCGGCGAGGCAGGCGAGGGCCGCTGCGACCGCAAACTCCGCCCCGAGTGCGAGATCGCCCGCGGCGACAAGCCCCGCAGTCTCGACAAGGGCCGCGGCGGCGATGGTCGGCACGGCCATCAGCAGCGCCAGCCGGGCCGCCTCGTCGCGGCGATAGCCGAGGGCGCGCGCCATGGTCATGCAGGCGCCGGCGCGCGAGGTGCCGGGCACCAGCGCGACGGCCTGGGCAAGGCCCATCAGGACCGCGTCGCGAATCCCCCAGGCCTCGGCCATGCGGCGCTCGCCGCCCCACCGGTCGGCGGCCCAGAGCAGGAGCCCGCCCACCAGGGTCGCCCAGCCGATCACGGAGATGGCGCGCAGCCCCTCCATCGCGTCGGTGAGTTTCAACGCGAGGCCCGCCAGCACTGCCGGCACCGTGGCGAGGGCGAGCAGCCAGGCGAGCCGCGCATCGGGGTCCTGCCTGCGTCCCGCCGCGATCGCTGCCGCGCCGGTCGCGATCCGGCCGACATCGCTCCGGAAATAGAGGCAGACGGCCACCAGCGTGCCGAGATGGACCGCGACGTCGAGCGTCACGCCCTGGTCGGGCCGGCCGGTCAGCAGTGGCCACAGCGCGAGATGGCCCGAGGACGAGATCGGCAAGAACTCGGTGATCCCCTGGATCAGCGCGAGGATAACGAGATCGACGGGGCTCATCGCGGGATCCGGAGCGGCTGACGGGCGTCGCCATGGATAGAGGGTGCGGCGCTGACGGCAAGCGTGTAATTATGGCAGTCATGCTGACATATATACGACTGATGGGTTGGCTCACGGGTCTCGTGCGTCAAAATGATCGCGCATCCTCGCCCTGCAACCCTGGGATTATGTCAGCATGTATGACTTTATCCGCGCCGATCTTTGCGCTATGCAGCACCCGACGCAGGGCGACAGCGCCCTCGATGATCCAACATCAGGGAGGCCGCCATGGCGCAGAAGATGCTGCGGTTTACCAAGCTCGAGCGCGAGATGCCCGAGAAGCGCACCGCCGGCGAGCGCGCGCAGGATTTCGGCGAGATCTACCGCGAGTACGCCGCCGAGAAGGCCGCCGACCAGGCCGCGCGCTGCAGCCAGTGCGGCGTGCCCTTCTGCCAGTCGCACTGTCCGCTCCACAACAACATCCCCGACTGGCTGAAGCTCGCCGCCGAGGGGCGCCTGCGCGAGGCCTATGAGGTCTCCCAGGCGACCAACACCTTCCCCGAGATCTGCGGCCGCATCTGCCCGCAGGACCGGCTCTGC
>CAYORO010000187.1:0-7610 GCA_964406355.1 uncultured Limibaculum sp.
AGCGCTCCTTCATCTCGCGCGCGGCCTTGTTGGTGAAGGTGACGGCGAGGATCTGGCTCGGCCAGGCGCGGCGCGTGTGGATGAGATGCGCGAGCCGCGCGGTCAGCACCCGGGTCTTGCCGGTGCCCGCCCCGGCCAGCACCAGCACCGGGCCGTCGAGCGCCTCGACCGCCTCGCGCTGTGCCGGATTGAGCGCCGCGATATAGGGCGCAGGCGCCGCCGCCCGGGCCGAGAGGGGCGTGTCGTGGTCTGCGCGCTGCCATGCCTCGCTGCTCATGGGGAGCAGCATAGCGCGGGCGAGCCGCTAGGGAAAGGGTTTGTTCCCCCCTCGTTCACCTATTTCTTGTGTCGATGCCAAGCATAGAGGCTGTCCGCATTGCCGCCCCGGGGGGCGCGCCATACCTCTCGCGAAAGATCAGAGTGGAGGACGCGATGTTCGAACTGTTCAAGAAGGCCGAGATGCCGGCAGCGGGGACCGCGCTCGAGGGCCGGGCCGAGCCGATCCCGACGGCGGAGACGCATTTCGTGAATGGCCGCGCGCTCAAGGGGCCCTATCCCGAGGGCCTCCAGATGGCGGTCTTCGGGATGGGCTGCTTCTGGGGTGTCGAGCGGATGTTCTGGACCAAGCCCGGTGTCTGGGTGACGGCGGTCGGCTATGCCGGCGGCGAGACCGAGAACCCCACCTATCGCGAGGTGTGCTCGGGCCGCACGGGGCACAACGAGGTGGTGCTCGTGGTCTTCGATCCGGCGAAGATCTCCTATGAGGCGCTGCTCAAGGTCTTCTGGGAGGGCCACGACCCGACCCAGGGCATGCGCCAGGGCAACGATGTCGGCACGCAGTACCGCTCCGGCATCTATGTCTTCGACGAGGCGCAGCGGGCTGCGGCCGAGGCCTCGCGCGAGGCGTTCCAGCCGCGGCTGACCGCGGCGGGGTACGGCCCGATCACCACGGAGATCCTGGCTGCGCCGGCCTTCTACTTCGCCGAGGACTACCACCAGCAGTATCTGGCGAAGACCCCCGGCGGCTATTGCGGCGTCGGCGGGACGGGCGTGAGCTGCCCCGAGGGCGTCGTCGGCTGAGCGGTGCGCCGGGCCGCCCGGATCACTGGGTGATCTGGGCGGTGAAACGCTCCATCAGGGCGGTCTCGCTGACATCCTCGATGTATTCGACGAACATGCGCGCCTCGGCCATCGTGTCGAGCGTGCAGTCGAGGGCCGTGTAGTTCGTCGCGGTCGACCCGCCCGAGGCAAGGATGTCCTGGATGATGGCGTCATCGCCCGAGGCGGCCGGGTCGAGATAGCCGCAGAACATCGTGACCGGGCGGGTGAGGAACCAGTCCATCACGCCCACCACCTCGGCCTCGTAGGCGCCGTTCTCGGCACCCCCGTCGACCGCCGCCTGGCAGTTGACCATCAGGCTCCGGATGCGCCGGCGCTCGCCCGGATCGGTCAGGCAGGCGGCCGGATCCGAGGCGGTGCAGCTCGTGGTGCTGCCATCGGCACGGCCGAGCGTGAGGCCGGCCATCAGCGCCGCATAGCTCTCGGGCGCGGTGTCGAGATAGGCGAGTTCGTCGTCTGCCGGGTTGGAATTGGCGCCCACGTCATAGGCGTTGGCGACCGGCTCACCGCTCGCGGTCACGCCGGTGCCGTAGGTGGTGGAGTTGGCATAGGGCGCGGCCTCGAGCAGCGACTGGTTGGCCCGGACCCACTGATAGGCGCCGTACCAGGTGTCGATGTCGGAGGGGACGGACAGGCCATGGCCGCCGCCGCCCGTGGTGCCGAGGCCGCCATCGCCCGAGCCTTCGGAGCCTCCGGTGGTGCCGAGGCCGCCTCCGCCCGAGCCGCCCGAGCCGCCCGATCCGCCAGTGGTGCCGAGGGTGAAGTTCGGCGTGCCCAGCCCACCCGAGGAGCCGCCGCCCGAGCCGAGGCCACCGCCGGAGCCGAGCCCGCCACCGGTCGTGCCGCCCCCGGATCCGAGCCCGCCGCCCGTGGTTCCTCCGCCCGTGGTTCCTCCGCCCGTGGTGCCGCCGCCCAGCGTGCCGCCGGTGCCGGAGCCGCCGGAGGGGCCGAAATAGCCGTCGACCATCCGGCCGAGCTTGGCGTTCGGCGTGATCGTCCGGTCGCTCACGAAGGGCGTTGCGCAGGCCGCCCCCGATGTCGGCAACCCCGCCGCGGCCTTCTGGGCCTCCACATGGCAGTCATGCATGCCGTAGCTGTAGACGTCCGAGCTCACCTCGGTCATCGTCACGCCCGGCCGGGGAATGCCCTGGTACTCGGCCTGCTGATAGTCGGTGAGGTCGATATAGACCGAGCCCGCCTGATAGGCCGACAGGCTCTCGGGCGGCGGATCGCCGATCTCGCGGCGCTGGTCGTCATAGGGATGCGCGACGAAGCGGTCCGGCTCGAAGAGCTGCCCGGCATAGACCCCGGCGACCGTCGCGTCCTCGGCGAAGCGCGCGTCGGAGAACGGCCCGAGGCGCATGTCGAAGGCGGTGTTCATCGCGGCGACCACGGTCGCGGCGCGCGCCGGGGCGATCTGCACGGTCTCGCCCCAGCAGAAGCGGTCGGGCTCGGCGCGCGCCATCAGGCAGGCCGAGCGCGCCTCGGCCGGCGGCGTGCCGCCGAACATCGCGACGAGATTGGCATCCGAGCAGGCCTCACCCTCGGGCAGCGGATCGAGCAGCTCGAAGAGCTGGTTGCGCGCCTGCCAGTCGAAGGGACCGGCGCCCGACGAGCCCACCTGGACACCGTCCGTGGAGGCAAAGGTCATGGCGGTTCGTCCGGCCGCGCCCGGGGTGAACGGATCGCCATCGGCATCGGCGTCGACGAGCGCGTCATAGGTCGAGCTGTCGCCCGAGGGGTCTTCCCACGGGTTGCACATCACAAGCGTCGTCGCGCCGGTGCAGCGGCGCACCACCACCGTGGCCGCGGCGACGGCATCGACGGTAGCCCCGCCCGGATCGGCGACCGGCGTCACGCCGAAGGCGCTCGCGAGCCCGGCGGCCAGCGCATAGAGATGCCCGGCCGCACTGTCGATCTTGAGCGCTGCGACATGGGCGACGACGAAGCGCGCGTTCTCGGCGGCGCCGGCGGCGGTCGGGTCGGGGATGAAGCCCGTGACATAGGCCGAGCTGATATCGGCCTGGGTGCGGGGCTGGTCGGCACCCGGCGCGTCGAACTGGGAGTAGAAGTCGAGTCGCTCGATGCAGAACTCGACGCCCCGGATGCCGACATCACGCACCAGCGCCGCGTTGCTCGCCGCGGTCGCCGCATCGCAGTCCCAGGCGACGCCGCCCTCGGCGCCGTTCTGCACCGCGAGCGCGCGCTCGATCGCGTCCGCCTCGCCGTCGAGCTCGGCCGCGGCCGCCAGCGCGACCTGGTCGGCGAAGGACTGCATCCGGGAGTGCATCCCGTAGACGCGACCCGAGTCGATCACCATCCCCGTCGTGCTGAACAGCAGGATCGAGAGGATGAGGATCTGGATCGTCATGGTGCCGTCCCGCTCGCGGGCGAAGCGCGACAGGGCGGTGGAGTCCTTCAGGCGACACACGGGCACAGAACGCACGTCAAACCGGGGGCGGGGGATCCCGAACATCGCCACCTCCTGTTCCGACTGGCTAAGGGACCCTCGCCCGCGGGGATGAACGGCGGGTTTGACAAAAGGGTTGACGGGGTCCTAACCGCGATCGCGGCCGTGAGCCCCAGCCCGGAGGGAGCGATGACGACCTATACCGCGATCACCACGCTGGAGGGACAGGGGCCGGCCGAGGCGCTGGGTGCGGCGCTCGAGGCACTGGAGCCCACGCCCTCGGGTGTCGGGGTCTTCGAGGTCGAGGATGGGCGCGGGCTCTGGGAGGTCGGGGGCTACTTCCTCGCGCGGCCGGACGAGGTGGCGCTCGCGCTGTTGGCGGCGGCCCATGGGGCGCGCGCCTTCGCCGTCAGCCGGCTCGATGATCGGGACTGGGTGGCGCAGGTGCGCCGCGAGCTGCACCCGGTGGCGGTCGGGCGGTTCGTGCTCCATGGCGGGCATGATGCGGACGCGATCGCACCCAACGCGATCGGCTTGCGGATCGAGGCGGCGATGGCATTCGGCACGGGCCACCATGCGACGACACGCGGGTGCCTGGCGTTGCTCGACAGGATCTCGCGAAAAGGGTTGCGGGCCGAGCGGGTGCTCGATCTCGGCTGTGGCACGGGCGTCCTGGCGCTGGCCGCGGTGCGGCTCTGGCATGCCCGCGCCATGGCGAGCGATATCGACACTCTGGCGGTCGCGACAGCCCTCGAGAACCTTGCGGTCAACCGGGCGAGCCCTGCCGCCCGCGTGGTCCGTGCCGATGGGCTGAGGGCAGAGCCGATCCGGCGGATGGCGCCCTATGACCTGGTCTTCGCCAACATCCTGGCCGAGCCGCTCAAGCGGCTCGCACCCGGCATCGCGCGGCATCTGGCGCCGCGCGGCGTCGCCATTCTCTCGGGCCTGCTCGCGCGGCAGGCGGCAGGCGTGGTCGCCCGCTGTCGCGGTGCCGGCCTCGCGGTGGCCGCGCGCCACGACGAGGCCGGATGGACCAGCCTCGCCCTGGCGCGCGATCCGCGCAGGCTTCGCTGAGACGCCTCGTTCGGGAGCGGTCTCAGAACCAGGTGCGGCTCTCGAGCAGCTCGATATCGGCGCGGGTCAGGCCGATATCGTCGAGCTGTGCCTGGGTCAGGCGGTCGAGCTCATGCAGCGTGTTCCGCGCGCGGAGCCAGTCGCGGAAGCTCTCGCGCAGGCCGGCGAAGACATTGACGATCGTGTGGACCGTGAGCGCACCGAAGGGCAGGGTCCGGGTCAGGTTGGGGTTGGTCATGGCGTCCTCCTCAGTGGGCGGTTTGTGGCAACAAGAGCGGTGTCCGGGCGCGGCGCACCGCTCCCCGGGGACGAAACCGCCGCTTCCAGGCGGAAGCGGCGGCTTTCGGGTGGTCTGTCGGTCGCCGGCGAACCGGCGGGCTGAAGCTCGGTCCGGGTCAGGCCCCGAGCGCGCGCAGATCGGCGAGCGTGAGGCCGATATCCTCGCGCTGGTCCGGCGTCTGCGCCAGCAGACGCTCGGTGTCGTCATACTTGGCCGTCACCCGCGCAAGGGTCGCGGCGAGGGCGGCGCTGATCCGGTCGATGATCTGCATTGGTGTCTCCGTCGTGTCTCAGTGGCGATGCCTTCCCGCAACGCTTGCGTGCTAGATGAAGCCGCAAGGCTCCGGATACAAGTGCACTAAGCGCATGATTGGCTTGCAGTTTTTGCAACTGTGCCGCGGTGCACACAGGGTGTCGTGGCCAGACGTCGCAATGTCGCTTTCTGGCTAAAAAATAGGCTTGCACCCGGCTCTCTGTTCCTGTTTCGTACGAGCCATGGAAAAAGGTTCAAGACTGGAGAGGCCTTGCGCGTCATCGGCATCGATCCCGGACTGAGGCGCACGGGCTGGGGCCTCGTGCGGTCCGAGGGCGGGCGGCTGAGCGCGCTCGGCCATGGCGTGATCGCGGCACCCGCAGGCCCGCTCGCGACCCGGCTCGCGGCCCTTTACGATGCGCTCGAGGCGGTGATCCGCGAGGCCGCGCCAGATGCCGCGGCGGTGGAGCAGACCTTTGTGAGCCGCGATGCCGCCGGCACGCTCAAGCTCGGCCAGGCCCGCGCCGTGGCGCTTCTCGTGCCGGCGCGTGCAGGCATCCCTGTGGCCGAATATGCGCCCAACGCCGTCAAGAAGACGGTCGTCGGCGTCGGCCATGCCGACAAGCGCCAGGTCGAGCATATGGTGCGCCTGTTGCTGCCGGGCGCCGCGCCGGGCAGCGCCGATGCGGCGGACGCGCTCGCCATCGCCATCTGCCACGCCTTCACCGCGGGGACGCTCGCGCGTCAGGCGACCCCTGCGGCAGGCGCCCGGCCATGATCGGCAAGATCACAGGGCGGATCGACTATGTGGCGGGCGACCATGTGCTGATCGAGGCGGGTGGCGTCGGCTATGTCGTCTATTGCGCGCCGGGAACCCTGGCGGCGCTGCCGGGGCCGGGGGCGATGACGGCGCTCTACACCGAGCTTCTGGTGCGGGAGGACCTGCTCCAGCTCGTCGGCTTCCGCACCCCCGTCGAGCGCGAGTGGCACCGGCTCCTCACCTCGGTTCAGGGGGTGGGCGCCAAGGTCGCGCTCGGGGTGATTGATGCGCTCGGGCCGGAGGGGGTCTCGCGGGCGCTCGCGCTCGGCGATGCGGCGGCCGTGCGGGCCGCGCCGGGGGTTGGTCCGCGCCTCGCGAGCCGGATCGTGCATGAGCTTGCCGACAAGGCGGCGGGCGTGATCGCGATCGGCCTCGCCGCTTCCGCCCCCGTTCCCGCCCCTGGCGTCGCGGCCGCAGCGGAGACGCCGGCCCCCGCCCAGCCGCCCGCTGCCCCGGTCTGGGCGTCCGACGCCGTCTCGGCGCTCGTCAATCTCGGCTTCGACCGGGTGGCCGCGGCCCGGGCCGTCGCCGAGGAGGGCGCGGCGGACGCCGAGGCCGGCCCCGAGGCCCTGATCCGCGGTGCCCTCCGCCGGCTCGCCCCCGAGGGGGGCTGAGCCCATGGCCGAGCCGCTCCTCCGCCCCGATCAGGACCCCGCCGAGGCCGCGACCGAGCGCGCGCTCCGGCCCGAGCGGCTCGACGATTTCACCGGCCAGCCCGAGGCCCGCGCCAATCTCGCGGTGTTCATCGAGGCCGCCCGGCGCCGCGCCGAGGCGATGGACCACCTGCTGCTCCACGGCCCCCCCGGCCTCGGCAAGACGACGCTCGCCCAGATCGTCGCGCGCGAGCTCGGCGTCGGCTTCCGCATGACCTCGGGCCCGGTGATCGCCAAGCCGGGCGACCTCGCCGCGGTGCTGACCAATCTCGAGGCGCGCGACGTTCTCTTCATCGACGAGATCCACCGCCTCTCGCCCGTGGTCGAGGAGATCCTCTACCCGGCGATGGAGGATTTCGCACTCGATCTCGTGATCGGCGAGGGGCCGGCAGCGCGCACCGTGCGAATCGGGCTCCAGCCCTTCACGCTGATCGGGGCGACGACGCGGCTCGGGCTCCTCACCACACCGCTGCGTGACCGGTTCGGCATCCCCATCCGGCTCGAATTCTACTCCGAGGCCGATCTCGCCGAGATCGTCGGGCGCGCCGCGCGGCTGATGGGGCTTGCGGCAGAGCCGGACGGCATCGCCGAGATCGCGCGCCGCGCCCGCGGCACGCCGCGGATCGCGGGGCGGCTCTTGCGGCGTGTGGCCGACTTCGCCCTCGTCGAGGCCGAGGGGCGCCTCGATGCCGCGCTCGCCGACCGTGCGCTCGGCCGGCTCGGGGTGGATGCGCGCGGGCTCGACGGCTCGGACCGGCGCTATCTCGGGCTCCTGGCCGAGCATTACGGAGGCGGGCCGGTCGGTGTCGAGACCATCGCGGCGGCGCTCGCCGAGGCGCGCGACGCCATCGAGGAGGTGATCGAGCCCTTCCTCCTCCAGGCCGGGCTGATCGCGCGCACCCCGCGGGGCCGGATGCTGACGCAGACCGCCTGGCGCCATCTCGGCCTCGAGCCGCCCCGCGGCCCCTCCGCCCCCGACCTTTTCGAGAGCGAGTGAGCCTC
>CAYORO010000188.1:0-7580 GCA_964406355.1 uncultured Limibaculum sp.
CCTCGGCCAGGCGCGTGTAGCCGTCGCGCGTCTGCGGCGTCTTGATGCCGAGCGCTGCGCCCGCGATCTGCGTGCGCAGCACCTGGGCGGTCCCGCCGCCGATGGTGAACATCCGCACATCGCGCGCCATCCGCTCGATCGGCTCCTCCGAGCCGTAGCCGCGGGCGCCGAAGATCTGCAGCGCGTCGTTGACCACCGCGACCGCCGTCTCCGAGGCGAAGAGCTTCGCGCGCGCCGCCTTGGTCTTGTCAGGGAAGCCGGTGGGGCTCGTCTCGGCCGAGCGCGCGGCCTCGTGGAGCAGCAGACGCGACGCCTCGACGCCCGTGTCCATGTCGGCGAGCATCCACTGCAGCCCCTGGAACTCGGCGAGCGGGCGGCCGAACTGCTCACGCTCCTTGAGGTAGCGCTTGGCATGCTCGAGCGCCCCCGCGGCCACGCCCATCGCCACCGTGCCGGCGCCGACGCGCTGACCGTTATAGGCGGTCATCAGATCGGCAAAGCCGCGTCGGAACCCCGAGGGCGGCAACAGCGCCATCTCCTCGGCCACGAACACCCGGTCGAAGGCGAGCTCGGCCTCGGGCATCCCGCAGAGCCCCATCGTCCGCTCGTGGCGGAGGATCGAAAAGCCCTCGGGAAGCTCGCCCGCCACAGGATCGGCGAGCAGCAGGAAGGCGCCGATCCCCTCTTCCGTGCCCTGCGCCGAGACGACCCGTGCAAAGACGAGGTGGAGCTTCGAGACCCCGCCCCCGGTGATCCAGTGCTTGGTGCCGGTGATCCGATAGCCGCCGGGCACCCGCCGCGCGACGGTGGTCATCTCGGTCGCCGCGCTGCCGGCGCCCGGCTCGGTGATGCAGATCGCCGGCTTGTCGCCCGCCAGCACGAATGGTGCGCAAAACGCCTTCTGCGGCTCGGTGCCGTACGCCATCACCGCGCCGATCGCGCCCATGTTGGCCTCGACCACCACGCGCGCAGTCAGCGTGCAGGCGCGGGCGATCTCCTCGATCACGCAGCAGGTCTCGAGATAGGATGCGCCGCGGCCGCCATGGGCCTCCGGTATCGTCATCCCCATCAGCCCCGCCTCGGCGAGGTCCGCCACATTCTCCCAGCAATAGCTCCGCGCGCGATCCCACTCGCCCGCGCGGGGGGCGAATCGGGTTTCTGCAAGCTCCCGCGCGACGGACTGCGACTCGTACATAACCATTCCGTGACCTCGCTTTTTCGTGATGAGAACAGATTGCCGTGTCAAATACAATCGAATAAATCGAGACAACAGGTATCAGAAACATGAACCTAAGGGGCCTCCGCACGCTTGTCGAGATCGACCGGGTCGGCGCCTTCGCCACTGCGGCCGAGCAGCTCGGCCTCACGCTCTCGGCCGTCAGCGCGCAGATGAAGACACTGGAGCGGGAGCTCGGCGTCGCCCTCTTCGACCGCGCGCACCGCCCGCCAGCGATGACCCCCGCCGCCCGCGCCGCCGCAGTGCACGCCCAGCGCATCATCGCCGAGGTTGACGCGATCCGCGCGATCGGCGCCGAGCGGAGCGGTCTCACCGGGGTGTTCCGCGTGGGCTTCGTGCCGACGGCGAGCGTGCGGCTGATGCCGGATTTCCTCGCCCGCGCCGCCGAGCACCACCCCAAGGCGCGCTTCCAGGTCGAGAGCGGCCTGTCGACCGAGATGCTGGCCAAGCTCGCCAGCGCCCGCCTCGACGCCGCCGTGATCACCGAGACCCCCGAGACGCCGCCCGAGATCACCGTGCGGACGCTCTTCACCGAGACCTTCGCCCTCGCCGCCCCCGAGCGGGCCGCAGGGTGGGAGCTCGCGCGCTGTGCCGAGGAGCTGCCCTTCGTGCGGTTCACACCGTCGAGCGGCATCGGGCTGCTGGTCGAGCGGCATCTGCGATCGGTGCTCTGCTCCGTGCGCGAGACGATCATGCTCGACAGCGTGGAGGCGGTGATGGGCTGCGTGAATGCTGGCGTCGGCTTCGCCGTGCTGCCCGAGCCCGACGCCCGGCGCTATGCCGCGCGCGCGGTGGTCTCGCCGCTGACGGATCCGCCCCTCGCGCGGCGGATCGGGCTCGCAGTGCACGGGCCGGGACCCGCGGCGCAGCACGCAGAGGCGCTGGCCGGGCTCTTCAGCCTCGCCTGAGGCGCGGGCCGGCCGCGGCGGCGTTGCGACCGGCGCGGCGGATGCCATATGCGAGGTATGGCGTTCCGTCGGTCATCCCCGGCGAGCCGCGCGGCCCGACGTCTCGCGCTCGCCCTCATCGGCCTCCTCGCGCTCGTGGGCCTCGCGGGCGGACAGGAGGCGGGCGGGCCGGAGACGCCGGCACTGGACCGCGTGCCGACGGTCCTCGTCACCGACATCACAGGCGCGATCGGCCCTCCGACAACCCGTCAGATCTCCGAGCTGATCGAGGCCGCCGAGGCGCGCGGCGCCGCACTCGCCGTCATCCGGATCGACACGCCCGGCGGGCTCGTCACCTCGACGCGGGACATCAACCGGGCGATCCTCGCCGCCGAGGTCCCGGTCGCGGTGTTCGTCGCGCCCCCGGGCGCCCGGGCCGCGAGCGCCGGCACCTATATCCTCTATGCGAGCCACCTGGCCGCGATGGCGCCGGGCACCAATGTGGGCGCCGCGACGCCCGTGCAGATGGGCGGCCGCCCCGGCCTGCCGGACGAGGATGCGCCGGAGAGCCCCGCGGAAGACGCCAGCGACAAGGACGACGAGACCGCCTCCGACGACGCCGACCCCGCGACCAATTCAGGCCGGCTCGCCAACAAGGCGATCAACGACGCCGTCGCCCAGATCCGCAGCCTCGCCGAGCTCCGCGGGCGCGACGCCGACTGGGCCGAGCGCGCGGTCAGGGGCGGCGAGAGCCTCTCGGCCGAGGCGGCGCTCGAGCGCGGTGTGATCGAGATCCTCGCCGCCGACATGCCCGCGCTGCTGGAAGCGGCGGACGGGCGCGAGATCGCCCTCGGCGAGCGCACGCTGACGCTGCGCACAGCCGATGCCCGCGTGATCACCCTCGAGCCGAGCCTGGTGACGAAACTCCTCGGGATCCTGGCGAACCCCAATGTGGCGATCCTGTTGATGACGCTCGGCTTCTACGGGCTGCTCTTCGAGCTCTCGAGCCCCGGTCTCGGCCCAGGCATCCCCGGCGCGATCTGCCTGCTGCTCGGGCTCTACGCGCTCAACCTGCTGCCGGTGGACTATGCGGGCCTCGCGCTCGTCGGCCTCGGCCTCGCGCTGATGGCGGCGGAGGCCGTCACGCCCAGCTTCGGGGTGCTCGGCATCGGCGGCACGCTTGCCTTCGCGATCGGGGCGGCGGTGCTGATCGACACCGACATCCCGGCCTATCAGATCTCCTGGACCCTGATCGCCGCGTTGGCAGCCCTCAGCGCCCTCTTCGTCACGCTGGTGATCGGCGCGATCCTGCGCACCCGGGGCGGACCCGACATGGCCGGCGAGGCGGCGATGGTCGGCCTGCCGGCCCGTGTGATCGACTGGGAAGGCGCACGCGGCCATGTCCACGCCCATGGCGAGCGCTGGATTGCCCGCGGCCCCGACGGGCTCGCACCCGGCACGAAGGTCGAGATCCGCGCCGTCGACGGGCTGACGCTCGAAGTCGGCGCCCCCATGAAGGCACCAAACCCTGCCAGCAGCGGAGAGACCAGATGACCCTGTCCGACCTCGGCGTCTATGGCGTCATCGTCATCCTGTTCGGGCTGTTCCTCGCCTATGGCGTGACGATTCTGCGCGAATACGAGCGTGGTGTGCTGTTCACGCTCGGCCGCTTCACCAAGATCACGGGGCCGGGCTTCATCTTCGTCGTGCCGGCGATCCAGCAGATCGTGCGGGTCGATCTCCGCGTTATGGTGGAGGACGTGCCGAGCCAGGACATCATCTCGCGCGACAACGTCTCGGTGAAGGTCAACGCCGTGCTCTACTACCGCGTGATGGATCCCGAAAAGGCGGTCATCTCGGTGGAAAACTTTCGCGAAGCCACCAGCCAGCTGGCGCAGACCACGCTCCGCTCGGTGCTCGGCAAGCACGAGCTCGACGCCATGCTCTCCGAGCGCGAGAAGCTCAACGCCGACATCCAGGCGATCCTCGACGAACAGACCGACCCGTGGGGCATCAAGGTCACCAATGTCGAGATCAAGCATGTGGATATCGACCAGAGCATGGTGCGCGCCATCGCCCGCCAGGCCGAGGCCGAACGCAACCGCCGCGCCCGCGTCATCGCCGCCGAGGGCGAGGCGCAGGCGGCGGAGAAGCTCGTCGAGGCGAGCCAGACCATCGCCGACAACGTCAACGCGATGCAGCTCCGCTATCTCAACACGGTGCAGGACGCGGCCCAGGCCCCGGCGACGACGATCCTGCTGCCGATCCCGGTCGAGCTCTTCCAGAAGCTGCGCGGCTAGGGCAGGCTCGGGTCCGGGAGGTTCGCCGATGCCCGCCACGCCCGCCGCCACGCCGCGGTTCTCGCCCGAGGAATACGCCCGGCGCATCGCCAAGACCCGCGCCGCGATGGCCGCGCGCGGGGTCGAGCTGCTGGTGGTGGTCGACCCGTCCAACATGGCCTGGCTCACCGGCTATGACGGGTGGTCCTTCTATGTCTTCCAATGCGTGCTTCTGGGGCTCGACGGGGACCCGATCTGGGTCGGCCGTGCGCAGGACGCCAACGGGGCCTACCGCACGGTCTTCATGGGGCCCGACCGGGTGATCGGCTATCCGGACCACTATGTGCAGGCGCCCGAGATCCACCCCGTCGAGGTTCTCGCCCGCGTGATCGCCGAGCAGGGCTGGGAGCGGGCCCGGATCGGCGTCGAGGCCGACAACTATTGGTACAGCGCGCGCGCCGATGCGGTGCTGCGCCGGGAGCTGCCCAACGCCACCCTCCTCGACACCACCGGCCTCGTGAACTGGCGGCGCGCCGTGAAGTCCACCCAGGAGCTCCGCTATATGCGGATCGCCGCGCGGCTGGTCGAGAAGATGCATGCGCGGATCCTCGAGGTCGTCGAGCCGGGCATCCGCAAATGCGACCTCGTCGCCGAGATCTATGACGCAGGGCTGCGCTACGACCCCGAGATCGGCGCGGGCGGAGATTATCCCGCGATCGTGCCGCTGCTGCCCTCGGGCGCCGATGCCTCGGCGCCGCACCTCACCTGGGACGACCGGCCGATGCGCGCGGGCGAGGGCACCTTCTTCGAGATCGCCGGCACCTATCGCCGCTACCACTGCCCGCTCTCGCGCACGGTGTTCCTCGGGCGGCCGACGCGCGTGTTCCTCGACGCCGAAAGCGCGGTGCTGGAGGCGATGGAGGCCGGGCTCGAGGCCGCCCGCCCAGGCCAGACCTGCGACGACATCGCCACGGCCTTCTTCGGGACGCTCGGGCGGCACGGCTTCGAGAAGGACAACCGCGCGGGCTATCCCATCGGGCTCTCCTACCCGCCGGACTGGGGAGAGCGGACGATGTCGATCCGGCGGGGCGACATGTCGGTGCTCGCGGAGGGCATGACCTTCCATTTCATGAGCGGGCTCTGGCTCGAGGATTGCGGGATCGAGATCACCGAGAGTTTCGTCGTGACCGCAACTGGCGCCAGATGCCTTGCCGACGTGCCGCGAAAGCTCTTCGTGAAGGACTGACGGCCTCAGCGCGCCTCGCCCCGGCGCGCGCCGCCGAAGCGCACGGCCGCGGCGCGCCGCTCCCAGGTCGCCTCGGGCGCAAGGCGGTACTCGGCGGCCGGCCTGCCGCCGTGGCGCGAGGAGAGCGTGCCGGTCGGCTCGATCAGCCCCGAGCGCTCGACCATCCGGCGAAAGTTCTGCTTGTGGAGGAGGACGCCCGAGACCGCCTCCGCCGCGCGCTGGAGCTCGAAGAGGGTGAAGGCCTCGCCCACCAGTTCGAACAGCACGGGGCGGTACTTCAGCTTGGCACGGAGCCGGCCGATCCCGGTCGCCATGATCCGGCGGTGGTCGCGGGGCAAGGGCTCGCCGAGAGGGGGCAAGCGGGGCACCTGCGCGCCCCGGTCGCGAAACGCCTCGGCCACCAGATCGGCCTCGTAGAGCAGCTCGTAGCGCTCGAGCGCCAGCTCGTCGCGCCAGGGGTGGACGTCGTCACCGAAGAGGAGCCCGACCCGCTCGGCGCGCTCGGGCGCGCGCCCGGCCCAGGCCGTGAGCGCTGGCAGGATCGCGTCGGACAGCATGGGCGGGCGCCCGTCGCGGACCTCCTCATAGGGGAACCACCGGCTCCAGGGCGTCCAGCCCGGCCCCGCCGCCTGGGGCCCCGCAAGCGCCAGATATCCGATCGAGACCGTGTGGGGCGCGCCGCAGGCGCCGCTGCGAACCGGGTCGCCGAAGGTGTAGAGCTGTTCGACATGGCCGAGCTCGAGCCCCGTGGTCTCGGCCACCCATCCCCGCAGCGCGGATTGCAGCGTGCGGTCGCGCGCCGGCTCGAAGGCGGCGGTCGGCAGGTCTCGCGCCTCCGGGCCCCCAGGCGTGAGGACCATCGGCTCGATCCGCCCGTCCCGCTCGGCGAGCGCGACGATCACCGCCGAGAGCTCGACGAGGATCGGCGGGCCCAAGGGGGCCTCCCGGCTCATGATCGCCCCTCCGAGAGCGCCCGGAACCGCGCGAGGAAGGCCTCCTTCACCGCGCCGGTCGGCTGGGGCTCAAGGCGGATCTCCTCGGCGCCTCGAAAGCGCGGACGGGGGAAGAACCGCACCGCCTCCTCCTCGCTGAAGCCCGCGAGCTGGATCGCCTCGAACCAGGCCGAATACCGATCCGCGCGTTTCACCAGCTTCTCGAGCGCCTCCGCGGGCTCCGGCGCCAGGCCGAAGCGGATATGCACCGCCGCCGCGAGGCGCGCCTCGAAGGCCCGGTAGTCGAGCCCGATCGCCGCCTTGAAGGGGCTGATCATGTCGCCGATCACGTATTCTGGCGCGTCATGCAGCAGCGCGGTCAGCCGCTCGGCCCGGCTCGCCCGCGGCTTCAGCCGCACGACCAGGCGCTCGACCAGCAGACAGTGCTCGGCGACCGTGTAGGGGTGCTCCCCCTCGGTCTGCCCGTTCCACCGCGCGACGCGCGCGAGGCCGTGGGCGATGTCCTCGATCTCGATGTCGAGCGGCGAGGGATCGAGCAGATCGAGTCGCCGTCCCGAGAGCATCCTCTGCCACGCCCGCGTCTGTTCCGCCATCGCCCCGCCGACTTGTCCGGCCCCGGTCTAGGCGCTGCGGCCCGGGCTGTCGAGACGGGCGAGGACCGCTGATTGTCCGTCAACCTTCTCCCTGCTATCTGGCCGCTCGAGCATCGTGACAGGAGAGCCCCGATGAAGGACCACGCCATCGCCGATCTCGCGCTTGCCGAGTATGGCCGCAAGGAGATCGAGATCGCCGAGACCGAGATGCCGGGTCTGATGGCCTGCCGCGAGGAGTTCGGCGAGACCAAGCCGCTTGCCGGCGCGCGGATCACCGGCTCGCTGCATATGACGATCCAGACCGCGGTGCTGATCGAGACGCTGACGGCGCTCGGCGCCGAGGTGCGCTGGGCGTCCTGCAACATCTTCTCGACCCAGGACCACG
>CAYORO010000189.1:0-4116 GCA_964406355.1 uncultured Limibaculum sp.
TAACGGTGGTATCTCACCGAGCGAAAGCTAACCCCTTTAGACGTCCGTCGATCCTATTTCGGCCCCAAGATCCCGCCAATGAGGGAGGTTGGTGGAGCCGCCGGGTACCGCCCCCGGGTCCGATCCGCTTATTACGAGCGCGTTTATCACCATAGTCCGTTGCCGGACGCCTCAGGATATAGCCTGTGGCGGCCCCGCTTGAAAGGGGCTGCGGGGCATGACCCCCGCCGGGTCAACCGTCGGGCGGCTGTCACGCAGCGGTGATACCCTGACGCGATGGAACGCCAGGCCGCGCACGTGAGACCGGCAGAGACACAAGACGGAGGACCCCCATGACCCGCCTCGCCATCGGCCTCGCCGCCCTGATCACCCTCGGCAGTGCCGGGCTCGCCGCCGCCGCCGAGCGCGTGGCGCTCGTGATCGGCAATGCCCGCTATGCCGCAGCGCCCGAGGCCGTCAGCGCCAAGGCTGATGCAATCGCGATCGCCCGGGCGCTGCGCGACGCCGAGTACAGCGTGAGCCTCGGGGTCGACCTCACGCGCGACGAGATGCGGACGCGGCTCGCGGAGTTCGCCGACGCGGCCGCGGCGGCCGAACAGGCGGTGATCTATGTCTCGGGCCACGCGGTGCGCTCGGACGGGCGCAGCTATGTCGCGCCGGTCGATGCCGCGGGCGACAGTGTCGTGACGGCGGTGATGGACGGGGTGCCGCTCGAGCTTCTGCTCCATGTCGCGGGCACCGCAGACGGTGCCGGGATCGTGTTCCTCGACGCCGCACAGCTCCGCGGCTTTCGCCCCAGCACCAGCGTCGAGCCGGGCTTCGCGCCGGTCGCTCCGCCGCCGGGCGTGCTGCTCGTCTCTGCCGCCGCGCCTGGCCGGGCGATCGACCGCGCCCCGGGGCTCGAGAGCCGCTTCGCGCGGCTGGTGATCGACCGCTTCCTCGAGCCCGGCGCCCCGGCGCTGGAGCTCGCGCGGGGGATCGGCGGCGATCTCTGGACCATCGGCGCGATCGACCCCGAGGCGGCCGTCTACCCGGCCCCGCCGCCGATGCACGAGGACACCGCCGCCCTCGCCCGCGAGATCGAGATCGCGATCTGGGAATCGGCCGAGCGTTCGGGCGCCGAGGAGGACTATCGCGCCTATCTCGGCCAGTACCCCGATGGCGCCTTCGCGCCCCTGGCCGCGAATCGTCTGGCGCAGATCCGCGAGGCGGCGCGCGACCCGCGCGAGGCCGAGGAGGCGGCCCTCGGGCTCACCCTCGCCGACCGGCGCGCGATCCAGGCCGATCTTCGCCGGCTCGGCCATGACCCGCGCGGGATCGACGGTGTCTTCGGCCCCGCGACGCGGCGCGCGATCCGGGGCTGGCAGGGCTCGGCCGGGCTCTCGGTGACGGGCTTTCTCACCCGCGACCAGCTCGCGCTGATCGCCCGGGCGGCGGAGGCGGCGGAGCGCGAGGCGGCGCGCCGGGCGGCCGCGCGGGCGGCGGCAGCGGCGGCGGCCGACGATGCCTATTGGCGGCAGACCGGGGCCGGCGGGGCCGAGCCGGGGCTCCGGCGCTATCTTGCGCGCTATCCCGAGGGGCGCCATGCCGAGACCGCCGAGGCACGGCTCGAACGGATCATCGAGGCTCGGCGCGACGCGGCGATCGAGCGTGAGCGGCGGATGTGGCGCCAGATCGCGCAGGCCGACTCCGCCGAGGCCTATCGCCGCTATCTCGCGCGCTACCCGAAGGGCGCCTTCCACACCAAGGCGCGCCGGCGCATCGCGCGGATCGAGGCCGAGGAGCGGGCCCGCGCCGAGGCGCGCCGGAATGCCCGGATCGAGGCCTCGATCGGGCTGACGCGCGACGACCGGCGCGCGGTGGAGCGTCGGCTCAATCGGCTGAACTACGATCCCGGCCCGCGCGACGGCGTCTTCGACCGGCGCACCCGGGAGGCGATCGCAGGCTTTCAGGCCGACAACCGGATGGCCGACACGGGTTATCTCGACCGGCGGACATTGATCGTGCTGATCCGGCGCACCGGCGGTGTCCGTCCGGGGTCCGATGCCAGCGCGCGGGTCATCGAGCGGCTCTCGCGGGCGATGGCGCGTCCCTGAGGGTGGCGGCCAGGCCCGCGCCCGCGACGAGGACCGCGGCGGCCATGAGCGAGGGGAGCGTGTAGCCCCCCGTCGCCTCGCGCAGCCAGCCGGCGAGCGCGGGGCCGAAGATCTGTCCGGTGCCGAAGCTCGCGGTCATCAGCCCCATCGCATGGCGGGCGGTCGCGGGCCCGGCCCGGCGGCCCGCTTCCTGGAGGCCAAGGGCGGTCAGCGCCATGAAGGTCCCGCCGAGCGCCACTGCGGTGACCATGAGTGCCAGCGCGTCCGTCGCCAGCGCGCCGAGGGCGATGCCCGCCGCCTCGACCAGCAGCGCGAGCCGGAAGGCCCGCAGCGCCCCGATGCGCCTGGCGATCCATGCCCAGACCGCGATCGAGGGGATCGCCGCGAGCCCCACGGCCAGCCAGACGCCGCTCTCGGCCCAACGCCCGGCCGCGCCCTCGCGCAGCATCGTGACGATGAAGGTGGCCGTGACCACATAGCCGAAGCCGAGGCAGCCATAGGCGGCCACCAGGCGCCAGAGCCCACGCGGCGGCTCCGCGCCGGGGTCGGTCGGCCGCCGGGCCGTTGGCGCGTCGGGTGGCAGGAGCGCGGCTGCGGCGGCGAGGCAGAGGAGCGTCGCGGCTCCCCCGAGCGCCCAAAGCGCCGCCCAGCCATCGTCCGCCACCACGGGCGGGGCTGCGAGGATGGCCGAGAGCGCCATGCCCACGCCGACGCCCGCGAAATGCACCGCCGTGAGGCCGGGCCGTCCCGCCGCCGTCACCCGGCCCACCACCAGCGCCGAGGCGGTGACGAGGACGAGCGCGCTCGCCAGGCCCGCGGCCGCTCGCAGCACGAACCAGAGCGGGACGCTCGGCGCGAGCGCCATCGCGCCCGTCGTCAGCGCGCTCGCCGCCAGCCCTCCGAGCAGCCAGGCCCGCGGCGCGCGGCCGAAGACCGGCAGCGTCGCCAGCAGCGCGCCCGCCAGATAGCCCGCGAAATTCGCCGAGGCGAGCAGGCCGGCCCCGGCGGGCGTCAGCTCCGAGCCCGCCACCATCATCGGCAGCGCCGGTGTCAGCAGGAACCGCCCGAGCCCCATCGCGCCCGCGAGCGCCGCCAGCCCGCCGATCGCGGCCGCGAGCGCCGCCCGCGCGGCTCCGTCGCCACTCTTGCCGTCCATCGGAGCGCCGCCCATATGCCCCTCACCGCGGGGGCCGCATCGGACCCGCGGGCCATTTGTCGCTTGCTATGAGGACAACGGGCCTATGTCACGTCTCTCGCTTGGGTCGCACCCATATCTGTTGGGATTCGACCGTCTCGACGATCTCGCAGAGCGCGCCGCGCGCTCCGGGACCGACGGCTATCCCCCCTTCAACATCGAGCAGCACGGCGAGGACCGCTATCGGATCACGCTGGCTGTGGCGGGCTTCTCGGACGAGGAAATCTCGGTGACCGTCGAGGACGGGCATCTGATGATCCGCGGTCGCCGCGCCCCCACCGACGAGGCCCGGGTGTTCTTGCATCGCGGGATCGCGCTCCGGCAGTTCCAGCGCAGCTTCGTGCTGGCCGAGGGCGTGGATGTCACCGGCGCGACCCTTGATCTCGGCCTCCTGCATGTCGATCTCAGGCGGATGGCGGTCGATCCCGAGGTGACCCGGATCGAGATCCGCCGCGCCGGCTGACCGTCCGGCCTTCATTTCGACAAACCGGGGCCAAGCTCCGGAATGATTATACGTGACAAAGGAGTGCTATGATGAGTGATACCCCGACCCCGCCGCCGACCGAGCGCCCGATCGTCTATGTGCGTGAGGCCGATCCCTCGATCCTGCCTGAGCATCTTCGCAACGCCGAGGCCAAGGTCTTCGCGGTGCATGACAGCGAGGGCAATCCGCTCGGCATCGCGCCGAACCGGCAGATGGCCTTTGCGCTCGCCACCCGGAACAATCTCGACCCGGTCAGCGTCCACTGATAGCGTCCACGGACTGGCCGGCCCGCCCGCGCGCTCAGGCGGCGCGCGAGGCCGGCGGCTCGGTGATCAGCGCAT
>CAYORO010000189.1:4216-7551 GCA_964406355.1 uncultured Limibaculum sp.
GCCCGCCCGCGCGCTCAGGCGGCGCGCGAGGCCGGCGGCTCGGTGATCAGCGCATAGAGCGCCTCGCCCTTCGGCGTGCTCCGGAGCTTCTCGCAGACCTCGCCCGAGCGCAGAAGGCGGGACACCCGGGCCAGTGCCCGCAGGTGGTCGGCGCCCGAGTTCTGCGGGGCCAGCAGGGCGAAGACGAGATCCACCCCGCGCCCGTCCATAGCGTCGAACTCAACGGGCCGCTCGAGCCGGGCGAAGAGCCCGACGATATGATCGAGCCCGTCGATTCGCGCATGCGGGATCGCCACGCCGTCGCCCATCGCGGTCGAGCCGAGCTGCTCGCGCGCGGTCAGCCCTGCGATCACGTCGCGCGCCGCAATGCCATAGGCATCGACCGCGCGGCTGGCGATTTCCTGAAACAGGTGCTTTTTGCTGCTGACCTTCAGCGTCGGCAAGATTGCACTTTTCGCAACGAGATCGGCGAGTTCCATCAGTGGGTCCTCACGGGAAGCAGGGTTGTGAGATCAGGCCTCGGAAACAATGGCCGGGTCCACCCAGCCGACATTGCCGTCATCTCGTTGAAACACGATGTTGAGGCGACCGTTGGCCTCGTTCTTGAACATCAGAAAGGGGGCGTGCGCAAGTTCCATCTGCATCACCGCCTCGCCGACCGACAGCGATTTGATGTCGGTCTTCATCTCCGCGATGATCACCGGCTCGGAGCCGTTCTCGGCCCCGGTCTCCGCCGATGCGGCGGTTGCGGTTCCGGCCTCCGAAGCGGCCGTGTCGTCGTCCTCGTCGTCCGTATGGGGCGCGATCACATAGGAGAGCGCCTCGATGGCCGCGACCGGCGTGGTCCGGGCCTGGTGGTGATCCTTGAGCTTGCGCTTGTAGCGGCGGAGTTGCTTCTCGATCCGGGTCGCGGACTGCTCGAAGGCGGCATAGATGTCGGCATGCGTCGCCTCGGCCTTGGCGGTCAGCCCGGTCGGCAGATGCACCGAGCTGTCGCAGCGGAAGCCGTGGCCGTCGCGCGAGAAGACCACGGTGGCATCCACGGGACGGTCAAAATACTTGGCCACCGATTCGGCGAGATGGTCCTCGACATGCGTGCGCAGCGCGGCACCCACATCGATCTGCTTGCCCGAAACCCGTGTGTGCATGCGATCTCCCTCGACTTCGGAGCCGGCCGGTCTCGGCGGGCTCCACGCCATTTTCGCGGGCACGCGACCCGACCAAAGAAGGTGGGGTCTCGTGCGGTCGCCTTGAAGACCCCCGATCAACGTCGGCGTCAAGGACCTGTCACAAGCGCGTGCCGCCGGCGCCGGGCGGTCGAGGACGGAATGCCGAGTGCGCCGCGGTATTTTGCAACGGTTCGCCGCGCGATCTCGATGCCCTCGGCGCGCAGGATCTCGACGATCCGGTCGTCGGAGAGCACCGTCTCGGCGGTTTCGGCCTCGATCAGCCGGCGCAGGCGGTCGCGCACCGAGGCGGCCGAGCTGCCCTCGGCGCCGCCGATGGCGTTCGAGAAAAAGTATTTCAGCTCGAAGATGCCGCGCTCGGTGGAGATGTATTTTTGCGAGGTCACCCGGCTGACGGTCGATTCGTGCATACCGATCTCGTCGGCCACCATCTTGAGCGAGAGCGGCCGCAGCGCGCTGACGCCCTCGGCGAGGAACCCCTCCTGCTGGCGCACGATCTCGGTCGCCACCTTGAGGATGGTGCGCGCGCGCTGGTCGAGGCTCTTGACGAGCCAGCTCGCGTTCTCGCGGCAGCTCGCAAGGTAGCTCTTGGCCTCCTCGCCGCCCTTGGCGAGCAGGGTGGCATAGCGCCGGTCGATCAGCACCTTGGGCAGGGCGTCGGCGTTGAGCTCCACATGCCAGCCGCCCCAGCGGTCCGGCCGGACGAAGACGTCGGGGATCAGCGTCTCGGGCTCGGTCACGTCGAAGCCGGACCCCGGCCGGGGGTCGAGCGTGCGCAGCTCGCGCACCATGTCCGAGAGATCCTCGCCATCGACGCCGCAGATCCGCCGGAGCCGCTCGAGCTGGGCCTCGCCGAGCAGGTCGAGATGGTCGAGCAGCGCGCGCATCGCGGGATCGAGCCGGTCGCGCTCGGCAAGCTGGAGCGCGAAGCACTCGGCCAGCGAGCGCGCGCCGACGCCGGTCGGCTCGCAGCCCTGAAGGAGCGCCAGCCCGGCCTCGAGGGTTGCGTGGTCGATGCCGAGGCGCTGGGCGAGCTCGGGCAGCTTGGCCGCCAGGTAGCCGCGCTCGTCGATCTCCTCGACCAGCGCCCGGGCGGTGAGGAGCTCGGCCTCCGGCCCGCGCATCCGACCGATCTGGGTGGCCAGATGCTCGCGCAGGCTCGGCGTCTCGGTCAGCCTGGTCTCGGCCGGATCGCCGTCCTCTGCGTCGATCCGCTCACCGATTCGCGCGGAGAAGGTGCCGGTCTCGCCCGGCAGCGGGCCGGCATCGGCGGGTGCGGTGTCGTAGAGGTTCTCGGTCCCGGTGTCGAAGGTCTCGGTGGCGAGGTTCGGGTCACCCTCGGCGAGGCGCGCATCGGCGGCGGTCTCAGGCCCCGGCGCCGGCGTCTCCGGGCCGGGATCGGTCCCCGAGGCAGGCTCGGCGCCCTGGGCGGCCGGCTCCTCGGTGAGCAGCGGGTTGCGCTCGATCTCCTCGGCCACGAAGGCGGAGAGATCGAGCGACGACATTTGCAACAGACGGATCGCCTGTTGCAGTTGCGGTGTCATCACCAGCTGCTGGCCTTGGCGCAGCTCGAGCCGCAGTCCCGCCGCCATTGCCCCGATCTCCTCGCCCCGCCGTCTCGGCCGAGCCTGCCGCCGGGGTCTTACTAAATTCGGAAACCCTCCCCGAGATAGACGCGCCGGACATTGTCGTCGCGCACCACCTCTCCGGGGCTGCCACTCATCAGGACATTACCATCATGCAAGATATATGCCCGGTCAATGATCTCGAGCGTTTCCCGCACATTATGATCGGTGATGAGAACACCGATGTCACGGTCCTTGAGGTGTCCGACCAGTGCGCGGATGTCGCCCACCGCGATCGGGTCGATGCCCGCGAAGGGCTCGTCGAGCAGCACATAGGACGGGTTGGTGGCGAGGCATCGGGCGATCTCGACGCGGCGGCGCTCACCGCCCGAGAGCGAGGTGGCCGGCGCCCGGCGGAGATGGGTGATCGAGAACTCGCCGAGCAGCTCGTCGACCCGGCGGTCGCGCATCTGCCGGTCCGGCTCGTCGATCTCGAGCACGGCCTTGAGGTTGTCCTCGACCGAGAGCCCGCGGAAGATCGACGCCTCCTGCGGCAGGTAGCCGAGCCCGAGCCGCGCCCGGC
>CAYORO010000190.1:0-7504 GCA_964406355.1 uncultured Limibaculum sp.
TGCGGATGATCTCGATCACCCGGTCGAGATTGAGGAAGGCGACGATGTAGCCCTCGAGCACCTCGAGCCGTCGCGCGATCTTGGCCAGCCGGTGCCGCGAGCGGCGCTGCAGCACCTCGCGCCGGTGGTCGAGAAAGGCGCGCATGACCTCGGCCAGCGAGGAGACCCGCGGCGTCCGCCCGTCGATCAGCACGTTGAGATTGAGCGGGAACCGCGTCTCGAGATCGGAGAGACGGAAGAGGCTCTCCATCAGGAGCGCGGGCTCCACCGTCCGCGCCCGCGGTTCGAGCACGATGCGCACCTCCTCGGTCGACTCGTCGCGGACATCGGCCAGGATCGGCAGCTTCTTCTGGGTGACGAGATCGGCGATGCGCTCGATCAGCTTGGACTTCTGCACCTGGTACGGGATCTCGGTGACGACGATCTGCCACTGGCCGCGGCCGAGCTCCTCGCGCTGCCAGGCGGCGCGGAGACGGAACCCGCCGCGCCCGGTGCGATAGGCCTCGGCGATGGCCTCCGGCGGCTCGACGAGGATCCCGCCGGTCGGGAAGTCGGGCGCCGGCATGCGCGCGAGCAGCGTCTCGACCCGCGCATCGGGGTGCTTGATCAGATGCAGCAGCGCGTCGCAGACCTCGCCCGCATTGTGCGGCGGGATCGAGGTCGCCATCCCGACGGCGATGCCCGTCGAGCCATTGGCCAGCAGGTTGGGGAAGGCGGCCGGCAGGACGACCGGCTCCTCGGTGCGGCCGTCATAGTTGGCGCGGAAATCGACCGCGTCCTCGTCGAGCCCCTCGAGCAGTGCCACCGCCACGGCCGTGAGCCGCGCCTCGGTGTAGCGGTCGGCCGCCGCGGCATCGCCGTCGATATTGCCGAAATTGCCCTGCCCCTCGACCAGCGGGTAGCGCATGTTGAAGTCCTGCGCGAGGCGGACCAGCGCGTCGTAGATCGCCTGATTGCCGTGGGGGTGGTAGTCCCCCATCGTGTCGCCCGAGATCTTCGCGCATTTGAGGAAACCGCTGTCGGGGCCGAGGCCGAGCCGGCTCATCGCATAGAGGATCCGGCGGTGAACCGGCTTCAGCCCGTCGCGCGCATCGGGCAGCGCGCGGTGCATGATCGTCGAGAGCGCGTAGGTGAGATACCGCTCGCCGAGGGCGCGGGAGAGGGGCTCCAGGGTCTCCCGGTCATCAGGGCCGGAGGGGCCATCGGGCTCGGCGGTATCCGTCATGTCCGACGGCTAGCAGCGGCCGGCGCTCCGGTCCAGCCGCTCCACCGCCGCCGCGCTGCTCAGCCCACGATTTTTGCCGTACAGTTTGGGTATTCTTTCTGAATCAGAGATTTTGCCGCGTTGTTCATCGCGGTGGACTGCTTATTTTCGTCCATTTTCTTCAATTTGTTAACATCACCTTCAATATCGAAAGAGCCTTTCTTGGTCGGATCGCTGTTCTTCCAAAATTCGTAGCTCCAAGTCATGCCCTTGCCCGCTGAGGAGGCATTGTGGGCAAATTGCGGCTTTGTGTGCCCTGTCTTCTTGATGCTGATGGTTTCCTTCTCTTCTTTGATTTTGGTTTTGAATTTTCCCTTGCCGCTCATAGCAACCTCCTGCTTTTGATTTGAAAAATCAGGGTGTTGCGGTTCGCTCGATTTGTCAACGCGCATGGCCACCGACGAGCCAACTGGCAATGCGGCGGATCTCTCGCACCTTCGGCACCGAGTGAACGCTCCGGCGTGCGTCGACCCGAGCGCCGACCCGTGCGTCACCCCGCGGGGAGAGGGCGCGGGCGGCCGTCCTCGTCGATGGCGACGAAGGTGAAGGTCGCCTCGGTCACCTGGACCCGGACCGATTCGGGCTGGCGGGTGGCCCAGACCTCGAGGCCGATCTTCATCGAGCTCCGCCCCTCGCGAAGGAGCTCCGCATGGATGCTGACGACGTCGCCCACCTTGACGGGCTTGAGGAAGGTCATCGCCTCCACGGCCACGGTGGCGACGCGGCCCGAGGCGCGCCGGCGGGCCAGCACCGAGGCGCCGAGATCCATCTGCGCCATCAGCCAGCCGCCGAATATGTCGCCATTGGCGTTGGTGTCCGCCGGCATGGCCAGCGTCTGGAGTGTGATATCGCCGCGCGGCTCGCCCATCGGTCGGTCTCCCAGGTCGCGCGACCATGGCGCGGAGGGTGCGCCCGGGCAAGCAGTCTCGCGGCGGCGCTAGAGCGGCAGGGCGAGGAGGAGCGCGAGGGCGAGGCCCAGCCCCCAGCCACGCCAGAGGAGGCGGAGCCCGGCGCGGATGTCGGCGGGCCCGAGATCGCGCCGGCCCTCGGGGTGGACCCAGGGCTCGTCGGTTGGCACGCCGCCGTAGGAGCGCGGCCCCGAGACGGCGACACCGAGGCTCGCGGCAAAGGCGGCCTCGGGCCAGCCGGCATTGGGCGAGCGGTGGAGGCGCGCGTCGCGCCACATCACGCGGGCCGCACGCAGGCCCCCGCCGGCCGCGGCGAGCATCAGGCCCGAGAGGCGCGCGGGCACGAGGTTGACCAGATCGTCGAGCCGGGCAGAGGCCCAGCCGAAGGCGCCGTGGCGCTCGGTGCGGTGGCCGATCATCGAGTCGGCCGTGTTGATCGCCTTGTAGAGGGCGATGCCCGGCAGCCCCGCCACCGCGAACCAGAAGGCGGGCGCGACGACGCCGTCCGAGAAGTTCTCGGCCGCCGATTCGAGCGCGGCGCGGACGACGCCCGATTGGTCGAGAGCCTCCGGGTCGCGCCCGACGATCATCGAGACGGCCGTCCGGCCCTCGGCGAGCGAGCGGTCGAGCCCGTCGGCGACGGCGCCCACATGGTCGAGGAGGCTCCGATGGGCGAGGAGGATCGCCGCGCCGGCCACCTCGACCACGCCGCCGAAGATCGGTGCCGAGAGCGCCCAGGCCGGCAGGCCGACGGCGAGGAGGAGGAGGAGGAGCGCCAAAACGCCTCGCGCCCGGCGATGCCGGCCCCGGTTGAGCCGGTGGTCAAGCAGGCTCACGAGGCGGCCCATCAGCACCACAGGATGCGGGACGCGCCGCCACAGCGCGTCGGGCTCGCCAAGGGCCGCGTCGAGGAGAAGCGCGAGCGCCAGCACGCGGGCTCGGCCCGGGCTCGGCGGGTCAGTCGGCGGGGGCGGGCAGGCGCACCGAGCCGGAATCTGCGGCGGTGTCGGCCGCCGAGAAGCCGATGCGGCTCAGGATCGCGTCGGCGCCGACCGCGATGGCGGCGGTGATCAGGATGGCGAGGAGAAAGGCTCTCATTCGGTCGAACTCCCGTCCGGGGTGCCACTGGGGGTGCGGCCACCGGTCTCGGCACGCAGATAGGCGATGAGGTCGGCGCGGTCTTCCGGCTTGGCGATCCGCTGGACCGGCATCTTGGAGCCGGGGGTAACACGGTCCGGCCCGTCGGCGAAGAGGCGGTCGATGGTCTCGGCGGTCCAGACGAGGCCCGAGCCCGCGAGCGCCTCGGAATAGCGATACCCCGCGAGGCTACCGGCAGGACGGCCGAAGATGCCGAAGAGCGTCGGGCCCGCGCGCCGGCCGCTGTCCGGTGTGAGGGTGTGGCAGACGGCGCATTTGCGCACGAACTGGCGCTCGCCATTGCCCATCTCCTCGGGCGGACGGTGAAAATGGCGCCGCTCGGCGAAGAGCGCCTCGGCCGCGCCCGGGTCGCCCACGGGCCAGAGCGCGGCCTCGTCGGCGAGCCCGCCCGCGAGCAGGCTCTCGCCCGCCCAGGCGAGCGCCCAGATCGGGCCACGGAGCGCGGCGCGGAAATCCCGGGTGATCGACCAGCCCGCGGTCTCGATCACCATGATGTGGCCCTCGCCGTCCCCCACCGCGAGGCGATCGCCCGAGGGGCTGCGGGCGAGCGCGAGGATCGGCCGGCGGTCGGCGGTGAGGTCGGCGATCTCGGCGCGGGTTCTGAGATCGATCGCCCGGACGGCGCCGTCGACCGCGCCGTAGGCGAGCCAGACGCCCTCGGCGTCGAGCGCGAGCACGTTGACGCCGAAGCCGTGGGAGACGAGCGTCGCGCGCTCCTCGGCCGTGGCGACGTCCCAGGCGCGGATCGTGCCGTCATAGGAGGCGGTGAAGAGCGTCGCGCCATCGGCGGAGAAGGCGACGTCGTTGACCGGGCCGCGATGTCCCTCGACCAGACGGCCGGTGCGCGCCTCGAGATCCCACAGCCCCCAGGTGCCGTCCCAGCCGGCGGTGGCGGCGTGGCGGCCGTCGGGTGCGACGGCGACCGCGACGATCTTGCCCCGGTGCCCCTCGAAACGGTGGAGCGGACGGGCGGTGGCGCGGTCCCAGAGCATGAGCGCGAAATCGTCGCCCGCCGAGAGGAACTGCGTGCCGTCGGGGTGGAAGGCGACGGCGTTGGCCGCCGCGAGGTGCCCTTCGGCCCAGGCGTCCCGGTCGCCGCCCAGGAGCGACCAGAGGCCGACGGAATAGTCGAAGCTCGCGGTCAGGGCGGCGGTCCCGTCGGGCGAGACCGCAACCCCCTTGATCGGCCCGCCATGGCCCTCGAGCTGGAGGGCCCCCGAGACGGCGGGGCCGGCAAAGCCCGCGAGGACCGCGAGCGCGACCACACAGCAGGCAGACAGGCGTCTCATTCGGCGGGCGTCGCAGCTCCGGTTGACACCACGGCCGAGCGCTTGCCGGCGCGGGCGCGCGCCTCCTCCTCCTCGACCCAGAGATTGTGGTGCTCGATCGCCCAGTTGCGGTCGACCCGGCCCGATCCCATGGCGGCGAAGGCGCCCTGCATGCCCACCGAGCCGATATAGATATGGGCGACGATGATCACGATCATCGCGAGCGCCACGATGGTGTGCCAGACCTGCGCGTACTGCATCTCCTCGATCGCCGTGAGGTTGGTCGGCAGCGCACCGCCCACCACCAGCTCGGAGATGCCCCAGGCGTTCAGGATCTCGAAGGTCTTGGCGAACATCGGCAGCTCGTAGGGGAAGAGCAGCGAGAGCCCCGAGGCCGAAATCGAGGCGCCGAGCACGATCGTGCTCCAGAAGATCAGCTTCTGGCCTGCGTTGAACTTCCGCGAGGGGGGATGGACGCCCTTCACGAAGAGCCCGCCGCCCTTGGCGAGCCAGATGAGATCATGTTTCGAGGGCAGGTTGTGCAGCACCCAGGCGACGAAGACCCACACGATCCCGACCATGAATGCCCAGGCCACGTTGTTGTGGATCCACTTGCCGGCATTGGTCAGCGTGGCGAAGCCCTCCTTGCCGATCAGCGGCATCAGGTAGTCCTTGCCGAACAGCAGGTTGAGCCCGGTGATCGCGAGCAGGATGAACGAGCCCGCAAGCAGCCAGTGGCCGAACCGCTCCCAGCCCTTGAAGCGCTCGATCAGCTGGCCGGAAAAGCCGTGATCGATCCGGATGCGCCCGCGGATCAGGTAGAACAGCACCAGCACGGCGAAGATGCCGGCCAGCGACCAGGCGCCCCAGACCTGGAGCGGGCCGCCCTTGGCGCGCAGCTCGAGCCAGGGCATGCCGGCGTCCTGCACGAGGAAGGCGGACTGCGGATTGGAGGCCTGCGTTGTGAATGTCTCGCCGGCGCGGATCTCGCCCCAGAGCGTGGTGTCGGAGTTGAGCCCGCGGGTTCCGAGCGGATCGAGCGGGTTTTTCGGCCCGGTGGCCTGGAGGTCGCGCACGCGGCCCTCGCCGGGCTCCATCGGGACGGGCACCACCGCGTTGTCGGGCGGGCGGACCGAGCCGCCGGCGCTGCGGGTGGTCTGGCTCATGACCTCCTCGAGGGAGGTCTCTGGGCTGGTCGCGAGCTCGGGGCTCGTGGCCGGCTGCTCCTGCGCGATCGCGTTGCCCGCGATCGCCGCGAAGAGCAGCGTGACCAGGGCAACGACGATCAGGCTCGCCGCGCTTGGCCGGGTCTGCATGCGATGTCCTCCCAAGGCACCTTTTTGTCCGATGGTGCGAGGCCGGCCCGGGGGTGTCAAGCGGTACCGCTTTGCATCGGAGGGCGCACGCTGCGGGCGCGGCCACCGGGCGCATGGCCCGTCCGCGGAAAACCCCGCCTGCGGCGTGCGATTGGCGGGGCCTGAGGGGCGCCGGCCCGGCAACGGTCGGAGGTGTGCTCGTGACCGCCATCCGCCAACGGTTCGCCGACCGCAGCTCTATGTCTCAGGGTCGAGGATGCGCGGGCCGTTGCGAATCCGGTATTGCCAGATCCGGCGCTCGACCTGGTCCAGGCCGAGTCTCGCCCAGCGGGACAGGCGGCGGAGGGTGGGGTTGCGGCGGCGCCACTGCTCGAAGGCCGTCCTGACCGGACCGTTCAAGAGCTCGACCCAGCGCGCGACCATGCTCTCCTGGGTGTAGGCGGGGGCACGCTCGAGCCCGTTGCGGACCATGCGCTCGTAGAGATCGGGCTGCTCGATCAGCCGATCGATCGCCCTCAGGGCCTCGGCATAGGTGGACACCTCGATATAGTCGAGGTCGGAGCGGCGGAGGGTCTGGAAGGCGGGTTCGGGGCCGAGAATCGCCGGCACCCCGGCCAGCCATGCATTCGTCAGCTTGTTGGCGGGCTTGTTCCGCGCGTTGTAGCGTGTGAGGTTGCGCACGGCGACCAAGATATCGGTCTGCGAGTAGTCGGCCCAGGCCTTGCGCGCTTCGACGCCGACACCTGACGCATCTTCGAACGAGATGCCGCGCTGCTCCATATCCCGAAGAAAACGCTCATCCTTCAGCCAGGGCTCGAGATTGAGCGGATGCCCCTTGAAGGAGATGGTCCGCACCTCGGTCCCGCGCCCCGAATCGCGCGGGATCAGGCCGGGCTGCGGCCAGTTGTGAACGAAGGCCGAGCGCGGATGCTGCCCGGTCTCGGGGAACTGCTCGAAGAGAAAATCCGCCGAATGCTGGTAAGGCCGATCCGCCCGGCACAGCAGGATAAAGCAATCCGCCGGTCTTGCCTTGAGACCCAGAATATCAGGGTGCGAGATATTGACGTAGTCCGGATGGGCTTCGGTGGCCAGATGGCACTCGTGGCCAAAGCATCTGAGAAAGTACTCAGCCTGGATGATCCAGGACTGGGCCCCGCCGCTGTTGTTCTCGAGAATGTGCTGCTGGTCGATCCGGGCATATCCGTCCGGCGGGGGCGGCGGCCAGAGATCCTCCGGCGCGAGGAACCGGACCGGCAAGGACAGTTTTTCCGCCATGCGATACCCTAGGCCCGACCACTGGGCCCACGCTTAGGGGCGCGACAACCGACCTGTAAAGAGCGGAGTTCGGGCAGTGGCCGAAGGGCGGTGACGAGGGGCGCCCGCGCGGGGCACCCCTCGGAGCGGCCTCAGTTGGCCTTCTGATCGTAGGCGGTGCCCCAGCCCCAGGCGCCCGACCCGAAGCCGCGGGCGACGACGCGCTCGCGGTAGATGTCGGCCACGTCGTCGCCGTCACCGGCGAGGAGCGCCTTGGTCGAGCACATCTCGGCGCAGATCGGCAGCTTGCCCTCCGCGATCCGGTTGCGCCCGTAT
>CAYORO010000191.1:0-7469 GCA_964406355.1 uncultured Limibaculum sp.
CCTCGCCCTCGACCAGCACCTGCTCGATGTCCTTCGAGTAGATGTCGCGGATCGAGCGCTTGATCAGCGAGCCCTCCTCGTAGATCAGGCAGGGCGCGATCGACTTGAGGGTGAGCTCGCGGATCTGCTCCCACTGGCGCAGCAGGAACTCGTAGTCGCGCTTGATCTCGGGCTTGGTGCGCTCGGCGCCGGCGGTGCGCACGATCAGCCCCATGCCGCGCGGCACATCGAGCGCGTCGACCACCTCGCGCAGGCGCTTGCGGTCGGTCGCGTTGGTGATCTTGCGGGAGATCCCGCCGCCGCGCGCGGTGTTGGGCATCAGCACGCAGTAGCGCCCGGCGAGCGAGAGATAGGTGGTCAGCGCGGCCCCCTTGTTGCCTCGCTCCTCCTTGACGACCTGGACGAGCATGATCTGGCGGACCTTGATCACGTCCTGGATCTTGTAGCGGCGCCGGCGCAGGAACCGCTCGCGCTCGAGGATCTCCTCGCGCGGGTCCTCGGCGCCGGCCTGCTCGATCTCCTCGGTGGCGACGGCGTCGTCCTCCTCGGCCTCCTTGGCCTTGGCACGCGAGCGGCCCCTGGATCTCGGCGCATCGTCCTTGGACTTGGCGTCCTTGTCCTTCGCGGTCTTGTCCTTGGCGTCCTTGGCCTCGGTGTCCTTGTCCTTCGATCCGCCCCGCCGTCCGCGCCCGCCGCGCGAGCGCTTGGGCTTCTCCTCGGTCTGTTCGGTCTTCTCGGTCTGGTCCGCCTTCGCCGCGTCGGCGTCGGGGGCCGCATCGCCTGGCGCCTTGTCGCCCTCCGCCGGGATGTCCTCGGTCAGGGTCTCGTCCTCGAGACCGGTCGCCTCGGCCATGCTGCGCGGCCCCGAGCCACCGCTCGGGTCGTCGGGCTCCTCCGTGCCGCCGTCGGTCTCGCCGGGGCTGTCTGGGTCGGCACCCTCGACGACGGGAGCGGCGACAGGTGCGGCGGCGGGAGCGGCGACGGGATCGGCCTCGACATCCGCCGTCGGCTCGCCCTCGGCAGCGTCGGCGCTGTCCTCGGCTGGCGACGGCTCCTCCGCTGCGACCGTGGTTTCCTCGGCCGGAGACTCGGCGACAAGCTCCGGAGCAGCCTCGGCCTCCGTAGCGTCGGTGTCGATTGCCGCGGCCGCCGTGTCGTCCTCCACCGCGGTTTGAGCCTCGGCGGCGTCCGGCTCTGCGGTCTCGGTGACCGGCAGGGGCTCGGCCGCAGTCTCCGCTGCGGTGTGGGGTCCGGTGTCGGGCTCGGGGTCGGGCTCGGGGACCTCGTCCGTCGCGCTCGGGTTGGAGGAGACCTCCACCTCGACGGTCGGCAGCGTCTCGGCCTCGGCCTCGGCCTCAATCGCGGCCGCTTCTGCCGGTGCCGGCTCGCCCTCGCCTTCGGGGTCTGCGATCTCGAGGCCGCGCGGCACGCTGGCGGGCGCGCCAAACCCCTCGGCCTCGGCGACATCCTGCCCGAGATCGATCACCTCGAGCCCGGCGACGCCAGCCTCCGCACGACCGCCCCGACGGCGGCGGCGCGAGCGGCGATCTCGCGGCTCGGTGGTCGAACCACCCTCCGCGTCGGCGACCGTCTCAGTCGTCTCGGCTGCGGCCGCCTCGGGCTCGCGCTCCTTGCGCGCGCTCCGACTCCGGCGGGCGGGGCGCTCGCCGGCCTCGTCCTCGGCATGGGCCTCGGCCCGGGCCGCGCGCTCCTCCTCGGCGAGGAGTGCCTCACGGTCGGCCACCGGGATCTGGTAATAATCCGGATGGATCTCCGGAAATGCCAGAAACCCGTGCCGATTGCCGCCGTATTCGACAAAAGCCGCCTGCAGCGACGGCTCTACGCGCGTGACCTTTGCCAGATAGATATTGCCGGCGAGTTGGCGTTTGTTGATGGACTCGAAGTCAAAATCTTCGACCTTGTGACCGTCGACCACGACAACCCGGGTCTCTTCCGGGTGTGTGGCGTCGATGAGCATCTTCTTGGACATGGAACTCCCGAACGCCGCCGAGCGACATGACCCATGGGCCTCGCTCGCGGCGTTGTCTGAACATTGGGGCGAATGCCTGCGCGCCGGCCGTCCTGTCCGCGCCGCCGGCGGGCCGGAACCCGGCCCAATCGGTCTGGCGCGTCACAATGCGGGGCGCGTGCATCGCGGCTTCCTCGTGGTGCCGCGCAGGGCGGCAGGTGCAGCTGCGCACGCAACGGCGCGCAAGGTCAGGGTCGACACGTCCCGGCATGGACCGGCGCGAACGACAGCTGTGATGACCGGACGACCCGCGAGATGGCGCGCCTGTCGGGGGGCGTCGGGCGAGCCCGACCGTCTTCCCGCCATGGCCCGTCGTCCTAGCCTGTCTCGTCCCTTATCAAGGGGTGGCGTCGATGACAATTCGGATTTTGCCAAACGACCAACCCTGATAAGTTGGGGTCAGACCAGGGGCAGATACAAGATCGAGCAGAGGTGCCCGCATGTTGATCCGACTGATCGCCGCCGCTGCGGCGCTCGTTCTCGTCGTTTTCGGGGTCTTCGGGCTCATCCTCGGGCTCGGCGGGAGCGTCGCGGCGCCTGCCGAGGCCGCCGAGCGGCCGCCGCTCGAGATCCGCGGCGTCGAGGCGCGCGTGGTGCCGACGGGGCAGGGGCCCGGCCTTGAGATTGCGATTGTCGCCAACCGCGAGCCGCTGCCCACGCTCTTCACGCTGACCGGGCCCGAGCGCGTGGTGCTCGACCTCACGCCGTTCACCTGGGGGGCCGGCACGCCCGCCCTGCCGGAGGGGATCGCCGCGCTTCGCCACGGGCTGTTCACGCACGAGCTCGGCCGGATCGTCCTCGATCTCGCGCGCCCGTTCCGGGTCGCGCGCGCGGCGAGCCGTCCCGCTGGCGGGGGGTGGCGCTTCGAGATGCTGCTCGTGCCGACCTCGCCGGACGAGTTCGCCGCCACTGCCGGATGGCCCGAGGCCGCGCTCTGGCGCCCCGATCCCACACGCCGCCTCGCCAAGCCCGGGGCCGGGGACATCCTCGTGGTGATCGACCCGGGCCATGGCGGGATCGACCCGGGCGCCTCGGTCGAGGGGCTCCTCGAGAAGCATCTGGTGCTGGCCTTCAGCAAGGAACTGGCCGAGGCGATCGCGGCGCAGGATGGGTTCGTCGTCGTGATGACCCGCGACGCGGACGTCTTCGTGCCGCTCCGGGGCCGGGTCCAGTTCGCCCGCAGCGTCGGCGCCCATCTGATGCTCTCGATCCATGCCGACAAGCTCGCGAGCGGGGGCGCCGACGGGCTGAGCGTCTACACTCTCTCGCGGGTCGGCACCGACGACGCCGCCGACGCCTTCGCCGCCCGCGAGAACCGCTCGGACGTGCTGGCGGGGGCCAATCTCGCGGGCGCCGAGGACGACGTGACGCGCCTCCTGATCGAGCTCGCCCGCCGTGGCAGCATCAACGAATCGATCAAGCTCGCCGATGCGTTGATCGCGGAGCTCGAGGGGCGGGTGGAGCTGTTGAACACGCGCCCGCACCGGCGCGGTAATTTCTTCGTGCTCAAGGCGCCCGACCTCCCCTCGGTCCTGGTCGAGCTCGGGTTTCTCTCGAGCGCGCGGGATCGCCACCGTTTCGCCGATCCCGCCTGGCGCGACGAGACCATCGGCGGCATCGTCGAGGGCATCCTCGCCTGGACCAAGGTTGCGAGCCCGGGCTTCCTGCCCTCGCGCTGATGCGGTATCCGGAAGGGACGAGACGGTATCGCGCCCGTGCCGTCCGTGTGCAGCCGAGGAGGACGCCGATGATCCGCCTGATCGCCCTCGTGGTGTCGAACGCAGCGATTGCCGGGGTCTTCGGCCTCGTTGCGGTGGCGGCGGTGGTGCGGGTCTACGGCGCCAACCTGCCCGACCATGACGAGCTGGTGGACTATCAGCCGGCCATGCTCTCCCGCGTCTATTCGGGCGAGGGGCGGGTGATTGCCGAGTTTGCCCGCGAGCGACGGGTTTTCGCGCCGATCGAGGAGATCCCGCCGCTGGTGAAGAACGCCTTCATCTCGGCCGAGGACAAGAACTTCTATGACCATCCCGGGATCGACGCGCTCGGCATTGTCAAGGCGATCACCCGCTATGTGATGGCCAAGGTCGAAGGGCGGCCCGTGCGCCTTGCCGGCGCCTCGACGATCACGCAGCAGGTGATGAAGAACTTCCTCCTCGAGCGCGACCGCGAGATTGAGCGCAAGATCAAGGAGATGATCCTGGCGGTGCGGATCGACGGCGCGCTGAGCAAGGACCACATCCTCGAGCTCTATCTCAACGAGATCTTCCTCGGCGCGCGGGCCTATGGCGTGGCGGCGGCGGCGCGCAACTATTTCGGCAAGGCGCTCGAGGAGGTGACGCCGGGCGAGGCGGCCTATCTTGCGGCGCTGCCCAAGGCGCCGTCCGAGCTTCATCCCGTGCGCAACCGCGCCCGCGCGGTCGAGCGGCGCAACTATGTGCTGGAGGAGATGGCGCAGAACGGCCATCTGAGCCGGACCGAGGCCGATGCCGCCAAGGACGCGCCGCTGGTGACGATCCTCGAGGCGGATGCGCCGGACCCGCTCGCGCCCACCAGGCCGAACTATTTCACCTCCGAGGTGCGCCGCCAGGTGGTCGAGGAGATGGGCTCGGAGGCGCTCTTCGAGGGTGGCCTCACGATCCGCGCGACGATCGACCCCGAGCTCCAGGCGCTCGCCGCCGAGGCGCTCCGGGCCGAGCTCGAGGCCTATGACCGGGCGCGCGCGCCCTGGCGCGGGCCGCTCGCGCAGCTCGAGGCGACCGAGATCGCGGCCGTCGGCTGGCAGGCCGCACTCGCCGCCGCCGCAGTGCCGCGCGACATCCCGGACTGGCATCCGGCCGTGGTGCTCGAGGTCGACGAGAGGGGCGCCGAGATCGGCATCCAGGCCCCCGACGGCCCCGCGGAGGGCCGGCTCACCCGCGCCGCCGAGGGCTGGATCAAGACCCAGACCGCCGCGGGCCGCCCCGAGCGCCCCCGCACCGCGCGCGATCTCTGGCAGCCGGGCGATGTCGTCCTGGTCAGCCGCACCGAGGACGGCGAGGGCTGGCGGCTCCGTCAGATCCCCGACGTCCAGGGCGCCTTCATGGCGATGGATGCGCGCACCGGCCGGGTGCTCGCGATCCAGGGCGGCTTCTCCTACGAAGAGAGCGTCTTCAACCGCGCGACCCAGGCCAAGCGCCAGCCGGGCTCGGCCTTCAAGCCCTTCGTCTATGCCGCCGCGCTCGACTCGGGCTATTCGCCCTCGACCATCGTGATGGACGCGCCCGTCACGATCCGTGCCGGCGGGCAGACCTGGCAGCCGAAGAACTCCTCGGGCGGCTTCTACGGGCCGACCCCGCTCTCCAACGGCCTCGTCTTCTCGCGCAACCTGATGACCGTGCGGATCGCCCAGGCGGTGGGGATGGACCGGGTCGCCGACTATGCCGAGCGCTTCGGCGTCTATGAGAACATGCCGCACCACCTGTCCTATGCGCTCGGCGCGGGCGAGACGACGCTCTACGAGATGGTCGCGGCCTATGGGATGTTCGCCAATGGCGGGCGGCGGGTGCGCCCGACGGTGATCGACCGGATCCAGGACCGCAACGGCGAGACGCTCTATCGCCACGACCCGCGCGAGTGCCGGGGCTGCGACGCGGCGCGCTACGACCCGGCCGCCGAGCCGATGCTGTTCGACCGGCGCAACCAGATCATGAACCCGATCACCGCGCACCAGCTCGTCGAGATGCTGCGCGGCGTGGTCGACTATGGCACGGCGGCGCGGACGGTCGGCAGCGGGCTCGGCTTCCCCGTGGCGGGCAAGACCGGCACGACCAACGACAGCAAGGATGCCTGGTTCGTCGGCTTCACCAACACGCTCGTGGCCGGCTGCTTCATCGGCTACGACCAGCCGACGCCGATGGGCCGGGGCGCCTATGGCGGCACGCTCTGCGGCCCCGTCTTCCGGCGCTTCATGGCGAAGGCGGTCGAGGATCAGGGGTATGAGCCGGCGCCCTTCTCCGCCCCGCGGCCGAGCGAGACGGTGCTCGTGAAGATCGATGCCGAGACCGGTGCGCGCCTGCCGGATGACGCGGCCGGGCCCAATGTGATCACCGAGATGTATGAGCGCGGTGCCGAGCCAGGGTTCTTCGAGATTGTGCGGGCGATCGCCAGCGATGACGAGCTCTTCGCCGGCGGGATCAGTGCGCTGCCGATGGAGTTCGGCGAGGATCCGGACCTCCCCTACGAGACCGGCGCCGATGCGTTTGGCGGGCCGGCGCGCCCTGGCGTTCCCACGGGCCGGACGGGGGCCGGTGCGCTGGCGGGCGATGCGCCGCGGCCGCCGCGCCCCGCTGCACCGGCCTCGGTGGGGCTCGGCACCGGTGGGCTTTACTGAGGACTGAGGACGGCACCCAGCCTGCCATGACGGTAGAGGTGACGATCGTCCGCGGGGTGCCCTCGCCGCTGGTGCCCGTGGCGGCCCGGCTCTTTTTCGAGGCGTTTCGGGGGAAGCTCGAGCGGGTGCTCGCGCCCGAGCCGCAGGCGTTGCGCTATCTCGAGCGGGCGATCGATCCGGGCCGGGCCATTGTCGCGCTCGGGGGCGAGGGGCGGCTCCTCGGGCTCGTGGGCACAAAGACCGCCGAGGGTGCCTTTCTCGGCGATCGCTGGGCCGATCTCCGGACGGTCTACGGCCTGCTCGGGGCGACCTGGCGCTCGGCGCTGCTCGGGGTGCTCGCCCGTCCCATAGAACCGGGCCGGCTGCTGCTAGACGGCATCGCCGTCGCCGAGGCCGCGCGGGGGCAGGGGATCGGGCAGGCGCTCCTCGAGGCGGTGGTCGCGGAGGCGGCGCGCCAGGGCCTCCGCGAGGTGCGCCTCGACGTGATCGACGAGAACCCCCGCGCCATGGCGCTCTACGAGCGCCTCGGCTTCCGCGCCACGGGGCGGGTGCGGACGGGCCCGCTTGCCCCGCTCCTCGGCTTCTCCGGCGCGACCACGATGATCCGCCAGGTCTGAGCCGAGCCGGGGCGCGCTTTACCGGGGCCCCATGCGTCGCTATCTAGCCGGTTCGAGCCGAAACCCGGGGAGGACAGGATGAAGGCCGAGACCCAAAGCCTCATCGGCGAGATCGAAAAATCGCTCGCGCTGCTCCGCCAGCGCATCGGGTGGGAGACCGCGCTCCACCGGCTCGAGGAGATGAACGCCCGCGCCGAGGACCCGACGCTCTGGAACGACCCGGCCAACGCCCAGAAGGTGATGCGCGAGCGCCAGCGCCTGGCCGACAGCGTCGACGGCTACCGCGCCCTCGAGACCGCGCTCGACGACAATCGCGAGCTGATCGAGCTCGGCGAGGCTGAGGGCGACCCGGTTGTCGTCACCGAGGCCGAGGATGCGCTGGCGGCGCTGAAGGCTCAGGCCGCCGCCAAGGAGCTCGAGGCGCTGCTCTCGGGCGAGATGGACGGCAACG
>CAYORO010000192.1:0-7451 GCA_964406355.1 uncultured Limibaculum sp.
GCCCGGGCGATCGCGAGGCGCGCGCGCTGGCCGCCCGAGAGCCGCGCGGCGCCCTCGCCCAGCGGCGTGTCGTAGCCCGCTTCGAGCGCCTCGACGAAGCCATGGGCATGCGCGGCACGGGCGGCGGCCTCGATCTCGGCGCGCGAGGCATGGGGGCGGCCCATCGCGATGTTCTCCGCCGGCGTCGCGTCGAAGAGGAAGGTGTCCTGCGTCACCAGCGCGACCTCGGCGCGGAGCGAGGGCCGGGCGACCGCGCGGATCTCCTGCCCGTCGATCAGGATCCGCCCCCCCTGGGGGTCGTGGAAGCGCTCGACAAGGCCGAGCACGGTCGACTTGCCCCCGCCCGAGGGGCCGACGAGCGCGGTCATCCGCCCAGCAGCGGCGGTGAAGGAGAGGCCCGAGAGCGCGTCGCGCTCGGCACCCGGATAGCGGAACGTCACGCCCTCGAAGCGGATCTCGCCGCGGCCGACATCGAGCGCGGGCGCGCAGGGGGTGTCGGTCACCGGGCCGCGCCGGTCGAGCAGGGCATAGAGGAACCCGACACCGGCGAGATGCTGGCGAAGCGCGACATGGAGCTGGGCGAGCCGGCGCGCGGGGTCTCCGGCCATCATCAGCGCGGTGAGGAAGGAGAAGAAGACGCCGACCGCCATACCCTCATGCACCACCCGCCAGCCGCCATAGAGGATCACGCCCGCGGCGGCGAGGCCGGCGGTCGTCTCCATCAGCGGGTTGACGAGCCCCTGGAGCACGGTGATGCGGTCGGCCTCGGCGCGCACGCCGTGGATCGCCGCGCCCATGCGCGCCTCCATCCGGGCCTCGAGCCCGAAGGCGGCCACGATCCGCGCCCCCGCCGCGGTCTCGTTCATCGCCGCGATGATGCGGGCATAGAGCGTGACCTCGCGCCGGGCGATCCGGCGGACGCGGGAGACCAGCGCCGAGACGCCGCCGAGGATCGCCGGCAGGCCGATCAGCGCGACGAGCGTCAGCCGCCAGTCCTGCCAGAGCATCACGCCGAGGAGCACGAGGACCGAGAGCAGATCGACGCCGAGCCGGGTCGCGAGCAGCTGGAGCGCGGCGCGCGCGGCGGCGGCGTTGTGGGTGATCCGGGTGGCGAGCTCGCCCGAGGTCTCCGAGCCGTCGAGCGCCAGCCCCTCGGCCAGGAGATGAGCATAGGCCCGCGCCTGCAGCCGGGCGACGATGCGGTTGCCGATTCGCCCGAGGATCACCGACTGGCCATACATCGCCCCTCCGCGCAGGACGAAGATCGCCGCCACCCAGCCCGCGACGAGCGGCAGCGCCTCGGCGTTGCGCGCGAAGAACACTTCGTCGGTCACCTGCTCGACGGTCAGCGCGATCGCGCCCCCCATCAGCGCGACCACGGCCATCAGCGCAAAGGCGGCTGCATAGGCGCGGCGATGCTCCCAGGCGCTGTCGGCCACCAGGCGCCAGACCAGCCCCTCGCGAAGGCGCGACATCAGGGAGATCGGGCGGGCGGCGGGCATCGGCGGGCGTCTCCGGGGTCGCGGGCGCGTCATCGCCCGCTCGCGCCCATAGCCGAGCGGCGCGGGCGGCGCCAGCCCGGCCGCTTGGTCCTCTCCGTGATCCCCTCCGTGATCCCCTCCGTGATCCGCGGCGGATCAGCCCCCGGGGATCAGGATCACCCGCGTCTCGCCCATCCGTGCCAGATAGTCCGCCTCGTCGTCCCGCTCTTCGGGCTCGGGCGCCTCGGGCGGCAGCTCCATCTTGTCAAAGACCTCGAGCAGCCGGCCCCGCGCGGCCGGCAAGGTGTCCTGCGCGAAGGCCGGCATCAGCCAGGTCTCGAAGAAATAGCCTGTCAGCCGCAGCGCCTCGCGCACAGCCCCCATATTCACGGGGCCGCGCCCGATCAGGAAGGCCGGCAGCGGCAACAGCTTGTCGGCCCAGGCCGCCCCTGCGGTGCGCGAGACCGCGCGGCCCGTGCGCGGCGAGACGAAGCCGAGATCCGAGCGCAGCCCCGTCGCCGCGCAGCGCGTGAGATCGAGCCCGAAGCCGAGCGAGGCGAGGAGTGCGAGCTCCCACTGCGCATAGGTCGCGGGCCAGCGCGGGGCCTCGTCCGCCAGCGCCTCGGCCATCGCGGTGGTGTTGGCATAGAGCGTCGGGTCGGGCTCGCGCTCGGCCACCATTGTCAGGATCATCGCGGCCATCGCGTTGAGGCCCGCCAGCCGGCCGCGATCGGCCATGATCGGCGCGGCGCGCGAGCGCAGCGGCTCGACCCGGTAGACGCCGAGGTGATCCTCGAGCCGGGCCCGCCAGTCGAGCTGGAGCGTTGCGCCCGGCTGCAGCACGCTGGAGAGCTTGACCCCGCTGCCCCCCATCACCAGGCCCGAATGGCGCCCGTGCTCGGCGGTCAGCGCCTCGATCACCGCGCCGGTCTCGCCATGGCGCCGCACGCTCAGCAGAAGCCCTTCGTCCCGCCAGTCCATCACCCGTTCCCACCGTCAGCCATCGCCCAGCGGGGGCTCGGCACCCTCCGCCATCCCGTCGAGGGCGTCGAGCCGATGACGCCCCTGCCTGTCCTCGACCTCGATCACCCAGAGATCGGGGTCGCGCCGCCGCTCACGCTGGATCGCCGCATCGATCTCGGCCTCCGGCCCGCGCGCGAGCTGCGCCGTCCAGCGACCCTGGCCGTCCGAGCCCAAATACCGGGTAAACAATGTGGCGGTCCCGTCGAGAAAGGCGAGCTTTACCGCGATTGCACCGGCTGTGGCGTCGCCGCGCCGCACGAGATGCGCCGGGATCCCCTCGATCCCGAGCCGCGCGAGATAGGCCGAGACCCAGACATGGCTCGCCAGCCGGATCACTCGCCCGCCCTCTCGCGCGGCCCGGGGCGGCCTGCCGGCCGATGGGGGGCGTGACCTCTGGCCTGGCGACACGGCTTGCCCGGGTGGGTGGGGCCGGCAGGCCGCCCCGGGCCCGTGCCCCGCTCTGCCGCCCGCTCACCCATCGGAGAAATCGAGCCCCATCTCCCGATACCGCGCCGGCTCCTCGAGCCAGCCCGGCCGCACCTTCACCTGCACGAAAAGATGCACCGGATGCCCGACCGCCTCGGCAATCTCCGCCCGCGCCTCCGAGCCGATCGCCTTGATCGTCTGGCCCTTGGCTCCCAGCACGATCCCCTTGTGCCCGTCGCGCGCCACATAGACCACCTGGTCGATCCGCGCCGAGCCGTCCGGCCGCTCGGTCCAGCTCTCGGTCTCCACCGTCATCTGATAGGGCAGCTCTTCATGGAGCCGCAGCATCAGTTTCTCCCGCGTGATCTCGGCGGCGAGCATCCGGAGCGGCAGATCGGCCACCTGGTCTTCGGGATAGTGCCACGGCCCCACGGGCATCCGCGCGCCGAGCCAGCCCGCGAGATCCGCGCAGCCATCGCCCGTGAGCGCCGAGACGAGAAACGTCGCCTCGAAGCCGTGCGCCGCATTGAGCTCGGCCGAGAGCGGCAGCAGCCGGTCGCGCTTCACCCGGTCGATCTTGTTGATCGCGAGCGCCACCGGCCGACCCTCGGCCAGCTCGCCGAGCCGCTCGAGGATCTCGGCGACGCCCTCGGTCAGCCCGCGATGCGCCTCGACCAGCAGCACAACCGCATCGGCATCGCCCGCGCCCGCCCAGGCCGCCGCGACCATCGCGCGGTCGAGCCGCCGGCGCGGGCGAAAGAGCCCCGGCGTGTCGACGAAGACCACCTGTGCGTCGTCCACGATCGCGACGCCGCGGATGCGCCCCCGCGTCGTCTGCACCTTGTGGGTCACGATCGAGACTTTCGTGCCGACCAGCCGGTTGAGCAGGCTCGACTTGCCGGCATTCGGCTCGCCGATCAGGGCGACGAAGCCGCAGCGCGGCGTCTCGCAGGGTGCCTCGCTCACGGGCCCACCTCGCGCATGATCGCTCCGAGAAGCGCCGCGGCCGCCGCCTGCTCGGCCTGCTTCTTCGACGACGCCGTTCCTTCGGCCCGTGCGCCGGTCGCGAGCGCCGCCTCCACCGTGAAGCGCGGAGCATGGTCGGGCCCGCTGCGGTTGAGCAGGCGGTAGTCGGGCGGGGTCAGGCCGCGCGCCTGCGCCCATTCCTGGAGCCGGGTCTTGGCGTCCATCGGCGCCTGCTCCTGCGCGGCGATGCGCTCGGCCCAATGGCGTCGGACCATGTCGCGGGCCGCCTCCAGTCCGCCATCGAGATAGACCGCCGCGATTGCCGCCTCCATCGCATCGGCCAGGATCGCAGCCTTGCGCCGCCCGCCCGAGGTGGCCTCCGATCGCCCGAGGCGGAGCTGCTCGCCGAGCTCGACCTCGGCTGCAATCTCGGCCAGCGTCTCGCGGCGCACGAGCGCATTGTATCGAGGCGCGAGGCTGCCCTCGGTCGCGTCGGGATGCGCCTCCATCAGCGCCTCGGCGACGATGAGCCCGAGCACCCGGTCGCCGAGGAACTCCAGCCGCTGGTTGTCCGGCCAGGCCGCGCCCGCGGCCGAGGCATGGGTCAGCGCTTCGTCGAGGAGATCGGGGCGCGCGAACCGATGGCCGAGCCGCTCGGCGAGCCGGGACAGCCCGGCCGGGCGGTGCCGCTCCGCGCTCACGCCCGCCGTCCCGGGTCGACAGCCGCGCCGCCAGCCCGCGCCCGCATCAGCTGATGAGCTTGAAGAATCGGTCGAACCGCCAGTTCCAAAGCTCCCAGAACGCGCCCTCGGACGACAGCACGATGATGTCCGCCCGACCGATCAGGTTCTCGAACGGCACGACACCGACGCCGTCCTGAAACCGACTGTCGACCGAGTTGTCGCGATTGTCGCCCATAAAGAAGAAATGCCCCTCGGGCACGGTGAACAGCGGGGTCTCGTCGGCCTGCGAGACGAAGCGGCCGGGGGCGTCGCCGGGCGGGCCCTCGATGTTGAGCACCGCGTGGCGCCGCCCGCCGGGCAGCGTCTCCACATACTGCTCCTTGGCGCAGGGCCCGCCGCGCACCACCGGCCCGTTGATGCAGCGGGGCAGGCTCGGCGGCGAGCCGAGCGCGATCCGCGGCTCGACGAAATCGTCGATCCGCTCGGTCGGGACCGGCTCGCCGTTGATGTGGAGGATGCCGCCGACCATCTGCACGGTGTCGCCCGGCAGCCCGACCACGCGCTTCACATAGTCGATGCAGTCATCGGTGGTCGGGCGTGTGCGCAGTTGTGCGAGGCGCAGCGCGAAATCCGAGATCTGTTCGAACGCGCCCTGCGAGCAGGCGTCGTAGCGGGGATGCTTGAACACCACCACGTCGCCGCGCTCGGGATCACCGGGCAGAAGCCTGTCGCCGTCGAACAGCCATGGCCAGTCAGGCGAGAAGGGAAGCGAATAGCGCGAGTAGCCATAGGCGAACTTCGACACAAAGAGATAGTCGCCGATCAGAAGTTCAGGCTTCATCGAGCCCGATGGTATCGAAAACGGCTGGAACAAGATGGTGCGGAATGCGCCCGCGATCAGCAGGGCCCAGAAGACCGTCTTTATCGTCTCAAGGATGCCGTCCGACTTCTTGGTCGCGGTCTTGGCCATGGTGGGCTGGATCTCCGGGGCGCGCGCACGACGCGGTGAGGCGCCGGGACGCTCGTGGGCTCTGTGACAGGCCCTCTCCGGGGCGCGGGCTCAACGGGGGTAAGTGACGCCCAGCCGGAAGCCTGTCAAGCCGCGCCCACCGTTGGCTCAGCCGCCGGCCGTCTCTCGTGGGATCAGCGCTCCGACGCCCGCTGGCTCATCGGCACCGCCTCGATGACGACGAAGGCCTGGGCATAGGGGTGGTCGTCGGTGATCGTCAGGTGGATGCGCGGTTTGTGGCCGTCGGGCACCAGGCTGTCGAGGCGCCGCGCCGCACCGCCCGTCAGGCGCAGCGTGGGCTGGCCCGAGGGGAGGTTGACCACGCCCATCTCGGCCCAGGCGACGCCCATGCGCAGCCCCGAGCCGAGCGCCTTGGAACAGGCCTCCTTGGCGGCCCACCGCTTGGCATAGGAGGCCGCGCGCTCGCGCCGGCGGTCGGACTTTTGCCGCTCCACCTCGGTGAAGACGCGACGGGTGAAGCGCTCGCCGAAGCGCGCCAGCGTGCGCTCGATCCGCCGGATATCGGCGAGATCCGCCCCGATCCCGATGATCATGCTCGCCACGCGAGAAGGCCGATGCCCGTGACCGCGAACAGGCCCGCGACGGTCGCGTCGATGGCCCGTCGCGCGCGGCGGTAGGCGGCGGCGAGCGGAGCCGCCGAGAACGCGAACGCGTAGCCGAGGTTGACGGCGAGGGCGAGGGCCGCGCACCCGACGAGCAGCACGGTGATGTAGCCGGCTCCCGCGCCCGGCGGCAGACCGATCGCGATGACTGCCGACCAGCCGAGCACGGCCTTCGGGTTGGTGAGGTGCAGCGCTGCACCGGCGCGCATCAGCTGTCCCTGTGCCGGGGGCACCGCCGGCCGATCCGGGCCCATGGCCGAGCGCGCCGCCTTCCACGCGAGCCAGAGTAGATAGAGACCCCCGGCGATCTTGAGCGCGCCGAGCGCCCAGGCGACATTGGCGAGAAGGGTGCCGAGCCCAAGGGCCGCGACCATCCCCCAGAAGACCGATCCCGCGCAGACCCCGAGGGCGAAGAGGAGCCCGGCCCGCCTGCCATGGGCGAGCGAGGTGGCCATGATGGCGAGCGTCGAGGGGCCGGGCGTCGCCGCTGTGATCACGAATGTGAGCCAGCCGATCAGAAAGAGGGTCACGTCGCACCCTGACCAAGGTCTGCGCCGAAGGCGTCGGTGCGGGCCTCGTCCATCAGGCCGCGCATCTCGCGGATGGCGGCGTCGAGGCCCACGAAGATCGCCTCGCCGACGAGGAAATGGCCGATATTGAGCTCGACCACCTCGGGCAGCGCGGCGATCGGCTTGACGGTCTCGTAGGAGAGGCCGTGGCCTGCATGCACCTCGAGCCCGCGCTCATGGGCGAAGGCCGCCATGTCGCGGAGCCGGCCGAGCTCGGCGTCGCGCGCCACGTCGTCGCCCTCAGCCGCCGCCTCGCAATAGCTGCCGGTGTGGAGCTCGACCACCGCCGCGCCGATCCGCGCCGCCGCCTCGATCTGGCGCTGATCGGCGGCGATGAAGATCGAGACCCGGCAGCCGGCATCGCGCAGCGGCGCGATGAAATGCGCGAGGCGGTTCTCGTCGGCCGCGACCTCGAGCCCGCCCTCGGTGGTGCGTTCCTCGCGCCGCTCGGGCACGATGCAGACGGCGTGGGGCCGGTGGCGGAGCGCGATCGCCTGCATCTCGTCGGTGGCGGCCATCTCGAAATTGAGCGGGCGCTCGATCGCCGCCATCAGCCGCGCGATGTCCTCGTCGGAGATGTGGCGCCGGTCCTCGCGCAGATGCGCGGTGATGCCGTCGGCGCCCGCGGCCTCGGCGAGCCGGGCGGCGCGCACCGGATCGGGCACGGCCCC
>CAYORO010000193.1:0-7358 GCA_964406355.1 uncultured Limibaculum sp.
CTGGCTCGGATGGATCGCCCATTTGCCGACCATCCCGAGCGTTGCCGACCGCAGCGCCTGCGCCCGAAACCCCTCGGGGTCGGAGAAATCGCCGAACGGCCCGTCGACCGGCAGCACCCCGTGCGTGCGGCAGGCGGCGACGATCGCAACCGTCGGGTGGTGCCAGGGATCGGCGTAGTGGATCGCGCGGGGGGCGTCGCCCTCCTTGGGGTCCTCGATCATGTAGTAGGTCGCCTGCGTGCCGCCGATTGCGGTGGTCTGCATCCCCATGAAGGCGGCGTAGTCGGCCGGGCCGATGCTCATCGCCTGCATCCGCGGCGAGGCGGCGGCGATCTCCTCGACATGCGCTAGGCCCGCGGCGGTCTCGATGATCACCTCGAGGCCGAGGCGCTTCTCGCGGCCCTTTTCCTGCTCGATCGCCGAGACCATGGCGTCGACCGCATAGACGTCCTTGGCGTTGCCGGCCTTGGGGATCATGATCAGATCGAGCCGGCCGTTCGTCTGCTCCATCAGGTCGACGACGTCGCGCACCCAGTAGTGCGTGTCGAGGCCGTTGATCCGCACCGAGAGGGTCTTGGTCCCCCAGTCGATGTCGTTGATCGCCTGGATGATGTTCTTGCGCGCCTCGATCTTGTCATCGGGCGCGACGGCGTCCTCGAGGTCGAGATTGATCACATCCGCCGCCGAGGCCGCCATCTTCTCGAAGATCGAGGGGCGCGAGCCGGGGCCGAAGAGCTGGCAGCGATTGGGGCGCGCGGGGGGCGCAGGCTGGACGGTGAAGCTCATCGGGTTGGTCCTCTGACGCCTGGGGCGATATGCGAAAGATTGTTGCGCTGGAGCCTAGGGTGTGGCGGAGGCGCGGTCAATTCCGGAGCGCGCTCTTCCCTCGGGGTTGGCGTGCGCCATAGGCTCGCCCCGCCCGGCCCTAAGGAGTGCCCGATGGAGCGCGCACGCGCGGCGGAGGATCCGCGTCAGATCTTCGTGATCCACATCCCGCGGACGGCGGGCACCTCGCTGCGGGAGTGGCTGCGCGGTGCGGTGGGGGCGGAGGCGCTTTACTGGCCCGGGCCCGGGCGGCCGTCCTTCGCCGAGCTGGGCGGCGACGAGATCCGGCACCTGCGCGTGATCGGCGGGCATATCCCGTTTGCCGAGGCGCATTGGGGCCTCGCCTGGCGCAGGCGGCGGCCCCTGCGGCCGCTGACGGCGCTGACGCGCCCGCCGAGGATCTACGCCGCCGTGATGCGCGAGCCGGTGGCGGCGCTGGTCTCGCATTTCGAGCATGTGAACCGGCTGCCGGGGCATGGCTGGGCCACAGGCGGCACGCTCGCCGAGGCGCTGGAGCGGGACGTGAAATTCGTCCGGCGCTCGCGAAACCTCCAATGCCACTACCTCAGCGGTTGGCGGCGCGCGCGGCCGACGCTTGCGCGGCTCCAGCGCACGCCCTTCGTCGTCGGCACGCTCGACCGGCTCGACGCGTTCCTCGAGGTGCTCGGCGGGCTCCTCGGCGCCTCCGGCCCGCTCCCCGAGCTCAACCGCGCGCCGACCACGCCGCCGCCGCTGCCGCCCGAGCTCGCGGCCCGGCTCGACGCGCTGACCGCCGAGGACCGTGCCGTCTACGAGGCCGTGCGCGCGCGCGGTGTCTGGGTCAATCTCGACGGCCAGAAGCATTGACCGGGCTCGCGCACGCGCCTTAATCACCCGCATGCAGCTGCCGATCCTCATCCATCCGGACCCCCGGCTCCGCAAGGTCTGCGCCCCGGTCGGCGAGATCGATGCGGCGCTCGAGCGGCTGATCGAGGACATGTTTGCCACGATGTACGCCGCCCCCGGGATCGGCCTCGCAGCCCCCCAGGTGGGCGTCGATGCACGCCTCGTGGTGATCGACTGCGCCAACACGGAGGAGGGCGACGCGCCCGACCCGCTGGTGCTGATCAACCCCGAGGTCACCGCCGCTTCGGTGGAGACGCGCGTCTACAACGAGGGCTGCCTCTCGGTGCCCGACCAGTACGCCGATGTGACCCGGCCGATCGCCGTCACCGTGCGATTCACCGACCGGACGGGCGCCGAGGTGACGCGCGACTTCGACGGGCTGCGCTCGACCTGCGTGCAGCACGAGATCGACCACCTGAACGGCAAACTCTTCATCGACTATCTCGGGCCCATGCGGCGCCAGCTCATCACCAGCAAGATGAAGAAGCTGAAGCGCGAGCGCGCGCGGGCGAGCTGAGCGCGGTGGCCGCCGAGGGCGAGGATCCCGGCGCGGTCCCGGCGCCCACCTGGCCGCGGGCGATCCTGCGCTGGCCCGATCCGCGGCTCAAGGCGCGCGCCGAGCCGGTCGCGACGGTGGACGACGCGGTCCGCGCGGTGTGGGACGAGATGGTCGCCGCAATGCGCGGCTTTCGCGGGGTGGGCCTGGCGGCGCCACAGCTCGGGATCGGGCTCCGGCTCGCGATCGTCGACCCAACGGCCACCGCGATGCGGCCGATGCGCCTCGCCAACCCGGAGCTGCTGTGGGTCTCGCCCGAGACCGAGGCGCGCACCGAGGCGAGCCCCTGTCTGCCGGGCGTCTCCGAGCAGGTGACCCGGCCGGCTTCGGTGCGCGTCGGGTTCCTCGGCGAGGACGGGCCGGAGGAGCGCTTTCTCCAGGGCCTCGCCGCGCGCAGCGTGCAGCACCAGATCGACCATCTCGACGGCCGGCTCTACGCGGATCGCCTGGGCGAGATGCGGCGCAAGCGGCTCTTCGAGCGCTACCGCAAGCTGGTGCGCAGCGGAGGGCGGGCGCGGTGAGGCTCGCCTTTCTCGGCACGCCCGACTTCTCGGTGCCCGCACTCGACGCGCTGATCGCGGCGGGCCACGAGATCGCCCGGGTCTATGCCCAGCCGCCGGCGCGCTCGGGGCGGGGTCAGGCGCTTCGGCCGAGTGCGGTGCAGGCGGCGGCCGAGCGGGCGGGGCTGCCGGTCGAGACGCCGGCGCGGTTTCGCGAGGCGGAGGCTGGGTTTGCGGCGCTGGGGCTCGATGCGGCGGTGGTGGTCGCCTACGGCCAGATCCTGCGCCCGGCGGCGCTGGCGGCGCCGCGCCATGGTTGCCTCAACATCCACGCCTCGCTCCTGCCGCGCTGGCGGGGGGCGGCGCCGATCCAGCGCGCGGTGATGGCCGGCGATGCCGAGACCGGGGTGTGCATCATGCAGATGGAGGCGGGGCTCGATACCGGGCCCGAGCTCGCGCGCGCCGTCACGCCGATCGGTCCTGCGGACACCGCTGGCACCTTGCATGATCGGCTGGCGGAGTTGGGCGCCGGGCTGGTCGTCGAGACGCTTGCCGCGATCGAGGCCGGCACCGCCCGGGCCGTGCCCCAGCCCGAGGAGGGCGTGACCTACGCCGCCAAGATCGACAAGACCGAGGCCAGGATCGATTTTTCTCGAGGCGCTGGCGAGGTGTCGGCCCAGATCCGCGGGCTCTCCCCATTTCCAGGCGCCTGGACGCTGATCGGCGCGGAGCGCGTGAAGGTTCTGATGGCCCTCCCGGAGGCGGGCGACGGCGAGGCGGGAGAGGCGCTCGATGACCGTCTCCTCATCGCCTGCGGCACGGGCGCTGTGCGGCTCACGCGGCTCCAGCGCGCGGGCCGCGGAGCGGCGGAGGCCGAGGCCCTGCTGCGCGGCTTCCCGGTGCCCGCGGGCACGAGGCTCGGCTGATCACCCCGCCGCGGCGCGCCCCGGGCTGGCGCGGCTCCCACCCGCCCACCCCGCCGCGCCGACCCGGCGTCGCGCCGTGGCGGGGTGGTGGTTTTGGCGCGGGATCGGGGGCGAGGTCAGTCGCCGCTCGGTGCATCGTCTCCGGCTGCCTCCGTCGCCTCGGCATCGCGGAGCGCGCGGATCTCGGCGCGTGCCAGCGCATCGGCGCGTTCGTTCTGCGGGTGTCCGGCATGCCCCTTGATCCACTCCCAGTGCACGTCGTGGGGGGCCTGGGCGGTGTCGAGCCGGCGCCAGAGCTCTTCGTTTTTCACGGGCGCCTTGGCGGCGGTCTTCCAGCCATTGCGCTTCCAGCCATGGATCCATTTGGTGATGCCGTCGCGGAGATAGGACGAGTCGGTCACCACGGTGATCTCGGTGGGCCGCTCCAGCGCCTCGAGCGCGGCGATCGCGGCCATCAGCTCCATGCGGTTGTTGGTGGTGTCGGGCTCGGCGCCCGAGAGCTCGCGGCGCTTGACGACGTCCTCGCCGCGCACGGCCTCGAGCACCGCGGCCCAGCCGCCGGGCCCCGGATTGCCCGAACAGGCGCCATCCGTATAGGCGTAGAGCACGGTCATCCGGAGCGGCCGAGCGCCGGCGGGCCGTAGGCGTTGCGCCCCCGGGTGCCGGGGCTCGCATACCAGGCGAGCAGGATCACGAGGATCCCGATCTGCGCCGCGCGGCCGACGAAGACCGTCTCCTCCCAGCCCATCAGCGCGCCCCCGCTCTCGACCACCGCGCCGAACACCCAGACTTGGGAGAACCAGCCGGTGCGCCCGGTGTCCTGCAAGCGGCGGAAGCTGACGGCGATCAGCGCGGGCGCGGTGAGGAAGACGAAGGTGAGCTGGAGCGCGCGCGCCAGCCAGTCGGGCAGGCTGAGCGCCCCGACGAGCGTGATGGTCGTGTAGGTCAGGAGCCAGAACAGCGCGAACCACCAGAACTCGGCGCGCGAGGCGCGGCCCGAGAAGACGAAGGCCTTGGCGAGCACGGCCTCGAGCGCATCCCGGAAGGTCACGGTGCCTCGCGGACGGGCATGGGGGCGGGCAGGGGGGCGGTGCGCCGCGCGAAGAGATGGAGCACCGGCTCGATGGCCCCGGTGCAGCCGCGGACCCGGTCGCGCTCGGCGGCGATCTCGCCAAAGCCCGCCTCGGCGAGGAGCGCCTCGATCTCCGGCTGGGAGACGTAGATATAGTGGCGCCCGAGCGTGTCGCGCCGCTCGCCCTCGCCCTCCTTCATGCCCAGATAAAGTCGGCCCCCGGGTCTCAGCGCGCGCGCGATCCGCGCGAGATGGCCGGGCAACGCGGCGCGGGTGTCGTGCAGCAGCGCGAAGGCGCACCAGATCCCGTCGTAGATCGCATGCACCCCGAGCGCCTCGAACGGCTCGACGCGGATCTCGAGGCCGTGGCGGCGGCGCGCCTCGGCGGCCATGCCGGCGGAGGCGTCGGTCGCGTCCACCGCGAAGCGCCGCGCCGCGAGCCAGGCGGCGGCCCAGCCGGGCCCGCAGCCGAGGTCGAGCACACGCGCGCCGGGCGGCAGGGCGGCGGCAAACCGTGCGAGCTCCGGCGGCGCATCGGTGAGCTCGCGCGCCACCATATCGGCATAGCGCCCGGGCTCGGCATCGTAGAAGGCGATCGTCTCGCGGTCGCTCATCGGGCGGCCGGATCGATGGCGAAGGGGTCGTCGGCAGGGTCGCGGCGCCAGAGATGCTCGACCCGGCGCGCGCGGGCCTCGGCCACCGCCTCGCCCGAGAGCCGCGCCAGCAGCGCGAGCGCCATGTCCATCCCTGCGGCGACGCCCGAGGAGGTGAAGACCGCGCCGTCCTCGACCCAGCGCGCGCTTCGCTGCCAGTCGACCGCGGGGCGGGTGCTCACGACCCAGTCGAAGGCGCGCTTGTTGGTGGTGGCGGGGCGGCCGTCGATCCGCCCGGTGCGAGCGAGGAGCGCGGCGCCCGTGCAGACCGTCGCCGTGAGCCCGGCCGTGCCCGCGATCCGGTCGATCCCGGCGATCAGGGCGGGGTTGTCGACCTCGCGCCGGGTGCCCGCCCCGCCCGGGATCAGCAGCACGTCCTCGGCCCCGGGCGTGAGCGCCGAGAGCGTCGCGTCCACCGCCACCCGTGGCCCGCCGGATGCCGTGACAGTCCCCTCGGCCTCGGCGACGAGGAGGATGTCATGGTCGGCACAGAGCATCTCGAGCGGCCCGAAGAGGTCGAGCATCTCGAACCCGTCGAAGACCAGCGCGAGGATCCGCCGCCGCATCGCTCAGGCGGGCTCGCGCAGGATCCGCGGCACCTTGAAGGAGACGTTCTCCTCGGCGGCGACGATGCGCTCGATGGTCACGTCGTAGCGTGCGCTGAAGGCGTCGACCACGCCCTGCACCAGCACCTCGGGCGCGCTCGCGCCGGCGGTCAGGCCAACTGAACGGGCCCCTTCGAGCGCGCGCCAGTCGATCTCGCTCGCGTTCTGCACCAGCATCGCATAGGGGCAGCCGGCCGCAGCACCGACCTCGACGAGGCGCCGCGAGTTCGACGAGTTGGGCGCACCGACGACCAGCAGCGCCTCGATCTTGGGCGCCATCGCCTTCACCGCCTCCTGGCGGTTGGTTGTGGCGTAGCAGATATCCTCCTTGGTCGGCCCGATGATCGCGGGGAAGCGCACCTCGAGCGCGCGCACGATTTCCGCGGTGTCGTCGACCGAGAGGGTGGTCTGGGTGATGTAGGCGAGATTGTCGTGGTCCCGCGGCGCGAGGCTCGCCACGTCCTCGACTGTCTCGACGAGGATCACGTCGCCGTCGGGGAGCTGGCCCATGGCGCCGACCGTCTCCGGGTGGCCCGCATGGCCGATCATCACGATCTGGCGGCCGCGGGCGGCGTGGCGCTCGGCCTCGATATGCACCTTCGAGACCAGCGGGCAGGTGGCGTCGACGTAGAGCATCTCGCGCCGCCGGGCCTCGGCCGGCACGGATTTCGGCACGCCATGGGCCGAGAAGATCACCGGGCGGTCGTCGGGGCATTCGTCGAGCTCCTCGACGAAGACCGCGCCCTTGCCGCGCAGCTCCTCGACCACGTGGCGGTTGTGCACGATCTCGTGGCGCACATAGACCGGTGCGCCCCAGCGCTCGAGCGCGAGCTCGACGATCTCGATCGCGCGCACGACGCCGGCGCAGAAGCCACGCGGATCGGCCAGATGGAGCGTCAGCGGCGGCTTCACGGCGCGCGCGGGGGCCGTGGTGCCTTCGGCGGCCGTCGTGCTCGGGGCGGTCTCGGTCATCCTCGGTCTCCGGTGGTCGGTGCGGCGGTGGCGGCAGCGGTGGCGGTCTCGAACTGGAGCGCGGCGAGGCGCGCATAGAGCCCACCGGCGCGGCAGAGTGTATCGTGGGTTCCGGCTTCGGCGACAGTCCCCCGGTCGATCACGAGAATCTGATGCGCGCGGCGCACGGTCGCAAGGCGGTGCGCGATCACGAGGACGGTGCGGCCCTCGGTCAGCCGGTCGAGGGCGGCCTGCACCTCGGCCTCGGTCTCGGCATCGAGGCTCGCGGTCGCCTCGTCGAGCAGGAGGATCGGCGCGTCGCGCAGGATTGCCCGGGCGATCGCGAGGCGCGCGCGCTGGCCGCCCGAGAGCCGCGCGGCGCCCT
>CAYORO010000194.1:0-7357 GCA_964406355.1 uncultured Limibaculum sp.
ACCCCTGACCTCTGCAGTGCGATTGCAGCGCTCTCCCAACTGAGCTACGGGCCCCTGGGCGCCGCGATAAGGCCGGCTCGGCCCACTGTCAAGCGAGCCTGCCGATCCCGCCCGCCCATGGCACCTCCGACCCTTGCCGCGGGGCGGGACGCCCGTTAGGTGTCGGGCGAGAGCGGCAATCGGAGCCCGGCATGCAGTCCTTTCTCGCGGTCTTCGACCTGATCGTGAACCTCCTTCTCTGGATCATCATCATCCAGGCGGTTCTCAGCTGGCTGATCGCCTTCGACGTGATCAACACGCGCAACCAGTTCGTCGGCTCGCTCTGGCGCGGGCTCAACGCGCTGACCGAGCCGATCTACGCGCCGATCCGCAGCGTGCTGCCGCCGACCGGCGGGCTCGACTTCGCGCCGCTGATCGTGATCGTCGGCCTTATCGCGCTGCAGCGTGTGCTCTTCATCAATTTCGGCCCGTCCTTCGGCTGAGTCTCTCTGGCCACGGTGTGTGCGCCGGGCCTGCATGGCGCCTCCACGTTGCCTTCACGGGGCCTACGCGGGGCAATGCCCAGGTCGCGGAGCGGTTGCGCACCTGCGCACGCACAGGTAGTGCTGATCGACGGCCCAAAGTTTTGTTTTGGGTCGCACCGCTGAAAAGAAGGCCTGCCATGACCGTCTCGGCCCGCGAAGACACGCTCCGCCAGCAAATCGCGCAGCTGACCGACAGCGAGCACTTTCGCAATTTCATTATCGGCGTCATCATCTTCAACGCGATCATTCTCGGGCTCGAGACATCGGGCGGCATCATGTCGGAGATCGGCGGGCTCCTGACCGTGCTCGACGACCTGTGTCTGGCGATCTTCGTGGTCGAGATCGGGCTCAAGATCTACGCTCATCGCCTCGCCTTCTTCCGCAGTGCCTGGAACCTCTTCGACATACTGATCGTCGGGATCGCACTTGCGCCAACGGGCGAGGGGCTCTCGGTGCTGCGGGCGCTGCGGATCCTGCGCGTGCTGCGTGTGGTGTCGGTCGCGCCAGCGATGCGCCGGGTGGTGGCCGGGTTTCTCAACGCGTTGCCGGGGATGGGCTCGGTGATCGTGCTGATGTGCATGATCTTCTATGTCGCGGCGGTGATGGCGACAAAGCTCTTCGGCGAGGACTTCCCCGACTGGTTCGGCACCATCGGCGAGAGCGCCTACACGCTCTTCCAGATCATGACGCTCGAGAGCTGGTCGATGGGCATCGTGCGGCCGGTGATGGAGGTCTATCCGAGCGCCTGGATCTTCTTCGTGCCCTTCATCATGGCGACGACCTTTGCCGTGGTGAACCTGCTGGTGGGCCTCGTGGTCAACTCAATCCAGGAGGTCTCCGACGAGGCGCTCGAGCCCTGGCCCGGCGAGCATCCCGAGGACGAGACGCCAGCGCCGGACGCGGCTGAGGGTGTGGCGCCCGTCGAGCCGAGCGGCGCGGTGCTGCGGTCGGTCACTGCGGCCGAGGCGCTGGTCGCGCGGGATGCCGGGGCGACGCTCGTCGATCTGCGCCGGATCCCTGTGCGGGAGACATCGGGCGAGGCCATCGATGGCGCGGAACTGCGCGATCCGCTCGCCTTCGGACACGACGATGCGCTCACCAAGGCGCCGGGGATGCTCCTCGTCTATGGGGCCAATGACGATGAGGCGGGGCGGTTCGCGACCTCGCTGCTGCGGATGCACGGGCGCGACGCGCGCTATGTGCAGGGCGGCTTCGAGGCGCTCAAGGAGGCAGGCGCTCCGCTCGCCGGGCTGACGGCCAAGACCGAGGCCGACGCGGGGGTCTGAGCCCCGGCCCTGGGCCTTCCCTTGACGCGGCCGTGATGGCATAGAGGGGCTGCGGGGCAGCGGCGATCTCCCGCTGTCAGGGTTTTTGGCCCCAAGCATCGCCCCATGAGCCATGGGGACGATCCACATGACAGACCACCGCTTGCCCTCCGTCACCGCTGCCGAGGCGCTCGCCGCCCACGCCGCGGGTGCCACCCTCCTCGACATCCGCAAGCCGGCCGCCCGGGCCGCCTCGGGCGTGACCGTCGCCGGAGCCGAGATCCGCGATCCCTTCGCGTTCGGCCATGACGACCCGCTGACCGAGGCCCAGGGCCCGGTGATCGCCTTCTGCGTGCACGGCCACGAGGTCAGCCAGTTCGCCTGCGCGCTTCTCCTCGTCCACGGCCGCGAGGCGCGCTATGTCGCGGGTGGCTTTGAGGCGCTCCTGGTCGCGGGCGCGCCGTGCACCCCGTTGGCGTGAGGGAGAGACAGATGGACGCGACTGCAGAACGCGATGCCCCGGCCGAGGTCGGGCCGCGCCCGAGCCTCGCCGAAGCCGCCCGGATCTATGCCAAGATCGGGCTCCTGTCCTTCGGGGGGCCGGCGGGCCAGATCGCCCTGATGCAGACCGAACTGGTCGAGCGCGCGCGCTGGATCGAGGGCAAGAGCTTCGACCGCGGCCTTGCGTTCGCGATGATGCTGCCCGGGCCCGAGGCGCAACAGCTCGCCACTTGGCTCGGCTGGCGGCTGCACGGGCTGGCCGGCGGGCTGGCGGCGGGGCTCTCCTTCATCCTGCCGGGCATGGTGCTGATGATCGGGCTCGCCTGGGTCGCGGCGGCGCATGGCCAGGTGCCCTGGGTCGCGGCGATCTTCGGCGGCATCCAGCCCGTGGTGATCGCGGTGGTGATCGCGGCGATGAAGAAGCTGGCGGGCCGCGCGCTCGGAGGGCCTGCCCATTGGGCGCTCGCCGTGGCGGCCTTCGTCGGGATCTACGTCCTCGGGGCGCCCTTCCCGCTGATCGTGGCGCTCGCCGCGGTGGCCGGGCTTGCGCTCGGGGCGGGCGACGGGGGCGACGGGGGCGAGGACGCGCCCGCGGCGCCGGAGGGGCTGCTCTCCCATGCGGCGAAGACGGTCGCGATCTGGGGCGGCGGGATCGCCGCGCTGGTGGCGCTCACGCTCGCCGTCTTCGGGACCGAGCCGTTCCTCGGGGTGGCCGAGCTCTTTCTCACTGCGGCCTTCGTCACCTTCGGAGGCGCCTATGCCGTGCTGCCCTTCGTGGCGGATCTCGCGGTCGAGAAATACGCCTGGCTCTCGGCAAGCGAGATGCTCAACGGGCTGGCGATCGCCGAGGCCACGCCCGGGCCGCTGATCCTGGTCAACACCTATGCCGTGTTCTTCGCCGGATGGGAGGGCGGGCCGGCCATGGGGGCGCTGACGGCGGTGCTCGCGACCGCCTACACCTTCGCGCCGTCCTTCATGCTGATCCTCGCCTTCGCCCCGGCGGTCGAGCGGCTCTCCTCGATCGGCTGGGCGCGCCGTGCGCTCGCCGGGGTCTCGGCCGCCGTGGTGGGCGTGATCGCCAATCTCGCGGTCTATCTCGGCGAGGCGGCGTTCCTGCCGGCCGGGATCGACGAGGCCGAATGGGCCAAGATCGCCCTCTTCGCCGTCGCGATGGGGCTGGTCTTCGGACTCCGCGTCGGGGTGCTGTGGCTCGTCGCAGGCGGGGCGGCGGCGGGGCTCGTGCTGCACGCCCTCGGGCTTCTCTGAGCAAATCGAGCACACGGCCTGATCCTATCAGGTCGGAAAACGCTCTAAAGTTCGGTCGCGCCGTTCGGTGTCATGAGCCGGGCCGAGAGCCGGGTCGGGCCAGTGCCCGGCCCGAAGCCGACCGGCCCCGCGACGGGGCCAAGCGCATCGGCGACCAGCTGCGCCTGGTCGCCGGAGATCTCGATCCGCTCGAGCGTGACCTCCGCGGCGCCGAGCATCGCGCTCGGATGGACGCCTTCGGGCCAGCGGATCAAGAGCGGCCAGGCGCCGCCGAGCGGCAGGGCGGCGTCCGTCGGAATGCCGACCTCCCAGTGGAGCTCGCCCCGCGAGATCGGAACCGGCGCGTCGAGCGGGACCGGCGCCCGCGCGGCCACGCCTTCGAGATCCTCGGTCGCCGCCGCCCAGCTCGCGAGCCAGGGGCCGGAGCGCAGATGGTCCGCATCGCGCGGATCGTCGAGCCCGTACCACCGCGGGCGGGGCGGGTGCGGCAGATGCGGATCGACCGCGATGACCTCGAGATAGACCCGCGCCTCGGCGGGCCCGAGCGGCCAGAGCAGGTTGTGCGTGCCCATCGCCGGATGCTGGCCGCCGGCCGCTGGCGGCACACCGAGCCGCTCCTCGGCCCAGGCGCGGCCGGTGTCGAGATCGGGGGCGATGACGACGAGATGGTCGAGCCGGCATGTGGCGGGGGGTGTCATAGGGTCATTCTCCGGGCTGGCGGGGCGAGCTGCGGCGGCTGAGGGCGGAGATCCCGCGGCTGGTGGCGGCCGCAGCCTGGGCCGCGCCACGGCGGAGCACCACGGCCCCCTGGATGAGGCCACGGCCGAGATGGCGGCCCGCGACACGGAGAACCGGGACCGCATCGCGCCGCACCCGTGCCGCCGCGACCGCGGCCCCCTCGAGCGCCTGTGCCGCGATCGGACCGGCCTTTTCGCTGGCCTGGTCCAGCCCCGCCCGGAGCTTGGCCCCCGCGGCCGCCAGTCCATCGGTGACCGGCGCGAGATGCTCGGCCGGGTCGGTTCGCGGCGGCAGGAGCGTCAAGGTCTCGGGATCGACCACGGCGTCGGGGCTGAGCAGCACGAAGGCGGGGACGCCGGGGCGCAGCCAGTCGGGCGCCGCCCGGATCCGCAGGCCGACGCTCGCCAGCGGGCCGCCGATGGTCGCGCCCTCGGCCAATGGGTCATCGCCGTCGAGCGCCTGCCAGGCCGCTCCATGCGCCCGGTCGATCGCGCGGCGCGGCTCCATGGGCGCCGGGGCCACCTCGACCTCGCGCCCGATGAAGATCCGGAGCCCACGCGACAGCGCCCCGTGGCAGCCCTCGGGGCCGTTCTCCGGGCGCACGGGCATGAAGCCGACCCAGGCCTCGATCGGGCTGACGCCAGCTGTCGCCATGCGGCCGGCGCGATAGGCATCGTCGACCGGGAGCACCGTTCCCGCGCTCGGATAGACGACCGCCAGCGCGGGACCGAGCCGCGCCAGCGCGCCCGCGATCAGCGTCACGACCGTGGCGACCGCCTTGGCCCAGGTGAAGCCGCTGCCGGGCGTCGCGCAGCTCACGAGGATATGGGCGCGGTGATCGGCGAGCGCCGGGCCGAGGTCCCAGCTCCGCCAGGTGCCGAGACCGTCGGGCTCGAGCTCGCCCTCCCACCTGCTGTGCTCGATCTCGATCGGCAGCGGGGCGCCGTCGATCGTCAGGATCGGAGGGCCACTGCCCTCGGGCACCTCGGCCCGAATCTCACCGAGGACATCGAACCGCTCGGCGAGGATCTCGGCGAGCTCCGCGAAATCGAAGGACCAGCTCCGTTCGAGCAGGATGACGGCGGTGAACCGCGCCAAGATGCGCCCCCCTCGGCAGACTTCGCGCGGACCCTAACCGCCGCGCCCGGGTCGGCACAACCGCGCCGAGAATCATGCTCGGCACCATCTAATCCGCGGGGGGCGGAGATCGGGTAAAGGAACGTAGGGGCAGGCAGCCCGAGCGGCGCCCGAGATCGGGGCGCCGGCCGATATGGGTCAGGCGCTCTTCTGGGCGTTCCGGAAGAGCTGGACCACCTTGCTCTTGCGCGCCGCGACATAGACGTGGAGATCCGGCAGGTCTTCGGGCTCCACGAGCGCGATGTGTTGGCTGGCCGCGAGCGTCGAGGCGCCGCGGCTCGCGCCATGGGCGGTGACGATCGCGGCACCGTCGAGGCCGAACCGGTCCCGCGCCATCACGACCTCGCGCACCACGGGCTCTACCACCTGCTCGGCGAACTCCCGGCAGCGCAGGCCGATGATCAGATCGCCGCGCTCGGCAAAGAGGTCGATCGCATCGGTGCCCGGCGAGTCGGTCGCCTGGGTCGACCAGCCCTGCTCGGCGAGGATCCGGCCATAGGCCTCGGTCAGCCCGCGCGCGGCGGTCTTGGCGAGATGCTGCGGCATGCGGGCCTGGGCGGCCGCATCGCCCTCGGTCGCCGTCTCGAGATCGGCCGCGGCACGGCGCGGCGCCGGCCGCTCGATCGGCCGCTCGGCCTCGTCGGGCTCGCCGAAGCGGCGCCGGCGACGCTTCTGGCCGCCGCTGTTGGCCGATGACATGAGGAACTCGATCTCGGCCGTAAGCGTGGCGATCGCCTCCTGGCGGTTGAGGGTGCGCGCCATGAAGGCCGAAGACATCAGGAAGCGATCCGCCTCATAGGGCCAGTCGCCATAGATCGACGCGCCGTACTCGTCACGCTCGACGGTCCGCACGAAGGCCGAGATCAGACGCGCCTCGTGGCTCGCGACGAGCGACTTCAGCTGGCGGAGATCGGCGACGCGGTCGACCAACACGTCGTTGGGGGCCGGTTCGTGGCGGGAGGCATGCGGATCGATCACACGATCGTGGCTCGAGAACGGGGCCACGCTCTCCCGCCGGCGGTTTTCCGGCTCGGCGCTTTCCGCCTGATAGCGATCGGTCTGCTCGCGCTGCCCGCGCGGGGCATACTCCTCGGCGAAACGCCGGCGTCGCGGTGCTTCGATCTCCGCATCATCGATCACGAGACCGGCAGGCTCGGACTTGCGCGTCAGCACCCAGACCCAGTAGGCCGCGGCCGACACAACGATCACCGTGAGCGCCTGCACCAACGGGATCGCTGCGTCCCCGTTGATATACATAAGGACAACAAGTCCAGGCGTCGGCGCCACAAGAAGTGACACGGCCAGATTCACCACAAAATCAACCAGTCTCATTACGCCCACCATGCCGAACGACACTCCACACCAACCAGCAACCATTGTCGGGCTCGCGGGTCAACCGTCGCCCCCTGATTAGCGGCATTCCGAGACCATTGCGCCTGAGCACGACGACTTCCCCGCCACAGTGTTTCGCGGAATGACCCAACCGCGACCCAGATTGCGACATTAACCTAGCCAATTTGCAAGTGGCAGTTGGGGCCTGATTCGCACAGTCAGCGGCGGTCGCGCATCGCCAGCAGGCGCAGCCGCAGCGCGTTGAGCTTGATGAAGCCCTGGGCGTCGGACTGGTCATAGGCGCCGGCATCCTCCTCGAAGGTGACATGCGCCTCGGAATAGAGGCTGTGGGGCGAGCTGCGGCCGATCACGCTGGCCTGGCCCTTGTAGAGCTTGACCTGCACGGTTCCGGTCACCCCTTCCTGGCTGCGGTCGATCGCGGCCTGCAGCATCTCGCGCTCGGGGCTGAACCAGTAGCCGTTGTAGACCAGCTCTGCATAACGCGGCATCAGCTCGTCCTTGAGATGCGCCGCCCCGCGGTCGAGCGTGATCGCCTCGATGCCACGATGCGCGGCCAGCCAGATCGTGCCGCCG
>CAYORO010000195.1:0-7276 GCA_964406355.1 uncultured Limibaculum sp.
ACGGCCCAGGGGAACAGCATCGCGATCTCGAGATCGAAGATGATGAAGAGGATCGCGACGAGGTAGAACCGCACATCGAACTTCATCCGGGCATCGTCGAACGCGTTGAAGCCGCATTCGTAGGCCGATGTTTTCTCCGAATCAGGGCTGCGTCGGGCGATGACCCAGGCGGCGAGCATCAGGACCAGTCCGAGACCGATCGCGAGCCCGAGGAAGATCAGGATCGGCAGGTATTCCCGCAACAGGTCGTCCATCGCCGCGTCCCCTCGGTGGCCAAACTTCGCCTTTCATCCCAACCACTAAGGTTGGCGGGCCGCGAGGTCAAACAGCTGAGGTGCGACACTTCCCGGCATGCAGCGGCGGGGCGGACATGGAAACGCGCCCGCAGGCGGTCTGCGGGCGCCGTTGGTGGAGCGCGTCGGGAGGCGCTGATCAGCCGCGCGACGGCCAGGCGAGGATCAAGAGGCCGAGCGACATCGCCAGGCTCGCGACCCAGGGGTCGGCGAGCCCCGCCAGCAGGAAGACCGGCATGGCGACAAAGGCGGTCGGCCAGCCCCAGAGCCCCATATCGCGGGCCCGCGCGGCCAGCGCGAACAGGCCGGCGACGACATAAATGCCGATCAGCATCATCACGCCCGCCGTCCGATGCGCCGAGATCCCGTGCGCCAGGAGGATCCCCGGCGTGTCGAGGAAGTTCCCGCTGCGCTGGATCGCGGAGAGCACGGCCACGCCATCCCCGTTTCCGCCGGTGATGATCAGCGTGATCATGAGGACCGCGAAGCCCGCACTCAACGTGCAGGTGAGCGCGAAAAAACCCGGACGATCAAGACGCCCAAAGTAGATCGTGTCGAGCATGTGAACCATCCTGGATCGCTCCATGCCAATGCGGACCGAGGCGGACCGCTGGCCCAGTTGAATGGGAACGCGCGACTGAAATGGTTACTCAACCCAAGGATGATTAACACCACCGGGCCGGTCGAGGCAAGCCCGAGCGGGGCCTGGCGAGCACGGCAGACCCGGGCTCGCAGCGCTGTTGCGAATGCGCAACGCACATCAGGGGGAGAAAGGTCGATGCGAAGAGAGTGGCGCGGTTGACGGGGCTCGAACCCGCGACCTCCGGCGTGACAGGCCGGCACTCTAACCAACTGAGCTACAACCGCGCGGGGCAGGCCGGCGCGGCCTGCGTGCGAGGGGTGATAAGAGCGGAGGGCCACCTCGTCAAGCGGCCCGCCATGCGGCCCGCCAAAAAACCCGGGTCACTCGGCGGCGGTTCCGAGGGCGCGCGGCTCGGCCAGCTCGACGCGCCGGTCCATCGGCAGTGTGAACCAGAAGCGGCTGCCCTCGCCCGGCGCGCTGTCGACGCCGATCTCGCCGCCCATCGCCTCGACGAGCTGCTTGGAGATCGCGAGCCCGAGCCCGGTGCCGCCATAGCGCCGACCGATCGTGCCGTCGGCCTGGGCGAAGCGGGTGAAGAGCGTCGTCTGACCCTCCTCTGAGATGCCGATGCCGGTGTCGATCACCTCGACGCAGACCATGCCTGTGCGCCCCACGGCGCCATGCACGGCGATCCGTACCTCGCCCTCGTCGGTGAACTTGATCGCGTTGCCCGCCAGATTGACGAGGATCTGGCGCACGCGCGCCGCATCGCCCACCAGGCCGAGATGGAGGCCCGGCTCGATCTGGGCGAGGAGGTTGAGCCCCTTCTCGTCGGCCCGGAGCCCGAGCATCGCCACCACCTCGTCGACCACCTCGTGGAGATTGAAGGGCAGCGCGTCCATGCGCATCTCGTTGGCCTCAAGCTTTGAGTAGTCGAGGATGTCGTTGAGGATCTGCATCAGCCCCGCGGCCGAGGCATGCGCCGTCTCGGCCTGGAGGCGCTGGGTGGGGCTCAAGTCCGAGCGCAGCAGCAGTGCGAGCATGCCGGTCACGCCGTTCATCGGCGTTCGGATCTCGTGGGACATGTTGGCGAGGAACTGCGATTTGGCGATGTTGGCCTTCTCGGCCGCGAGCCAGCTCCGCTCGAGCGCCTGCTCGTGGGTCTTCTGCGCGGTGATGTCCTGCATCGCGCCGGTGAGCCGGGTGACCACCCCGCCCTCGAGATGCGGCTTGCCGGTGACGCGCACCCAGATCCGCCGGCCCGTGGCGGTGTTGAGCTCGAGCTCGCGGTCGAAGGGCAGCCGCCGCTCGGTGCAGGTGCGCAGCGCCTCGGCCATCGCGGCGCGGTCCTCGCCGGCGAAGAAGCCGAGCGCCTCCTCGAGCGTCGGCTCGAACCAGCGCGGCACCTCGTGGATCGCCTTGGTGATGGTGTCCCAGAAAAGCGAGTCGGTCTCGGTGTCGAGCTCCCAGCCGCCGATGCCGGTGACCTCGACGACCTGGGCGAGCTTGCGCGTCTGCTCGCGGAGCTGGCCGGCCGCCGCCTCCGAGCGCTTGCGCGCACTGTCGAGCGCCCGCGCCTGGCGCTTCATCTCGGTGATGTCGACGCGGAAGCCGACGATCCCGCCGGAGCCCGTGCGCCGCTCGATCACGCGGAGCCAGCGGTCGCCGTCGAGCCGCTGCTCGAAGCTGCCCTCGGCGAGGCGGTGACGCTCCAGCCGGGCGCTCAGCCAGGAATGCTCGCGCCCGACCGCATCGGGAAACTCGCCGTTCTCGAGCCCGGCGCGCAGGATGTCCTCGAACCGGGCTCCCACCCGGATCGCATCGCCGCTCGCGCCGTAGATCTCGCGGAACCGGTCGTTGCAGATCACCATCCGGTCCTCGGCGTCGAACAGCACAAAGCCGTCCGGGAGCGCGTTGACCGCGTCGACCAGGCGCTGCTCGATCTCGCCCATACGCTCGATGGCGCGGGTCTGCTCGGTGACGTCGGTGACCACTGTGCCGACGCCCGAGATCTCGTCATCGGGATCGAAGACCGGGAACTTGGTCGTGTGGAGCACGCGCTCGCCGTCGGGGGTCTCCACCCGGTCCTGGCCCACGACGGTCTGGCCCGTGCGGAGCACGTCGGCGTCCTGCGCGCCGATGCGCGCGGCAACCGAGCCCGGGCCGATCTCGGTCACCTTGCGCCCGAGGATCTGCTCGGCCGGCTTGCCGATCAGCCGCTCGAACTCTCGGTTCACCTCGGCGAGGCGGCCGGCGCGGTCGGCAAGGTAGATCTCGACCGGCGCATTGTCGAAGATCGCGTTCAGCCGGCTCTGGCTCTCGAGGAGGGCGGTCGTGCGCTGGTTGATGATCCGGCGCAGATAGGCGTTGGCCCCGAGGCTCGCGAGCAGCAGCAGGGCGGTGACGCCGACCACCACGGGCACATAGCCCGGCACCGAGAACAGCGCTCCGGGGCGCAACCAGTCGTCGAGCAGACCATAGTAGATCGAGGTCGGATCGGCCTTCATCGCGGCGATCTGGCTGTCGATCTCCTGCACGGTGCTCTGCGGCATGCCGGGGGAGTAGACGAAATAGAGCGAGACCGAGCTGAACATCAGATCGGAGCGCTCGAGCGCGAACTCGTCCTGATGCGCGTCGCCGAAATGGTGGCTCAGGAGGCCGACCTCGGCCTCGCCGAGCGACACCGCGCGCATCACGTCGAAGAGGCTCTCCTGCGGCACGATGATCGGCTGCTCGCCCGTCCCCACGCGCAGCTCGGAGAGATCACGCATCTGGCCCGAGTTCTGCAACACCGCGACGCGGCGACCGGCCAGGTCCTCGACCTCGCGGATCGGCGCCATCGAGCCGCGGCGCGTGTAGAGCCCGGTCGAGCTGTGCAGCACGGTCTCGCGGCCGAAGCGGTAGCGGCCGGCGCGCTCGGCGGAATAGGCGACGTCGGGCATGATGTCGATCTCGCCGCGCCGCACCATCTGCAGGCAGCGCGTCCATTCGCAGTCGACATAGGTGATCGTCCAGCCATTGCGCTCCGCCAGCGCGTCGATCAGCCCCGGGAAGAAGCCCAGGGCCTGGCCGCCCTCGTCGCTGAAGATCTTCGGCTCGTTCTGGTAGAGCCCCACCGTGAAGGTGTTGGGCGCGGCCGAGCCGAGACCTGCCGGTGCGAGGAGCACTCCGGCCAGAGCAACGAGCCGCAGGAGCGAGACGACGATGGGTCTCACGTCAACCTTTCCCGATCACGACTGGGGCGCACGCTCCGGCCGCATACTCGATCCGCCGACGCTGCGGTCGGTCTTGGGATCCGCGCCGGCGAGGATCAGACACACATACTTTCCAAGGCAAGACTTTATCAAACGGGCGGATAGATGTGAGAATTTTCTGTTTCTCCGCGGCAATAGACGCGGTGTGACAGGGCGATCCGGTCACCCGTCACCGGCCACCCGTCATCCGTCGCGCAGCGGCACGAAGATCGCGGCGCCCGCGGTCGCATAATGCCGCGTGAGGGCGGCGACGCGCGCGCGTGCCGTCTCGGCGAGGCGGGCGATGACCTCGGCGCGGCGCCCGGCGGCGCGGGCCTGCAAGTCGCGGCGCAGATCGTCACGGAACCGTGCCTCGGCGATCTCGACGGCGATGACGTCGACCGAGAGCCAGGCGACGATCCCGGCACCGAGCCCGCAGACGAGGGCAACCGGTCCGCCGGGCGCGCAGATCGCCGCCGCCCCGCCCGCCGAGGCGAGGGCGCTGCCGCCGCGCTTCACGGCGGTCCGTGCCACCGGTCGGAGCAGCCGGAGCCCCGCCGGCCCGAGGAGGCGCCGGGCGACAGTGCGGACCGCCACGCCGCCGCCCCGAAGAAGCGCAGGCGTCGCGATTGCGACGGCGGCCCCGGCCACCGCCCCCTCGGGCACCGGCGTCGCGAGGGTTGGCGCAAGGCTGTCGGGGACCACGGCCGCCAGATCGGCGCCGAGGCAGGGGGCGGCGGCGATCCGGTCCGCGATCATCTGGGCGGCATCTCCGGCACCCGCAGACATCATGAGATCGGCCTCGGTGGCGAGCCGGGCTCCAGTCGCCTTCAGAGTCTCGGCCGCCGCATCGCCTGCGAGGAGGGCAGGGGCCAGCCGGTCGGCCACCGCCTCGGCAAGCGTGCCGCCCGCCAGTGCGCCGAGCCGCTGATACTCGCCGATCACCGAGAAATGCCAGTCGAGATAGGCCTCGATCGCGCGGTCGGCCTCGGCCGCGAAGCGCCCGTCGAGCGCGTCGATGCGGGTCTCGAGGGCGGCGAGCGTGGCGGCCTCCGCCTCGGCGAGGCGCTGGTCGAGCCGCGCACCGAGATCCTCGGCCCCCGGCCCGCCACCGCAGGGGTCGAGCAGCCCCGCTGCCCGGAGCGCGAGCGGGCGGGCGCCGGTGTCGGCCTCATGCGCCGCCTGCCCGATCAGCAGCACCGCGAGCGCCAGGCCCGCTGCTGCGCCGGCGCCGGCCCGCCGCGGCGTCTCGGCCGGCGAGACCAGCGCCAGCGCGCCGATCAGGAGCCGCGAGGCGAGCACCGCGAAGAGCCCCGCGCCGCCGAGCACAAGCGCCCAGGAGACCGCGCGCATCGTGCCCTCGGGCAGCGTGGGGATCACCGTCTGCGCCACATGCCACGACAGCGCATCGGCCATCGCGACGGCCCCGACCGCCGTCCGCGCGAGCAGGGTCTCGGCGCCCGCGCCGGTGGCAAAGGCCTGCTGCGCCACCGTGTTCCAGGCGAGCCCGCGGGTGTCGGGCGCGCCGAGCACCGCGTAGTCGATCACGAAGAGCGCCGTGCCGAGGAGTGCGGCGTTGCCGATCGCGAGCGGCCAGCGCCGGGCGAGCGCGCCGGCACGGCCCTCGCGCGCCACCCGAGCGGCGCGGCGCTCGACGGGGCCGGCGAGGATGGCGAGCAGCACCGCATCGGCCGCGAGCACCGCCCAATGCAGTTCCGAGAGCCCGGCCGCCACCGCGATCAGGAGCACGGCCGTCAGCGCTGCGACCACCGCCTCGGCCGCCGCGACCAGATGCCCGGGCCAGAGCCATCGGTGGAGCCGAGTCTCGCGCGCGAGCAGGCCATCGAGGAGCGCCCGGCGATGCATCTGCACCGCTTCGCTGCGCGCCGCCCAGATCGGCAGCGCCACCAGCCCGACAAGTGCTGCGAGCGCCCAGGCCGGGGCTGCCAGCATCCACGCCCCGGCGAGCCACAGCAGCCCAAGCGCTGCCGCAACGGCCGCGAGCCGCGGGCCGAAGGGGGCGATCGTCGCCCGCGCCGCATGCATGGCGCCTGTCTGTTCCGGTCCCGCCATAGGGCTCGCTCTCCGAGGGGTCGTCCCACGCTTCGGATAAAGCCCGCTCCGCACTCCCGAACAAGGGCCGGACGGGATATTCGTCGTTGATCCGGCGCCGTGCTCGGCGTCAGTCTTGGTGCAGCGCGCAAGACCGAGAGCCCGGAGAGCCCGACCATGCCCGACTTCCGAAAGATCCTGGTGGCCAATCGCGGCGAGATCGCGATCCGCGTGATGCGCGCGGCCAACGAGCTCGGCAAGCGCACGGTTGCGATCTATGCCGAGGAAGACAAGCTGGGGCTCCACCGCTTCAAGGCCGACGAGGCCTATCGCGTCGGCGCCGGCAAGGGGCCCGTCGCGGCCTATCTCGACATCGGGGACATCATTCGCATCGCGCAGGAGTGCGGGGCGGATGCGCTCCATCCGGGCTATGGGCTCCTCTCGGAGAACCCGGCCCTCGTCGAGGCCTGCGCTGCCGCCGGCATCGCCTTCATCGGGCCCTCGGCCGAGGTGATGCGGATGCTGGGCGACAAGGCCTCGGCCCGGCGCGCGGCGATCGTGGCCGAGGTGCCGGTGATCCCGGCGAGCGAGGTCCTCCCCCCGCCCGACAGCGCCGATATGGCCGAGATCGCCCGCGTGGCGTCGGAGATCGGCTATCCGCTAATGCTGAAAGCCTCCTGGGGCGGAGGCGGGCGTGGCATGCGCGCGATCCAGTCCGAGGCCGAGCTGGAAGCAAAGCTCCGCGAGGGCCATTCCGAGGCGCTGCAAGCCTTCGGCAATGGCGAGGGGTATCTCGAGAAGATGATCACCCGGGCGCGGCATGTCGAGGTGCAGATCCTCGGCGACCGGCAAGGCGGTCTCTACCACCTCTATGAGCGGGACTGCACGGTGCAGCGGCGCAACCAGAAGGTTGTGGAGCGGGCGCCGGCGCCGTATCTCTCGCCCGCCCAGCGCGAGGAGGTCTGCGGCCACGCGCTGCGCCTCGCGGCCCATGCGGGCTACACCTGCGCCGGCACGGTCGAGTTCCTGATGGATGCCGACACCGACGCCTTCTACTTCATCGAGGTCAACCCGCGGATCCAGGTCGAGCACACCGTCACCGAGGAGGTGACCGG
>CAYORO010000196.1:0-7274 GCA_964406355.1 uncultured Limibaculum sp.
CGAGGCGGTGATCTGGCTGAAGGGCGTCGCCGGTGAGGAGGAGACGGACGGCCATATCGACGGCTATGTGCGCTTCATCCGCCCGGGCATCGTGCTGATGAGCGGGGTCGAGAGCGACCACCCTGTCTGGGGTGGTGAGAATGTCTGGAACCAGGAGTATCGCGACGCCCGAGAGCGCCTGCGCCACGCCCGCGATGCGGCCGGCCGGCGCCTCGAGATCGTCGAGCTGCCCTGGGCGAAGCAATTCCGGTCAACGGATCCGAACTTTTTCACAAGCTATGCCAATTTCTACGTCGGGAATGGGGCCGTTTACTCCCCGCATTTTGGGGATGACACGGCGGACACTCGTGCCGAAGCAACCTTGGCCCAAATGTTCCCGGGCCGAGACGTCGTGATGCTGGAAGTGGACAGGATCTATGAGAACGGCGGCGGCATCCACTGCGTGACACAACAGGAATGCTGAGACCCGAGGCCGTGCATTGCCCGGGTTCGGATGCCGCTCGAAAACCACGGTCGGCGAGGAGATCGCTGCGCGTCCCAAACGCGATAGCCCCGGCTTCTGCGGAGCTCGATCCGGACGGATCGACGCAAGAGAGCGCGTGGCGACGGGCCGCAGCCTGGTCGGCTGGGTCCGGCCGCTGTCCGGCCGCTTGCCGTAGCGCACCCGCTTGAACGCCGATCCGGGGTCGCAACGTCACTCGCGTTAGACCCGCGAGCCCTGGGACGGGCTGCGGGTCAGGACGCAGCATCCACGGGGACACCGGCTCAGTTTGCGGCCTGGGCGCGGAGCTCGGCAGCGATGGCCTTCTGGTTCTGCTCCATCAGCTTGTAGATCGCGGCCTCGAGGATGCGGCTCATGGGCAGGGCGGGCAGCATCAGGTCGACGAGGTCCATGGCAGTGCCCTGGCCGCCCGAACGGCGCACCGCCTTCGTGCCGGCGTTGATGACCTCTGACCATTCCTGCTCGACCGCCCAGCGCACGGCGACGATGAAGTTCGCCACACCCGATCGGATCATCATCTTGGCCATGACGTCGGACGCCCAGGCATGGTCCATCGCGTCGTCGACATAGTTCCACACCGGGTGGCCGCCGAGCTTGGAGCAGACCTTACGCATCACCGGGCCATTGAAATACTTGCTGGCCACTTTCTCGGCGAGCGCCCCGCACATGAACTTGCCGATGACGCCGCCAACCGCCCCCCATTTCGCGCCGTCGACGCTGGCCCAGAGGGCTTTCCAGGTGATCTTTTCGAGGTCGAACGACTTGGCGCCGGCGGCGACGTGGCCGATCTCGCCGGAGACCGACTTGATCCCGCTGGTCGTCGCCGACATCGCCGAGGCGACGCCGGCAGTCATCAGATAGCCCGCACCGGCCGGCAGCGTGACAGTGACCGCGATCGCCGTGGCGATGGCGAAAGAGGCGTCGCGAGTAAAGGCGGTGGCGACCATCGCCCGGCCGCTCCCCTTGATCATGCTCTCGGAACAGCTGCGTAGCTCCTCGGTGTAGGCGCTCATCGCCTTTTCGAGGGCCTTGGCGTCGGCGGCAATCTGACCGAAACTGCCCTTGGTGACAGAGGCTTCGAGCTTGGCGAAGGCTGCCTCGGCGGCCGTCTTCTCCTTGTCCGAAAGGCTGTCCCAGCTCCAGACCTCCGAGAACCACGAGGCAATCGGGTAGTCGCGGCCGATATTCTTGAGATCGCGGTGCCGGATGTTCAGATTGTCGAGCGAGACGCGGAGTTCACGGATCACCCGGACCTGCATCGTCACGACAAAGTCGTCCTGGAACTTTCTCCAGCCGTGCTCGTCGAAGATGTAATCCTTGCCGCGATACTTGAACTTGTAGAGCTTCACCCGAACGTCGGGCAGCGCGAGCAGATCGCCGGCGGTGAGGTTTCCGGGCTTGGTGCGCTTGCGCTTGAGGGCCCTGTTCTCCTCCCAGTTCCAGAGCGCCTTGAGATCCTTGACCTTGTACCTGGCGGCAATCTTCTCCAGCGTCTCGCCTGCTTTGACCTTGTGCCGAATGATCATGGTATTCCCCTCCGCAATCTCGTCTTCCCGTTCGAGTGGTCAGTGCTGGCGCAGGCCGATCCGGTTCGGTGGCCGGCAGGCGGACAGTTGGTCGGCAGATTGCGTGCAGGAGCGCGTTTCCGATCTGCGTCTCTTCGAGCGGACCACCCGAGCGGTGATGATCACCGATGCGGGCCAGATCGCGCTTGACCACGCATCCGGGATCCTCGCCGAAATCGAGGGGGTGGAGCGCTCTCTCGAAGAGCACCGTGGCATCCCAGTCGGCCGCATCTGCGTCTCGGCGCCGCATATCCTCGGTCAGCGCCTGCTCGGACCGATCATCGCGGATTTCCTGACGGCCCATCCCGGCTGCCATCTGACGCTCGACCTGTCGAACCGGCGGGTCGATCTCATCGAGGAGCGCGTCGACTTTGCCATCCGGGTCGGCTTGCAGGGCGACACGGACTTCATTGTCCGCCCCGTGGGAGAGGTGGGCGTGTCCTTCGACCGAGCATCCCGCCCTGAACGCCATCACACCACGGCAAGCCGGGCAGGATATGGTCAGGCTCGATCATGACCCGTCTCAGCCAGTCCCGGAGTCGCACCACGCTGACGCCCCGTGCGTTACGGGTGCATTCGCCCGCCACCGTGAGCATCTTGCGGGGCTGGCCGGTGCTCGACCGGTCGTGGGCCCTGAGCAGGCCACGCCACCGCCCACCCCTTCGCGCTGATGAACGACGGCCCAGTTCCAAGGGCCACGCACATCTCATGCGGCAAGCATAGGCGCGGACCAATCCGGATGCGGACGCTCTTCGCCGAACGCGTTCGGGCCGGTCTCCCTTACCCGCAGAGCCGCACCGACCCGATTTGTCCCCAATTCATGCGCTCGACACCGGCGGATCTGCTGATAATGCTCTGCGGCACGGCCAGGGCGAGACGAGGTGACACCGCCCGTAGGTCGCTTGGCCGAAGCGGCGGCAATCGGGGAGCATGAAGCATGGCGTCGGACCCGATCATCCTGACCCTCCCTTCCGATGCGTCCCCGGAGCTGATCGCGCGGGTGCGGGAGGCATTCCCCGAGGCGACCGTCGCCGATGCCCCGGTCGCACCGCAGATCCCGGTTCACCTTGCGCTGGAAGCGGCGCTCGCAGAGGCGGTCTCGGCCGCCGGGGGCCTCGGGTCGTCGCTGGCGAGCTGGTGGTCCGGCATCCCGGGCGGCTCCGTGACGCTCGTCCTCATCTGCGCCGCGCTCATCCTGGCTTACGGCGCAGAACGCGGTGTGCGCGCGCTGGCCGAGCGAAATCTGCCGGTCCGCCCGGCGCCCGCCACCTACACGGCGCGCCTTCGCAACGGTCTCCTCTGGCTTGCCGGGCGCCTCCTCCTGATCGGCGTGTTCATTGTCGCGGCGCGCTTTGTCGGGCGACTTATCCTGCCAGAAGCCCTCGGCCTTCGCGATCTCGCGCTCGACATCCTCTGGGCGGTCGTCTTCGGACGCGTCATCGTGATCTTCATCGCGTCACTAACCGCGCCGAGGGATCCAGGGCGCCGGCTCATGGGGTTCCCGGATCGCGCCGCGGCGGAGATCCTGCGCCTTGCGACGCTCATCGCCTGCATCGCCGTGGCGATTGATATCCTGCGCGCCGTCCTGGTGGATGCCGCGGGAACAGCGCCTGAGGTTCGGCTGGCCCTCATTGGGCTTGCGATCGTGAAAGGCATCGCCGCGGCGGTGTTCTTCGTGTCCGTCAACGAGCCGGTCGCGGCGCTCATGACATCCGACAACGCAGACGGCGATGCGGATGGGGACGTGGACGGGGACGTAGACGAGAACGTGGACGGGGAGGCGGCTGCGTCGGGCTGGAGTGTCTGGGCCGCAAAGAACTGGCACTGGGCCTTCCTCCTCCTGATCCTGATCGACGTCCCCCTCAAGATCCTCGGCATTCTCGACCTTCTGGGGCCTGGCGCCACGGGCGGGGCGGGACAGGTCATCTTCCTTGTGCTCGTCGCCACCCTCTTCGTTGCGGGCCTTGCGACGCTCCGGCAGGAGCCCGAGATCGAGCGATGCGGGAGCATGGTGCAGGGCGGGCTTGTCCTGGCCGAGGGGCTGGCGATCGTCGGCACGGCGGTCCTGCTGCTTCTGCTCTGGGGCATCGATCCGTTGATGCCGCGGGAGGGCGCGACGCTTGCAGCCATGCTCTCGAGGATCGTCGAGGCGGCCGTGATCGTCGTCGTCGGGATTGCGCTCTGGCGCGCGACCGTCGCGCTCATCGCGAGGCGTGCGGACGACGCGGACGAGCAGGATGACGGCGGCGACGGCATGGGCGGAGAGGGGTCGCGACTGGAAACGGTGGTGCCGATCCTGCGCGGCTTCGCCCTGACACTGATCGCTGTGACCACGGGCATGTCGGCACTTGCCGCGCTGGGGCTCAACATCGGGCCGCTGATCGCCAGCGCCGGCGTGGTCGGTCTCGCGCTTGGCTTCGGTGCCCAGAAGCTCGTCTCCGACGTCATCAGCGGGCTCTTCTATCTCTACGAAGACGCGTTCCGCCTCGGCGAGTACGTGGTCACCGAGGGTGGGAAGGGCACCGTGGAGCGGATCTCGATCCGCTCGGTCACGCTGCGCCATCACAACGGACCGATCTACACGATCCCCTTCTCGGCCATGGGGACGATCCAGAACCACAGCCGCGACTATGTGGTGATGAAGTTCAGCTTCGCCGTCCCGGATGACACTGACGTCGAGATGGTCCGCAAGCTGGTCAAGAAGGCAGGCCAGGAACTTGCGACCGACCCGGAGCTCGAGGGCAAGCTCATCTCCCCGCTCAAGTCCCAGGGGGCGATCTCGATCCGCGGTCGCAGTTTCGAGATCGGCTGCAAGTTCACCGCGAGGCCGGGCGACCAGTTCGTGATCCGCAGAAAGGCCTTCGTTGTGCTCCAGCGCGCCCTGCGGGAGAAGGGCGTCGAGCTCTTTGCACCGGCGCTGACGCTCTCGACGGATGGCTTCGTTCCCGGTCAGATGGGCCCCTCGGCGCCGCCCGATCCCGCCTGAGTGGATCGAGCGCCCCGTTGCCCGGGCGTCGCGCTGAAGAACCCACGTTGAGCGGGTTTGTTGGAGACGCCCAATTCGTCTCGACGCACCGATGGATTTGTTCGATCCAGGTGGTTCCTGCCAGAAGCAAGCGAGTTATTGGTCTCTTGTCCAAACTGGTGGGGCGCCAATTTCTGCGATTAGAAAGTCGATGAAGGCGCGGACTTTTGCCGTGAGGATGTTTGATTTTGGATAGACCAGCCATATGGCGGAGTTGTCGACAATTCTGTGCTCCGGCAATACCCGAACGAGAGAGCCGTCCCGGAGGTCTCGGTGCACGTTCCAAAGCGAGTTCATCGAGATGCCCACGCCGGCCTGGGTCGCGACCCGCATACTCGCGCCATCGTCACAGACCACCTGGATCCGTGCGCCCGGCGGAGGGAACTGCCCGCTCGGCTCGCCGTCCGCGCTCGAGAGCCGACGAGGTGTGACGCCGGAGAAGACGATCTGGCGATGCTGGACGAGCTCATCCGGGCTCTTTGGCATGCCGTGGGCTGCCAAATAGTCCGGCGACGCGCAAAGGATCCGTGTATCCTCGGCGAGCTTGCGGGCTCTCATGCTGCTGTCTTCCAGGGCATAGTTGCGCAGCGCGAGATCGAATCCGCCCTCGATCAGATCCATCTGCGTGTCCGAGAGTTTCAACTCGAGGTGCACGCCCGGATACTGCTGAAAGAACTTCGGCAGGAGCGGCGCGATGTAGAGCTGCGCAAAGCTGCTCGAGGCCGCAAAGCGCAGGGTGCCCGTCACCTCGGCACGACCATGGCCGAGCGCTGCGAGCGCCGCATCCTCCTGTGCCACGATCTCACGCGCAAAAGGCAGGAACTCCGCGCCCTCGAGCGACAGCGACACCTTCCGGGTCGAGCGATGGAGGAGGTCGGCGCCGAGCTGCGTCTCGAGCTTTGCAAGCCGCGCACTCGCCACCGCCGGTGCCAAGCCGAGCTGACGACCGGCTGCGCTGATGTTGAGCATCTCGGCGGCCATCACGAAGAGCCGCACAGCCTGCGTGTCCATGGTCACTCGATCGGAATCCAGAATTCTCTTTCAGCCTACGGGCTGATTTTATCGAAAACAAGGAAAAGCGATATGGAGGTGGGGCGTCACGCTTGGCGCGCCAGGCGGCCCGCATGAGCCCCTCGATCGGCGCCATTATCGCCGATCCGCGAATTCTGATCCTCGGTTTCGCCGTGTTTTGATCGGGCTGCCCGCGCTTATCTCTCCGCACGCGAACAATCCACAGCCCGAAGGGAGCCATCGCAATGTTGGACGCACCTGACGCATCGGCATTCCCGGAGATCAACCGCGCTTACAACGGCGTCTTCATGCCGGGCAGGCTGAGCCTCGGACTCGTCGTTCCGATCGAGAGCTATGCGGTCGGCGCAACGCCCGACCTGCGGAACCATATCGGCCGTGTCCAGCTGGCCGAGGCGCTCGGGTTCTCCGCAGTCTGGCTCCGCGATGTCCCGTTCAATGTGCCGTCCTTCGGGGATGTCGGGCAGATGCTCGATCCATTTGTCTATCTCGGGACGCTGGCTGCGAGCACCTCGACGGTTGGACTGGGCGTTGCGAGCATCGTCCTGCCGCTCCGCCACCCGGCCCATGTCGCCAAGGCTGCGGCCTCGGTCGATATGCTCTCGGATGGCCGCCTGCTGCTCGGGATCGCCTCGGGCGACCGCCCCGAGGAGTATCCAGCCCTCAATATGAGCTACCCGGATCGCGGCGAGCGGTTCCGTGACAGCGTTGCCTATATCCGGGCGATGGCCGAGACATTTCCGCACCACGCCAGCCCGCAGGGCGAGCTCGCCGGGCGGATCGACATGCTGCCGAAGCCCGCGGGCGCACGGCTGCCGCTGCTGATCACCGGGGGCAGCCGACAGGCACCGGACTGGGTGGCCGCGCATGGCGATGGCTGGATGACCTATCCGCGGGACGCCGCGTCGCAGGGGCGCGCTGTTGCCGAGTATCGCCGCCGGATCGTCGATGCGGGCGGGCGCAACAAGCCGGTGATGCAGTCGCTCTATATCGATCTGCTCGACGATCCGGACGCCCCGCCGCGGCCGATCCATCTCGGCTTTCAATCCGGCGTGGCGTTCCTGCGGACCTATCTGCGGGAGATCCGGTCGCTCGGGATCAACCACGTCGCGCTCAACCTCCGCTTCAACCGGGCCGATGTCGAGACGACGCT
>CAYORO010000197.1:0-7242 GCA_964406355.1 uncultured Limibaculum sp.
CCGTCAGCCAGTGCTCGTAGAGCTGGCTCGGCAGCTCCACGAAGTCCCGCGCCACCCGGGTCCCCGCGATCGAGGGATAGGTCACCGCCGACATCAGATTGTGCAGCGCATGGCCGAACTCATGAAAGAGCGTCCGCGCATCGTCCATCGAGAGGAGCGTCGGATCGCCCTTCGCGAAGTTCATCGTGTTGAGCACAACCGGTCGTTCCGGCGGCACCAGCGCCTGCTGGCCGCGCAGCGTCGAGCACCAGGCGCCCGAGCGCTTCGAGGGCCGCGCAAAATAGTCCCCCACGAAGAGCCCCAGATGCCGCCCGCCTTGCGTCACCTCCCAGGCGCGGGCATCGGGGTGATAGAGCGCGAGCCCCTCGACTTCGCGAAAGCCGAGCCCGAAGAGCCGGCCCGCCACCTCGAAGGCCGCCTTGATCACCCCCTCGAGCGGCAGATGCGCCTTGACCTCTGCCTCGTCGAGCGCGTGGTCACGGCGCCGCAGCGCCTCCTCATGGTGGCGCCAGTCCCAGGGCTCGAGCGCCGCGTTCTCGCCCGCCTCCGCCGCCAGCGCCTCGAGCGCCGTGCGCTCCGCCTCGGCCTTCGCCTTGGCTGGCCGCCAGACCCGCATCAGCAGATCCCGCACGGCGCCGGGCGTCTTCGCCATCTGGTGCTCGAGCCGCATCGCCGCATAGCTCTCATGCCCGAGCAGCTCCGCCATCTCCTGCCGCAGCGCCACCGTCTCCGCGATCGCCGGCCAGTTGGTCTCCTCGCCCCGCCCGGTCCAGGCGCGCCAGGCGGTCTCGCGCAGGTCCCGCCGCGTCGAATGGGTGAGGAAGGGCTCGACCGAGCTCCGCGACAGCGTGATCGCATGGCCCTTCTGCCCGCGGCTCCGCGCCTCCTCGGCCGCTGCTGCCACCACCGCCTCGGGCAGCCCCTCGAGATCGCCCGCGGCTGCGTCGAGCCAGAGGACCCATTCGGCCTCCTCCTTCAGCACCGCCTGCGCAAACCCCGTCCCGAGGCTCGCGAGCCGCGCCAGGATCTCCCGCATCCGCGCCTGCTCCGCCGCGCCGAGATCCGCGCCGCCCCGCACGAAGCCGCGTCGGTAGAGCTCCGTCACACGCGCCGCCTCGGGCGCCATCCCGCCGCCCGCGATCACCGCCTTCACCCGGTTCCAGATCCGCGCATCCATCCAGAGCGCCGAGCCATGCGCCGAAAGTTTTGGCCCGATCTCGCGCTCGATCGCCTGGATCTCCGGATTGGTGTGCGAGCCCGCGAGGTTGAAGAACACCGCCGCCACCCGATCGAGCCGCTGCCCGGAGCGCTCGAGCGCCTCGACCGTGGTCTCGAAATCCGGCGCGCGCGCATCGGTGGCGATCGCCTCCCACTCGGCGCGCTGCTCGGCCATCGCCGCCTCGAAGGCCGGCAGGAAATGTGCCGGCTCGATCGCCTCGAAGGGCGGCAGCGCGAACGCCCCGTCCCACTCCTGCAACAGCGGGTTCGTCTCGGCCGCGTCCATCAGCGTCTCCCCAAAATCTCGGCCGAGGGCCGCGCCATCATCCGCTCGAGCCACGCCCCGAGCGCCACCAGCCCCTCTGGCATCTCATGTCGGATGATGCGCCGGAACGTGACCGCGACCAGGGCCGTCAGATCCGCCACCGTCACCCGGTCCGCCGCGATCCAGTCGCGCCCGGGTTCGGCGAGCCGCGCATCGAGCGCCACCAAATGCCCGTCGATCCGCCGCCGATTGAGCGCGCCCCACTCGCCGCACTGCTCCTCCATCACCGCCATCTTCGGGTTGGTGTGGCGGAAGGTGTGCGTCACGGCGGCGAAGAGCCCGAACTCGATGCGCCGCTGCCACATCTCGATCACCGCCGCCTCCAGCGGATCGCGCCCCATCAGATTGGGCTCAGGGTGGAGCGCTTCGAGATATCGCCCGATCGCCTGCGTCTCGACGAGCACCGTCCCGTCCGAGAGCGCCAGCGCCGGCACCTGCGCCGCGCCCACCCGCGCCCGGAACGCATCCGCCTTCTGCGCGCCCTCCATCAGGTTCACCTCCTCGCGCGGGATCTCGATCCCCTTCTCGGCCAGGAACAGGTTGAGCCGCGTCGGGTTCGGCGCGCGTGGCTGATCATAGAGAAGTGTCGGCTGCGGCAGCATCGCGGTCCCTCATGTCGCGCCGACGCTATCCTGCCCTGACCGCGGCGCCAAGTCGGGCACGGCGCTTGCCCGCCGGGCTCCGCTCGCCTACACCCATGCGGGCGGAAACGGGAGCGCGGCATGATTTCCGGGCGGCATCTCTTGGGGATTGCGCAGCTGACGCCCGCGGAGATCGTCGCGATCCTCGATCTCTCCGAGGACTATGTCTCCCTCAACCGCCGCCGCGACAAGCATCTCGACCGGTTGCACGGGCTCACCCAGGTCAATCTCTTCTTCGAAACTTCGACGCGCACCCAGGCCTCTTTCGAGCTCGCCGGAAAGCGGCTCGGCGCCGATGTGATGTCGATGGCGGTCGAGGCCTCCTCGATGCGCAAGGGCGAGACCCTGATCGACACCGCCGTCACCCTCAACGCCATGCATCCCGACCTCCTCGTCGTCCGTCACGGGATGTCGGGCGCCGTCGCGTTGCTCGCGCAAAAGGTCAACTGTGCTGTCGTAAACGCCGGCGACGGGCGCCACGAGCACCCGACCCAGGCGCTGCTCGACGCCCTCACCATCCGCCGCCACAAGGGCCGGCTCCAGCGCCTGACCATCGCGATCTGCGGCGACATCGCCAATTCCCGCGTCGCCCGCTCCAACATCCTGGCGCTGACCGCCCTCGAGAACCGGGTCCGCGTGATCGCCCCGCCGACGCTGCTGCCGTCCGGCATCGAGACATTCGGCGTCGAGGTCTTCACCGATCTCGAGGCGGGGCTCGCCGGCTGCGACGTGGTGATGATGCTGCGGATCCAGAACGAGCGGCTCGACGGCGCCGCGGTCCCCTCGCGCCGCGAGTACTTCCACCGCTATGGGCTGACCGCCGAGAAGCTCGCCCTCGCCCGCCCCGACGCCATCGTCATGCATCCCGGCCCGATGAACCGCGGCGTCGAGATCGACCCCGAGGTCGCCGACGACATCGACCGCTCGGTGATCCGCGAGCAGGTAGAGATGGGGGTTGCCGTGCGCATGGCCGTCCTCGACCTCCTCGCCCGGCCCCTTGAGCCCGCCCGATGACCCCGGCCCCGGTCGCGCCGTCGCTCCCCTGCGCCTCGGCGTTCGGCCTGTTCGAGCCCACGGAGGACGACCGCGCCTTCTGGGCCCCCACCTCCGCCAAGGCGAAACGCTCCTCTGGGCCGGCCGTCGGGATCAGCGTGACATCATGATCGGCTTCATTCCGACATTGAGTATGTTCATCGGCGTCGCGTTGATCGTGGCCAGTGCCGTCGGCCTCGCCGTCGGCCGGGTCCGCATTGCGAGCGGCGGCGATGCCCGCCACGTCAACAGTCTCGTGGGGGCGGCCCTGTTCGGCCTCCCCGGTTGGTGGCTGGTGTGGGGTCAACTTCGACGTGACCAGCAAGTTCTGCGCGCCAATTGGAGCGGGCTGACCAATGCCCGGGCGCTCATCCTCGACCGCGCAGTCAGGGACGGCCGGCTATGATCACCCATCTTGTCAATGCGCGGCTGGTGGATCCGGGCAGCGGCTATGACGGCCCCGGGGCGCTTCGGATCCGTGGCGAGGCCATCGAGGAGGTCGTGCGGGGCGCCTCGCCCAGCCCGTCCGAAGGCGCGGTGGTCGACTGCGAGGGCCATGTGCTCGCCCCGGGAATCGTCGATGCCCGCGTTTTCGTCGGCGAGCCGGGCGCGCGCCACCGCGAGTCCCACCGCTCGGCCGGCCAGGCGGCCGCAGCGGGCGGGGTCACCACGCTCGTTCAGCAGCCGGACACCCAGCCCCCGCTCGACGACCCCGCGCTTGTCCAGTTCACCCTCGCCCGCGCCCAAGAGGCCTCGGCGGTGCGCGTGCAGGCGATGGCCGCGCTCACCCGCGACCTCAAGGGCCGGGAGATGACCGAGCAGCGGTTCCTCCTCGATGCCGGCGCCGTCGCCCTCACCGATGCCGACCATGCGGTGGCGGACGCAAAAGTGTTCCTCGCCTGCCTGCGCTACGCGACCTCGACGGGCGCCCTCGTCGTCCACCACCCCCAGGAGCCTGCGCTCTCGGCCGGGGCCTCGGCGACGTCCGGTGCTTTCGCCTCGCGCCTCGGGCTCCCCTCGGTCCCGGCGATCGCCGAGCGGATGATGCTCGCGCGCGACCTCGCCCTCGTCGAGGCGACCCGCGCCCGCTACCACGCCGACCAGCTCTCCACCGCCGCCGCCCTCGGGCCGCTCGCGCGCGCTAAGGAGGCCGGGCTCGACGTGACCGCGGGGGTGTCGATCCACCACCTCACCCTCAACGAGTACGACATCGCCGATTATCGCTCGTTCTTCCGGCTTGCGCCGCCGCTCCGGCCCGAGCAGGACCGGGTCGCGATGGTGGAGGCGCTGGCCTCGGGGCTCCTCGACATCGTCGTCTCCTCGCACCTGCCCTGGGACGAGGAGGCCAAGCGCCTGCCCTTCGAGGTGGCAGCGACCGGAGCGGTCGGGCTCGAGACGATCCTGCCGGCCTGCCTGCGGCTCGTGCATGCCGGGCAGATCCGGCTGGCCGTGCTCTTCGAGCGGCTGTCGCTGGCGCCTGCGCGCCGGCTCGGCCTGCCGGGCGGGCGGCTGGCCGCCGGAGCGCCGGCCGATCTCGTGCTCTTCGACCCCGATGCGCCCTTCGTGCTCGACCGTGCAGCACTCCGCTCGAAATCCAAGAACACGCCCTTCGACCGGGCGCGCCTGCAAGGCCGCGTGCTCGGCACCTGGGTCGCGGGCGAGCGGGTGTTCGGAGGCGCCGCGCCTTAGGCGGCAGGCGACGGAGGGCAGGATGTTTCACGACATCATGGGGATCGACCGGGCGCTGCCCTGGCTGCTGGTGGCGCTGGCGGCCGGCTTCGCGATCGGCTCGGTCCCGGTGGCGGTGCTGGTCAGCCGCGCCTTCGGCCTGCCCGATCCGCGCGGCATCGGCTCCGGCAACCCGGGCGCCACCAACGTGCTGCGGACCGGCAACCGACTGGCGGCCGCGGTCGTGCTCGTCCTCGACATGGCCAAGGGCGCGCTCCCGGTGCTGCTGTTCCTCGCCTGGGGCGATCTGGCCGCCCAGGGCGCCGGGATCGGCGCGCTCCTCGGCCATTGCCTCTCGCCCTGGCTCGGCTTTCGGGGCGGCAAGGGGGTCGCGACCTTCCTTGGCCTCGTCGCGGGGCTGTACTGGCCGGCCGGGCTTGGCGCCGCGCTGATCTGGCTCGCGGTGGCCGGGATCACCCGGATCTCGTCGGCGGCCGCGCTGGCCGCGACTGCCTCGGCTCCGATCTGGCTTGTGGCGCTCGGGCGCTGGGAGGCGGTGCTCGCCGTCTCCCTCGCGGTGCTCCTCGTCTGGCTCCGCCACTGGAGCAATATCCGGCGGCTCTTGCGCGGTGCCGAGCCGCGGATCGGGCGGGGCTGAGCCTGGGCCGCACCGTTAACCGGGCCTTAACCACGCCGACGTCTCCTTGGGTTAACCTTTGAGGAGACCCCATGGCCGTCACCGCGCCTTCGCTGCCGCTGCCCCTCCCCGCCGCTCCCGTCCCGGCGCTGGCCGAGGCCGAGCGCTTCGCCCGCCTCCGTCTCGCGCGCAGCCGGAATGTCGGCCCCCGGACCTTTGCCCATCTGGTGCGCCGCTTCGGCTCGGCGGAGCACGCGCTCGAGGCCCTGCCCGAGCTCGCCCATCGCGGCGGCGCGCAGGGCTATATCGTGCGCCCTGCGCCGGATATCGAAGCCGAGTGGGAGGCCGCCGCCAGCATCGGCGCGCGGCTCCTGCTGCTCGGGGAGGCGGGGTATCCGGCGGCGCTCGCGACGATCGACACCCCGCCGCCGGCGCTCTGGGTGCTCGGCAGCGCGGCGGCGCTCGGGCGGCCCGCGGTCGCGATCGTGGGCGCGCGCAATGCCTCTGCGCTCGGGCTGCGCACCGCGCGCGCCATCGCGGCGAGCCTCGGGGCGTCCGGGCGCGTCATCGTCTCGGGGCTCGCCCGCGGCATCGACGCGGCCGCACATGAGGCGGCGCTCGAGACCGGCACGCTCGCCATGCTGCCCGGCGGGCTCGACCGGATCTACCCGCCGGAGAACGAAGCGCTCGCGGCCCGCATCGCCGAGACCGGCGGCGCGCTGGTCTCGGAATGCGCGATGGGCGAGGAGGCAACCGCCCGGCACTTCCCCAAACGCAATCGCCTGATCGCCGGGCTCTCGGCGGGCGTGCTGCTGATCGAGGCGGCGAGCCGCTCGGGCAGCCTGATAACCGCGCGTTACGCCCTCGAGCAGGGGCGCGAGGTGATGGCCTGCCCCGGCTCGCCCGAGGATCCCCGCTCGGCAGGCTGCAACGCGCTGATCCGCGACGGAGCGGCCCTGGTGCGCGACGCGGCGGATGTTCTCGACGCGCTCGCCCTCCCGGCCAACGGCCTCGCCGAGGATGCGCCGGAATTCCTGTTCGACGAGCGGTTCGACGAGGATGACCTCGACGCGCTCGGTGATTTCGACCCCGAGGGGCGCGAGGACGACACGGCCCTCGCCGAGCAGGTCGTGCGCCTTCTCGGCCCCTCGCCGGTGGAGGCCGACGAGATCGCCCGCGCCTGCGGTGCGCAAGGATCGGAGCTCTCGCTGGTGGTGCTCGAGCTCGAGCTCGCCGGCCGAATCGAGGTGTTGCCCGGCGGCCGGCTTGCCCTCCTGCCGCAGGCCGGCACCGACGCGCCCGGTTGACAGCCTCCGCGACCTGACCCATCTGCTTCCGTCGCCCGGACGCGCCACGGCGCGGGGGCTGCGGACAGGAGCATCCATGGCTGTCGTCGTCGTCGAGTCGCCGGCAAAGGCGAAGACCATCAGCGGCTATCTCGGCAAGGATCACACGGTGCTCGCCTCCTACGGGCATGTGCGCGACCTGCCCTCCAAGGACGGCTCGGTCGATCCCGAGGGCGGCTTCGCGATGACCTGGGAGGTCGACGCCAAGTCGCAGAAACACATCCGCGCGATCGCCGAGGCGCTCGGCGAGCAGGAGGCGCTGGTGCTCGCGACCGACCCAGACCGCGAGGGCGAGGCCATCTCCTGGCACCTGCTCGAGGCGCTCCGCAAGCGCCGCGCGGTGAAGAAGACCACACCCGTCAGCCGCGTCGTCTT
>CAYORO010000198.1:0-7223 GCA_964406355.1 uncultured Limibaculum sp.
GGCTATGAGCGCGACCTGGGAGACCAGTGCGAGAACTGCACCAAGGAGCTCGACGCCACCGACCTGATCAATCCGCGCTCGGCGATCTCGGGCTCGACCGATCTCGAGGTGCGCGAGACCAAGCACCTCTATCTCCGGCAATCGGCGATGCGCGACCGGCTGCGCGCCTGGAGCGACGAAAAGGCCGACTGGCCGATCCAGACCACCTCGATCGCGAACAAATGGCTCGGCTTGGGCGAGGGCCTGCGCGACCGGGGCATCACGCGCGATCTCGACTGGGGGATCCCGGTGATGCGCGGCGACGAACCCTGGCCGGGCATGGAGGGCAAGGTTTTCTATGTGTGGTTCGACGCGCCGATCGAGTACATCGCCGCAACGGCCGAATGGGCCGATGCGACCGGGCAGGGCGACGAGGCCTGGCTCCGCTGGTGGCGCGAGGACCATGGCGCGGCTGAGGTTCGCTATGTGCAGGTGATGGGCAAGGACAACGTGCCCTTCCACACCCTCTCCTTCCCCGCGACGCTGATGGGGGCGAATTTCGACGGTGCGGAGCCCTGGCACCTCGTCGACTACATCAAGTCGACCAACTGGCTAAATTATGAGGGTGGCAAGTTCTCGACCAGCCAGGGGCGGGGTGTGTTCATGGATCAGGCGCTCGAGATCCTGCCGCCGGACTATTGGCGCTGGTGGCTGATCGCCAACATTCCCGAAAGCGCGGACAGCGACTTCACCTGGGAGGCGTTCCAGGCGCAAGTCAACAAGGACCTCGCCGATGTGCTCGGCAACTTCGTGTCGCGGGTGACGAAGTTCTGTCGCTCGAAATTCGGCGAGGTCGTGCCCGAGGGCGGCGAGTGGGGCGAGGCCGAGGAGGCGCTCGCGGCCGAGATCGGGCGCCGGCTCACCGCACTCGAGGGGCATTGGGAGGCGATGGAGCTTCGCCGTGCCGCCGCCGAGACGCGGGCGATCTGGGTGGCGGGCAACGAGTATCTGCAGGCGGCCGAGCCCTGGGCGGTGTTCAAGACCGACCCCGTGCGGGCCGCGGCGATCGTGCGGCTCGGGCTCAACCTCGTGCGGTTCCACGCGATCGTCTCGCGGCCCTTCATCCCGGATGCGTCGGACGCAATGTTGCGCGCGCTCGGGATCGAGGACCAGGCCCTCGACTGGCCGGGCGAGGCCGCGACGGCGCTCCGTGCGCTGCCGGCGGGCCATGCCTTTACCGTGCCGGACAACCTCTTCGCCAAGATCGCCGACGATGACCGCGAGGCGATGGCCGCCCGCTTTGCCGGTGCCGGCTGAGGCCGGGCCTCTCCCCTGTTGTGATCGGGGGTAGCGTGAAAATGCGATGATGCGGTTGTCATCCCGCGCGGGCACACGTAATCTGGTAGGCAAAACGATAACGCACGCAACTGATTGACGTGCGCGTCGAGAGGCAGCCGGAGAGCACGGGATGGCCACCTTCACAGTCACGACCGCGGTGGACGAAGCCGCGGAGGAGATGCCGGACCTCGATACCGAGACCATGGACGGCGAGGGCCTGTCGCTGCGCGAAGCGATCGCGCTGGCGAACGCCAATGACGAGGCCGACACCATCGTCTTCGACATCGGCACGGCGACCATCAACATCGAAGGCGATCTCCAGTTCGAGATCACCGCCCCGGTCGAGATCGACGGCGGCGGCACCGTGACGGTCGATGCCGACGACGACAGCCGGATCTTCTCGATCGCGGCCGACGCGGCGACCACCTTCAGGAACATCACCCTGACCGATGGCGTCACCGGCGAGGGCAGCGGCGGCGCGATCCTCTCGCTCTCCGATCTCGTGCTCGACATGGTGACGATCCGCGGCTCGAGCGCCACCGCAACCGATGGCACGGGCGGCGCCGTCTCGGTCGAGGGCGCGCTCACGGTCACCGGCGGGCTCTTCGAGGACAACAGCACGACCGGCATCGACGGGCTCGGCGGCGCGCTCTTCGCGAGCGGCGCGGTGACGATCTCTGATGCGACCTTCGACGAGAACCGGACGGAGGGGGCCGAGGCCTCGGGCGGCGCGGTCTTCTCCGGCGGCCTGCTCACCCTGACGAGCGCGACCTTCACCTCGAACGAGACCGGCGGCGACGATGCGTCGGGCGGCGCGGTGTTCGGCACGACGGCGATCGACGCGACCGCGACGACCTTCTCGCAGAACCGCACCACGGGCCCCGACGCGACCGGCGGCGCGATCCACGCCGTGGGCGCGCTGACGTTCACCGGCGGCAGCCTGACCGGCAACGTCACCGAGGGGACCGGCGCGGCCGGCGGCGCGGCCTGGGTCGGCGATGCGCTGATCGTCGCGCCCGACGGCATGACCCGCGTCTCGATCGCGGACAACGCGACCGGCGCCGGCACCGGCTCGGGCGGGATGGCCCCGGGCGGCGCGATCTTCGTCACGGCGGGCGCGACGATCGAGGATGCCGACTTCACCGGCAACGGCACGGCGGGGACGATGTCGCCCGGCGGCGCGCTCTCGGTCGGCGAGGACGCGACGCTGACGGATGTCTCGCTCGCGGACAACGAGACCGAGGGAAGCGACAGCGGCGGCGGCGCGGTCGCGGCCGGCGGGGCTGTCACGGTCTCGGGCTCGGCGATCTCGGACAACTCGACGGCAGGCATCCGTGCGCCGGGCGGGGCGATCTTCACCGACGATGCGGTGTCGATCAGCACCTCGGCGCTCGAGGGCAACAACACCGGCGGCGACGAGAGCCCGGGCGGCGCGGTGCGGGGTGCGGATGTCACCTTCGCCAACACCACGGCCCGCTTCGATGCCAGTGGTGCGACCGGTGGCACGGCAGGGGCGAGCTCGCCCGGCGGGCTGGTCGCGGCCTTCGGCGCGCTCTCGGTCTCCGATGGCGACTTCTCGGCCCACCGCACCGTGGGCGCCGACAGCCCCGGCGGCACCTTCCACGCCACGGGAGCGACGACGGTCTCCTCGGCCGTGGTCTCCGGCAGCACGACGGGCGGCGCGAATTCGAGCGGCGGCGCGCTCTCCTCGGCGGGCGCCCTCACCGTCTCCGCCTCGACCTTCTCGGAGAACTCCACCGCCGGCAACGACGCCAAGGGCGGCGCGATCTTCGGCGGCGACAGCGTGCGGATCGAGAGCACCACCATCGAGGACAACACGACCGCCGGGATCGACGCCTTTGGCGGCGGCGTGTCGGCGGTCGGCGCATTGGCGGTGCTCGATTCGACCGTGAGCGAGAACTCGACCACCGGCGGCAATGGCCGGGGCGGCGGCATCTCGGCCGAGTCGGCGCTGACCCTCCTCTCGGTCACCGTCAGCGGCAACAGCACCACCGGTGACGCGGCCTTCGGCGGCGGCGTCTATGCCGAGGATGGCGGGGTCGTGTCCAACACGACGATCGCGGCCAACTCGACGGCCGGGACGGGCGCGCTCGGCGGCGGCATCTTCGCCTCGGGGCCGATCACGCTCCTCAAGACGACGATCAGCGGCAACATCACCACCGGCACCAACAGCGCGGGCGGCGGCATCTTCCACACCGATGTCCGGCTCTTCGGCGACAGCATCGTGCTCGGCAACGCGGCAACTGCGGGTCCGCCCGAGGAGAACGACGAGGCCGGCGGGCTCGAGTCCGGGCGCACCGATCTCGGATCGGTGATCGTCGGCCCGACCGATGCCGCGCCGGAGGTGGTCTTCGCCGACACCTTCGTGCTCACAGGCGATGTCCGCGCAGGCCAGGTGGCCGACAATGGCGGTCAGGTGGCAACCATCGCGCTCAACCCGCAGGCGCAGAACCCGGCGCTCGACCGCGGCCTCGTGCGCCTGCTCGACGAGTCCGCCCGCCAGCTCGATCTCAATGCCGACGGCGACACCACGGATGTCTTCATCACCGATGCACGCGGGGCGAATTTCGAGCGCGACCAGGACATCTTCATGGTCGGGTTCGACGGCGCGGGCACGAATTTCGGCGATCTCGGCGCCTTCGAGGCGGTCGACGCCAACCGCGCCCCGGTCGCGGAATTCGACGAGCGGGTGATCACCGAGACCAGCGGCGCGGTCACGCTCGATCTGCTCTCGAACGACACCGATCCCGACGTCAACACCACCCTGATCGTCACCGATGTGGATTTCAGCGAGATCATCGGCACCGCCTCGCTCGAGGATGACGGACGCACGATCCGCTATGACAGCGTCGGCGCCTTCAACACCCTGGCGGTCGGCGAGAGCGTGATCGAGCTGATCCCCTACTCGATCTCGGACCAGGAGGGCGGCACCGCGACGTCCTTTGCGCGCATCGTGGTCGAGGGCCAGAACGATCGCCCCACCGCGGTCAGCGATACCGGCCAGATCAGCGCGCGGGCCGAGACGCCGCTCACTGTCGATGTGGTCGCGAACGACACCGATATCGACACCAACGACCTCTTGCGGATCGGCGAGCTGAACACCGACGGCACCGCCGGCATGGCGAGCCTCTCCGAGGACCGGCAGTCGATCATCTACGATCCGGCCGGCGCGTTCGACGATCTGGCGGGCGGCGCGACCACGACCGACACGGTCATCTACACCGTGTCCGACGGCAATGGCGGCACCGACGAGGCCGCGCTGGTGATCACCGTCACGGGCGAGGATTTCGTCAACATGCCCCCGGTGGCGATCGGCGATCTGGCCGACGCGTTCTCCGGCGCGACGATCCTGATCGACCCTCTGATCGACAATGGCAGCGGCAGCGACAGCGACCCCGAGGGCGGCCCGCTGACGATCACCGAGGTCGGCGCGCCGGGATCGGGCCGGGCGCTGCTGCTCGATGACGGCACCGTGCTCTACCGCTCGACCGACGGCTTCACCGGCACCGACGGCTTCGCCTATATCGTGGCCGACGAGTTCGGCGAGGTCGACTCCGCCTCGGTCTCGATCACCGTCACCGAGGATATGCGCGAGACCTCGCTGCCGCTCGACGAGGCCCAGGAGGTTGCCTATGCCTACGAGGCAGCGCTCGACCGCGATGGGGACATCGATCTCGAGGGCCTGAATTTCTGGATCCGGGCGCGGTTCAACGGGCTCAGCCGCGAGGATCTGGCCCTCGCCTTCCTCGCCAATGACGAGTTCCTCGCGGCCTTCGGCGACCCGAACGACTTCACCGACCGCGAACTTGTCGAGTTGTTCTACCAGAACGTCCTGGATCGGGACGGCGAGGAGGCCGGCATCGACTTCTGGACCAACAACCTCGCGGATCCGAACTTCGATCGCGCGGACCTGCTGCTCGCCTTTGCCGGCAGCCCGGAGAACGCGATCGGCTCGCCGGCGATCACCGGGCTCACGGAGGTCGAGGAGGGGAGCTGGGCCTTCGTCTGAGCCCGTCCGCAGCTCAGGGGGGCAGTTCTGGGGGCGGATCTCCGTGTTGCCGGGGGCGCCTCAGGGCCGCCTGTCCATCGGGCGCGCGCGTTCGGAGAGGGTCTTGCGGATCTCAGCCCGGTGTATTTCAGCCCGGTGTATGTCGGGGCCCCGTGTCTCGATCTCGCGCAGATCCGCGCCCGACCCGGGCGGGTCCATCCGAACCCGGAGCCGGGGTGTCGGGCCGAACCCGACGATAATGATCGCGACCACGGTCGCGACGATGAAAAGCCCGATGATGCCCGGTCCGTCGAGCCGCTCGATCAGGGCTTGGAACCGCCCGAGCCACGGATCCGGCTCGCGGCCCGGCGCATAAGCGTGTCCCACGCCCAATGCGTCCCAGTCATTCGCCATGGCGTCACTCCGATCGCGAGCGACACCCACGCCACCATACCAATGCTCTCAGCTTGCGCCGAATCGCCCCCTGCCATCAATCCCGCAAATGTCCGGGCCGTGCGGCGCCGTGCGGGCTCGCGCGCCGTCATCGCGCCAGTCATCGCGCCAGTCACCGGGCCAGTCACCGGGCCAGTCACCGGGCCGGGTTCGCCATCATGCTGCAGATCACTCCGAGTGCGGTGACGCCGGCCAGGAGGAGGAGCAGGCATTCGCCGGTGCCGAGCGATTGCGGGTCGAGGTGCAGCAGCGCGTCGATCACCGAGGGCTCGCGTCCCGGGGAATATGCGTGGCTGACGTCGATGGCTTCGAACTTGCGGTGCATGATCTCGATCCCGAACAGCTTGCGGTGTTTGCCCGGGAGAGAGCAAAAGCGGTGCCAGCCACGCTGAAAGCCGGCGATCACGCGGCAGAATTATCTCTGCAATTCGACCTTTTATTGCCGTTTCTTTAAGCCAGTGAGGACGCAGCGCTCAAAAGGCCGAGTGCGGCGAGCCCCAAGCCGCAGGCGCGGCGCAGCGCGAGCCCGAGGCGGGACCGAAACGCGTTGGGTGCCAGGCCGAGCACAGGAGCCTGTGCGGCGGCGGAGGACAGCACGACACCCGCGGTGACGAGCGCGACCGTTTGGGCATCGATCCCCGTTGACGGAACGATCTGCGGCAGCACGGCGAGAAAGAACACGATCGCCTGCGGGTTGGCGAGGCCGACGATAAGGCCGAGCGCCAAGACCCAGCCCCAGGGCCGTGCGACCTGGGCGGTCACCGGGACCTCGGCAGGGGCGGGTCGCATCGCGGCCGAGAGGCCGATCATCAGGAGCAGAAACCCGCCGAGGGCCCGCAATGCGTCCAATCCGATGCCGGCGAGGTCGACAAGCCCGTCGATCACCAAGAGTGCCAGGATCGCCCAGACGCCCTTGGCCGCGAGGACCCTGGCAAGCGCGGCACAGCCGATAACGTACAGGTTCTTGCACAGCCGGCGCGGAAGCCCCAGAGGAGCGTCGCCACCGCGATGAGGGCGAGATTTTGCCCCGGAATGATGGAGGCAATGAAGTTGGCGGCGATGAGGGCTGTCCAGGCATTGGCGTCCATGGCGGCCTCCGGGTCGGCTCCGGAAGCGAAGATTGCCCAGACGTCAGCCTGTGGTCTGTGATCGCTCGCTCTTGCAAACTGCAAGTAAATCAAAAGCGGATTAGACCAGCGTCTCCTTGGTGGTGGAGAGCGTGAGGTCGGGCCAGTCGCGCTCGACACGGTCGATGTCCCACTGGAGGCGCACCATATAAACCGGGTCGCCGTCATGGTCCTCGGCCATGTGGCCCTTGTTCTGGGCCGCGAAGCGCTCGAGCGCCTCCTTGGGCCCCGAGATCCAGCGCGCGCCGGTGAACTGGGTCTGCTCGAAGCGCACCGGCAGGCCGTATTCGAGCTCGATCCGGCTCGCCAGCACCTCG
>CAYORO010000199.1:0-7215 GCA_964406355.1 uncultured Limibaculum sp.
CCGCTCGCCACGATCTGAGCGGTCGGCCCAAACCAAAGCGGGCGCCCGAAGACGCCCGCCAAGCCGGAGAGATGGAGACCCTGGATCAGTCGGTCAGGACCGGCGAGGACACCACGCGACGATCATCGTTGCCGACCGCGCCGATCACCTCGAAGGAGAGCGGTTCGACGCTTGAGGCGGAGTCGAAGTAGAAGCCATCGACCGCCCCCGAACCGCTCTGCATGTGGTAGGCGACCGTCTGGATGGTATCCAGCGTGATGATCCCGTCGGCGACACACTGCTGGAAGTCCTCGTCATCCTCGAAGGTGAGCGTGTACTGGCCCGCCTCGTCGCCATGCAGGTTGAGCGCCGGGATCGAGATCTCGCAGGGCGTGACACCGCCCTCAGCGATCATGGCATCGACGAAGTCGGCGCTGGACGTCGCGACGCCCTCATCGGTCTTCACGTCGAGTTTCATCTCGCTCGAGACCACCTGCGTCGGCCAGAGCAGGATCTTGTTGTCGGTCTCCTCGCCGTCGAAGAGCTCGATGGCGCGCACCGTCTGCTGCTCGTCGAACTGGAACACCAGAACGCCGCCGGCAGCGTTGTCGTCGGGCCCGCGGCTGTTGCTCTCCTGGATGATCAGCACGTTGCCGCGGTCGGTCGAGAGGAGGTCGGGATCCTCGCCAACCGGCTCGCCCTCGCCCGGCTGGGAGTTGTAGAGCACCGGCGCATTGAGCCCGCCGCCATTGGCGACCGCGAAGATCTCCAGGCCAAACTCCTCATTGTAGGGGTCATACACCGAGGGGTTGCCGTAGGTGTACGCCTCGGAGCTGGTCGAGACCACGTCGCCCGGATCCATCGTGTCCGTGAGCACCGTGCCTTCGCCATCGGTGTAGGCATAGGTGCCGTCGAAGGTGGTGTCGAAGACGTTGATCGTGGTGTTGGCCGGCTGAACCGCGAAGACGTCATAGGTCGCCAGCACCGGCACATCGGTCTGGTCGGCCGACCCCGACTGGGCGCCGCAGTCGATCACCGCGATCTCGAAGGTGCGGCGGAACTCCTGGGCCAGTGCCGCGTTCGGGTGGCAGCTGAGGCGCGCCGAGGACGACTCTGTGCGGTAGCCGAGATGCATCTCCTCGAGATAGGCAAGGAAGCCCGTGTTGATCGGCCCCCCGGTCACAGAGCTCACCGCCGGCAGGGATTCGTCCCAGTTGGTCTGCCAGTACTGCTCGAGGTCAGAAGGATCGACCGGCGGCGTCATGTACCCGCAGGCCTGATCGGTCAGGCAGGCGTCGAAGGGCAAGTTCTGCCGCGTGGTCGGCGTGTCGTTGATCTCGCCGTTGCACTCGTAGCCGCGCGCGGTGTTGGTGTTGACGTCGGCCGAGACAGCGTCGGTCTCCGCCCACGCACCGAGATCCGGGCCGTAGATGTCGAACCAGGTGTTGATCGCCTGCGACACGTCGATATCGCCGTCGATATCGGCGGTGAAGTCGATCACGTTCGGCTCGCAGAGGGTCTGCGGCTCGTTGATCGCCATCAGGCATTCGATCTGGTCATCGCCCGAATAGGCCGCGCAGGTGTCGTTCACGTCGTCGTTGATGTCGGTGACGATCCCGAACTCACCCTCCTCCAGTGTCGCGTCCGTGTTCTCCATGAGCTGCATCTGGGTGCCGGCCGCGATCTCGTCCGGCGCCATGCCGGAGGGCGCGCACATGGCGAAGAGCGGCTCGGTGGCAAAGCACGCCTCGGAGAGACGCGCCGCCGAGGCTGCGCGCACCTGCAGGGCTGCCTCCTCGCCGAAGGTGACGAAGCGCAGCAGTGTGACCGGCACCTCGGCCTGCTCGGCGATCACCACCACATGCGAGGCATCGGCGTCGTTCGCTGTCTCGATCGCCGCGAGCGAGCCGATGTCGATGCGCCCGTCGACACGCGCCGGGGCATCGCTGAGGAAGCGCACCCCGTTACAGGCGACGTCGAACTGGCTGTCCCAGATCGCCATCGAGGTGTTGGCGAAGTGCCGATCGCTGACCCGGGCCGAGGCCGTGCCGCACCCATCGCCCGCTGCCGACTCATAGACGATGCTGCGCGCGCGATCGATCGCGCCCGGCTCGCCATCAAGCTCATTCGCAGCGGCGATCGCCACATCGTCGACGAAGTTCTGCAGGTTGGTGTGGACCACGTAGCCGCGCGAGCTGTCGAGCACCAGGCCGACAAAGCCGCAGACCATCAGGAACATCAGGATCATATAGACAGTCATCGCACCCTCTTCGCCCTCGGCGAAGCGATGCGTCCGCGGCCCGACAAGACGGCGAACCGCCGCAATCGCCGTACGGCTAGCAGTTGTGCGCAGAGTTCTCATGCTCGTCATTGTGTCAGGTCCGTTTTGCTGTTGTCTGTTAAAGGGGTTGTGGCCACTGCCGCGCTGCTTCAAACGCAGGACGGCGCTGGGCCGGTGAAACGCATGTTCTCGCCAAGCACGCTCGCTTGCACGGGTCGAAGTTGCAGCAGCCCCACGAGGCTGAGCATTTTCACGGGACTGCTGCGTGACTCAATCGATACGGTCACGAACGGCACGAACGATCCACATGCCACGCCAAGGCGGACGTAGTCGTATCGCACCGACATCATCTCTTCCCGGATATTGGGATAGAGCCCGGCCACCTTGTTGAGGATCTCCAGGAACCCGTCCCGCGAGCAGTTGGGCCGATCGACCTCACCAACCTCGCAGACCCATTGGTCGGCCGGCGCCGCATCCGCCGCGGGCGTGACATCGATGCAGGGCTGCACACCGGAGGGCTGGTAACAATAGTCGCCCGCATCCCCCCCGGAGGCGTTGAGCCGGTTGATCTGGGGCACGCCGCTGTGGATCGGCGGCATCACCGCGGCGAGCCGGGCCGCCATCTGCGCCGCCTTCTGCGCCGCGCTGGTGAAGTGGAACGCCAGCAGGATCTCGACGATCATGAACACGAAGAGCATCTGCGGCAGGAACACCAGGATGAAGTCGATCGTGTATCCACCGCGGTCGTCGCGTCCAAAATCTCTCAGGATATCGCGCATCAGTCCGGTCCTCCGCAGCTCAGAGGCACGTCGATATCGCAGCCGGCCCGGTTCTCGCCGACCCAGCGCGCGCTGTCATTGGCGAAGATCTGGAGGAACTCCCGCACCAGGCGCGCATCGTCCTGCGGCTTGGGGGGGGCGACCTCGAAGCCGTTAACCTGCGCGTGCTGATCGCCGACCTCGTTGAAGCCGCGGACCAGCGGCACGTCGGCACGGGCCACCGCCGCGTTGGCGGTGAAGGAGTTGATCAGGCGAAGAAGCGGCAGATCGAGCGCCGCGTCGGCCTCGACCTGGATCACATAATAGGGCGTCCGAAGCTCGAGCGGGTCCTCGCCCTCCGCGACAGCGGGGACTGCGCCGCCCAGTTCAAGGACTTGGGCACTGAAGTTGACGCGATTGGGTGGAAGGCCGATGCGGGCGGCCACCATCTGGCTGGCCAGCGTGTCGAAGAAGCCCTCGACGCACCAAACGCGCTCGGCGTCCGGCTCCGGACATTCGGCGACGCCGGCGCGAGACAGAACGCGGGTTGCGTCGCGGACGGCGCTCTCGAACGCCTCCTTGGTCATCAGCGCATTCGCATACTCCGCGGCAAAGGCCAGGATCCCCAGCATCAGGGGGATGAACATCACGAATTCCATGCCGGCCGTCAGGCCGTGCTCCTCGCGAAGGAAATCCCGATAACTTCGTCTGCAGAAACGCATTCCGACCTCGCTGCGCAGAGCGACCCGCTGGCCCCAGAACCTAGGTTCAGTCATTCCGACCCGCGCGGCGCACATGCACCCGCCCGCGCTTGGGACCACCGACTCGCCTTACCCCCTATGGTTGTAGCCACTTAAACGATCTTGGGCAAGTCTACGTTAAGACTAGGACGGTTTCGCCTTTTTGGGGCGCGTCCCAGTCGCCGTGCAGCAAGAGTTGGGCCAACGCCCGGCCGGGCGCCGCATTTCGGCCTCAAATCACCGCCCGCTCGATGAGCGGCCGGCCGCGCGCCAGCCGGTCCGGCGCGAGGGCCGTGAGATCGAGCGCACGGTACCGGTTCGCCAGCAGGAGATCGGCGACCCCCTGCCCCACGGCAGCGGCCTGTTGCAGCCCGTGCCCGGAGAAGCCGTTCATATGTAAGTAGTTGGAAACAACGGGATCGCGCCCGACCAGCGCATTCTGGTCGATCCTGTTCCAATCGTAGTGCCCGGCCCAGCTCCGGATCACCCGCAGGCGCTCGAAGGCCGGGATCCGTGCCGCGATCACGGGCCAGGCGCGATCCTCGAATTCGCCCTCCGGCATGGAGAAATCCGACGGCTCGACCGGGCCGTCCTCGGCCGGTGCCCAGCCGCAAAGATACCGCGCCGATCGCTCGCCCGGCGGCCCGTCGGAGCGGATATGGACGCCCGACGGGTCGATCACGAGTGGCAGGGGCGCGCCGAGCGCCGCGGCCTCTAACACAACCGTGAACCGCTTTCGCGGCTCGACCGGCAGCGCGATCCCCGCCGTGGCCGCGAGCGGCGCTGCCGATGTCCCGCTGGCGTTGACGAGCTGTCCCACCGCGACACGCTCGCCCGAGGCAAGTCGCACCGCCGCGAGACGGTCGCGCGCGCGCTCGAGCGCGACGGCCTCCTCGGCGAGGAAGCGCACGCCCCGCTCGCGCGCCTTGCGCCGCCACCACTCGGCCATCGCCGCGCCGTCGAACCAGCCCTCGTCCCGCGGATTGTGCGAGGCGAGGCGGATATCGTCGGTCACGAGGAAGGGGAACGCCGCGGCCAGCGCCGGCCGGTCATAGAGCCGTGTGGCGACGCCGAGCCGCGCCTGCAGCGCCTGCGCCTCGCGGAGCGCCGCGGCACCGCCCTCGGTGCCGGCGAGATAGAGATAGCCGATCTCGTGGAGCCCGATCTCCGGCACCAGCGGGTCGCCGCCGAGCGCCTCGCGGAACCTGCGCAGATAGGCGACCCCCGCCTGGCTGATGCGGATGTTGATCTCGGTGGAGAACTGCTGGCGGATGCAGCTGTTGGTGAGCGTGGTGGCAGCCTGCGCATAGCTCGGGTCGCGTTCCAGCACCACCGTGCCTTGCCCCTGGCCCTCGGCGGCGAGGAACCAGGCGAGCGCCGAGCCCATGATCCCGCCACCCACGATCAGGATATCCGCGCTCTTTGGCGGGGCCGGCTCGACTGCGTTCTGCATCGCCCGAGCTTAGGCGCCGGACGATCGCAGCGAAACCCCGGTTGCCCGCGGCCCGGCCTCCCGCTACCTCCCCGCAGGACCCGGGGAGCGAGGAGACCGCCGATGACGACCATCACCGTCTGCACCACCTGCCGTCAGCCGCATCTGCGCGAGGCCAAGGAGGGCGCGCCCTGCGGCGAGGCGATGCTGGCCGCCGTCGAGGCCGCGGCCGAGGGGCGCGAGGGGGTGACGGTGCGCGGCGCCGCCTGCCTGATGGGCTGCGGCCATGGCTGCAACATCGCGGTCTCGGACGATGGCAAGATGTCCTACGTGCTCGGCAGCTTCGTGCCGGGCGAGGCGGATGCCAGCGCGATCGTGGACTATGCCGCGCTCCATGCGGGCAACGAGGCGGGCGTCGTGCCGTTCAAGGCCTGGCCCGAGGGGATCAAGGGCCATTTCGTTGCGCGGATCCCGCCTTTGGCCGGCGACTGATCGCCCCGAGCCCTGCGAGGCGCAGCATCCTGTCGATGTCGAGATGCGCTTCGAGATGGGCGGCGAGCGCATCGAGCGTCGCCTCGATCGTCTCGCCGTAGACGAGGTCCGAAGGCGGATGGCCGAGCTCGGAGAGGACCGCCCGCCGCACCCCGTCGCTGCCGAAGACCCCATGGCAATAGGTGCCCGCCACCAGCCCGTCGGCCGAGACCGCGCCCTCGGGCCGCCCGGCGATCTCGAGGAGCGGGCGCCCGCGGTCAGGCCCCTCGGTGCGACCGATATGCATCTCATAGCCCGCGACCGCCTCGCCGCTCGCCAGATGCCGGCCCGAGACCGGCTCCAGGCGCTTCTCGGGCGTCATCACCGTCTCGACATCGAGGAGCCCGAGCCCCTCGGCGCTGCCCGGAGGACCCTCGATGCCGTCGGGATCGGCGATCCGGCGCCCGAGCATCTGGTAGCCGCCGCAAAGCCCGAGGATCCGCCCCCCGCGCCGTCGATGCGCAGCGAGGTCAATGTCCCAGCCTTGCGCGCGCAGGAAGGCGAGATCCCCCATCGTCGATTTCGAGCCCGGCAGGATCACCAGATCCGCATCGCCCGGCAGCGCCTCGCCCGGCCTCACCATCGAGAGCCGCAGGCCCGGCTCGAGGCGCAGCGGGTCGAGATCGTCGAAATTCGCGATCCGCCCGAGGATCGGACAGGCGATGTGGAGCTGACCCTCGGAGCGGCCGGAGCGCAGATCGAGCGCGTCCTCGGCCGGCAGGCGATGGGCCTCGGCAAACCAGGGCAGCACGCCGAAGCCCGTCCAGCCGGTGCGCCGCTCGATCTCGGCATAGCCATCGTCGAAGAGCCGGGGGTCGCCGCGGAACTTGTTGACCAGAAACCCGCCGATCTGAGCCGCGTCCTCGCGCGGCAGAACCGCCTTGTGCCCGACGAGTTGGGCGATCACCCCGCCGCGGTCGATGTCGCCGACCAGTATAACCGGCACCCCGGCGGCCCGGGCGAATCCCATATTGGCAATATCACTCGCCCTTAGGTTGATCTCGGCCGGCGAACCGGCCCCCTCGACGATCACCAGATCCGCCTCCGACGAGAGCCTGCCGAAGCTCTCGAGCACGGGCGCCATCAGGCTCGGCTTGAGGCGCGCATAGTCGCCGGCCCGACAGGTGGCGATGCGCCGGCCCTGGACGACGACCTGGGCGCCGGTCTCGGTCTCGGGCTTGAGCAGCACCGGGTTCATGTCGGTCAGCGGCTCCATCCCGCAGGCGCGCGCCTGGAGCGCCTGGGCGCGGCCGATCTCGCCGCCATCGGCGGTGACGGCGGCGTTGTTCGACATGTTCTGCGGCTTGAAGGGGCGGACGGTCAGCCCCCGCCTGAGCGCCGCGCGGCAAAGCCCTGCCACCAGCACCGACTTGCCGACATTCGAGCCCGCCCCCTGGATCATCAGGCTCGGCATGGGCGCACTCTTTGGTATGGTCGGTGGAGGGTCATTTGAGGGGCAGGCATGGAAAAGCGCTATCAGGTCTTCATCAGCTC
>CAYORO010000200.1:0-7165 GCA_964406355.1 uncultured Limibaculum sp.
TCGTGTCGAACCGCGTGCCGTCGCGCACCGCCTTCATGATGCCGAGCGGGATCGAGATCAGATAGACCAGCAGCGTCGTCCAGAGCCCGAGCGAGATCGAGACCGGCATCCGGTCGAGGATCAGGCCGATCACGTCGCGCGCATGGTAGAAGCTCTCGCCGAAATCGAAGGTGAGATAGTTGCCGAGCATGATGGCGAATTGCTCGGCCGTCGGGATCGGCTGCTTCTCGCACTCCGGCGCGTCGATGTCCGGCTCGCCGTCATAGCCCTCGGCGCAGACGATGCGGGCGAAGCCGAACTGCACCTCGAGCTCGGCGATGTGCTCGGGGTCGAGCCCCTGGGCGCCGCGATAGCTCGAGGAGCCGCCGCCGCCTTCGGTCCTGCCACCGGCAAACCGCGTGGTTGCACCGGCGCCGCCATGGCCCTGGGCCGCCGCCTCCACCTCGGCGAGGATCTGCTCCACCGGCCCGCCGGGCGCGAGCTGGATCAGTCCGAAATTCAGCGCCATGATCCCGAGGAGCGTCGGCACGATCAGGATCAGGCGGCGCAGGATATAGGCGCCCATTGCGGCGTCAGTCCCTGAGCTGATCGCTGAGGGCCGCGTATTTCTCCTCGTCGAGCCACCAGAGATCGATCACCCCGCGGGCATAGCGCGGCTTCACTTCGGGACGGCCGAAGATGTCCCAATAGGCGATGGTGTGCGAGCTCTTGGTCCAGTTGGGCACCCAGATGTGCAGCGCGCGGATCACCCGGTCGAGCGCCTTGGTGGCATCCGTGAGGTCCTCCCGGTTCTCGGCGCGCACGATCTTCTCGAGCAGCGCGTCGATCGCGGGGTCCTTGAGGCCCATAATGTTGAACGAGCCCTCGGCATCGGCGGCCTGGGAGCTGAGGATCGCGCGAAGCTCGGTGCCGGGCGTCAGCGAGGTCACATAGCGCCGCCCGGTCATGTCGAAGTCGAAGCGCTTGGTCCGCTCCTGGAACTGCGCCGGGTCGATCAGCCGGTAGGTGCCCTTGACGCCGATCTGCTCGAGGTTCTTGAGGAACGGCGTGGCGATGCGCTCGAAGAGCGGGCTCGCGGACAGGAGCTCGAACTCGAGCCGCGTGCCGTCGGCGCCGACGCGCACGCCGTCGGGCCCTGGCGTGAAGCCGGCCGCCTCGAGGAGCTGCACCGCCCGGCGCAGCATCCGCCGGTTGCGGCCCGATCCGTCGGTCTTGGGCGGCACGAAGGCTTCGTCGTCCAGCAGCCCCTCGGGCAGCTTGTCGGCCAGCGGCTCGAGATAGCGGAGCTCGCCCGGCGTGGGCTTGCCCGAGGCCTGCATCGGCCCGCCCTCGAAGAAGCTGTCTGTGCGGGTGTAGAGGTTGTGGAACAGCACCCGGTTCGACCATTCGAAGTCGAACCCCATGCCGATCGCCTCGCGCACCCGTATATCGGCGAATTGCGGACGGCGGAGGTTGAAGAAGAAGCCCTGGGTGCCGGCGGGGCGCTCGTCCGGGATCTGCTCGCGGAGCACGGCGCCGGAGCGCACGGCCGGGAAATCGTAGCCCGTGGCCCAGGTCTTCGAGGTGAACTCCTCGTGGAAGCGGAACCCGCCGCCCTTGAAGGCCTCGAAGGCCGCGGTCGAGTCGCGAAAATACTCGTAGCGGATGCGCTCGAAGCGCCAGCGGCCGCGGTTCACCGGCAGGTCCCAGCCCCAATAGTCGGGCCGGCGGCGGAAGGTGATGCGCCGCCCGGGATCGGCCTCCTCGATCTCGTAGGGTCCGGAGGCGAGCAGCGGCTCGAGGCCCGGTTTGGTGAAGTCGCGCGTGTCGAAGAACGCCTTCGAGAGCGCGGGCAGGCCGGCCACCAGCATCGGCAGGTCGCGCTTGGCGGCGTCCTCCACGAAGTCGAACCGCACGGTCAGCCGGTCCTCGGCCTCGGCGCCCGCGATGTCGCGCAGCAGCACCTTGTAGGTCGGCTGGCCCAGGTCGCGCAGCGCCTCGAAGGTGAAGACGACATCCTCGGCCGTCACCTCGCTGCCATCGGCAAAGCGCGCCTCCGGGCGGAGACGGAAGCGCGCGAAGCTGCGGTCGTCCGGGTACTCGATCGTCTCGGCGAGGAGCCCGTAGCTCGCATCCGCCTCGTCCTGCGCCGCGGACATCAGGGTGTCGTAGGTGAAGGCGATGCCCTGGGCCGGCTCGCCCCGCAGGATGAAGGGGTTGAGGCTGTCGAAGGTCGCGCTGGCGCCAGTGCCGCGGGCGGAGAACAGGCCGCCGATGGGCGCATCGGGCTCGACATAGTCGAACCGGGTGAAGTCGGCGGGGTATTTGAGATCCCCGAAGGCGGAGATGCCGTGGGCGACGCGGGTCGCGGCCTCTGCGGGGCGTCCGGCGGAGATCAGGCCGGTCGCGACGCTTCCGGCGACCAGCGTCAGGCTGTTGAATTGGCGGCGTGTCCAGCTGCGGGTCGCGCTCATGGGTCCTCCCTGGCGGTTTCCCTGAGGGGTAGGCCGCACCGGCGGTGCTTTCAAGCCGAGCAGGGGACCTCGGCGCAAAAAGGGCCGCCCGGGCGGGCGGCCCTCACGCAAGCGTGTCTTCGCGGCGAAGCGGGTTTACTCGCCGAGCGCCACCGGCTTGCCGCCGGCCTCGTTGAGATAGACGATCACGTTGATCCGGTCGCTCTCCCGGCGCAGCCGGTAGTTCATCTTGGTGCCGGGGGCGAAGGTGGCCGGCGCTTCGAGCCAGGCCATCAGGTTGTCGAGGCCCCAGACACCGTCCACGCCTTTGAGCGCGTCGGAGTAGCCGTAGCCATCAGCGCTGGCGATCGGGCGCCCGACCACACCGTAGAGGCTCGGGCCGACGCCGTTGTTGCCCTCCTCGACCTTGTGGCAGGCGACGCAGCGGCGGAAGGCCTTCTCGCCTGCCTCGGCGCTGGCATCGGCGAGCAGCGCGGCGTACGGGCTTGCGGCGGCCGCGGCCGGCACCTCGGCGGTTTCAGCGGGCTCCACGGCGGCGACCTCCACCTCGTCCTCGGATGCAGCGGCCTCCGAAGCCTCCTCCGTCGCCTCGGGCTCCGGGGCCGCGTCGGCATCCGATGCAGCAGCCGCGGCCTCTGTGGCCTCCGCCGCCGGCGCTTCCTCGGCGCTTGCCTCGGCAGGCTCCGGGGCTGCGACGGTTTCGGTCACCTCCTCCGTCGAAGCCTCCGTCGTGGCCTCCGTCGCGGTCTCAGTCGCGGCCTCCTCGGTGGCCTCAGAAGCCGCCTCCTCGAGCGCCGCCACCTCGGTCTCCGCCTCGCCGACCGCCGGTGCCGCAGCGAAATCGACCGGCGCGTCGCTCTGCGCATTGAGATAGACGATCACGTTGATCCGGTCGGTGTCGCGGCGCACGCGATAGTTCATCTTGGTGCCGGGGGCGAAGGTGGCCGGCGCCTCGAGCCAGGCCATCAGATTGTCGAGATCCCAGACACCGTCCACGCCCCTGAGCGCATCGGAGTAGCTGTAGCCATCGGCACTCGCGATCGGGCGCCCGACCACGCCCCAGAGGCTCGGGCCGACGCCGTTCTTGCCCTCCTCGACCTTGTGGCAGGCGACGCAGCGACGGAACGCCTTCTCGCCCGCCTCCACGCTCGCATCGGCCAGGAGCGCGGCATAGGCGCTTGCCGGCGCCGCAGCCGCGGCAGGGGCCGGCGCCTCGGCGGTCTCCGCGGGCGTGACAGCCGCGACCTCGATCTCGGCCTCGGTGGTGGCCTCTTCAGTGGCCGCGGTCTCTGCTGGCGCCGCCTCGGTGGTCTCCTCCGCAGCGGCCGTCTCCTCTGCCGCAGGGGCTTCCGCCACAGGGGCCTCCTTGGCCTCCGCGGTCTCGGTCACCTCGGCAGGCTCTTCGACAGCCTCGGGCTCGGGAGCCGCCGCCGCCTCCTCGGAGGCCGCCTCCTCGGCTGCGGCCGTTTGGGGCTCCGCCTCGGCCACCGTGGCTGCCGCTTCAAGGGTGATCGGCGCATCACTCAGGCCATTGAGGTAGACGATCACATTGACCCGCTCTTCCTCGTCACGCAGGCGGTAGTTCATCTTGGTGCCGGGCGCATAGTCCCCCGGCGCTTCGAGCCACGCCATCAGATTGTCGAGGTCCCAGACCCCATCTTTCGCCATCAGCGCATCGGAATAGTTGTAGCCGTCGGCCGAGGCGATCTCGCGCCCGACCACGCCGTAGAGCGACGGCCCGATCTGGTGGCGCCCGGGCTGAACCTGGTGGCAGCTCCGGCACTTGCGATAGACCTTCTCGCCGGCCTCGGCGGTCGCGCTGGCCAGCAGCGCCGCATACGGGCTGGCGGCGGCGGCCGGGGCCGCGGCCTCGGCGGCAGGCGCTTCGGCCGCCGCGGCAGGCTCGGCGACGGCGACCTCCACCTCGTCCTCGGCGGCAGCGGTCTCGGTCGCGGCCTCCTCGGTGGTCGCGTCCTCCGCCGCGACATCGGTAGCCGCGGCCTCCTCGGTGACGTCCGCCGCGTCGGCCGGCTGCTCGGTGCTTTCGGCCGCTGCATCCCCCGTTTCAGCCTCCGGCGCAGGAACCGTCTCAGCCTCGGTCGCCGTCTCCTCGGTCGCCACGTCCGTCGCGGGCTCCTCGGCCGGGGCTGGATCGGCCGCCGCAACCTCGACCTCCTCCTCGGCCGCCGGCGGCGCAGAGGCCTCGGCATCGGCGACGAGGTCGACCGGGCTGTCACCCAATCCGTTGAGCCAGGCGATCACGTTCATCCGGTCACCGGCGTCGCCGAGCGCATAGCCCATCTTGTTGCCCGGCGCGAACTCGTCCGGATTGCCGAGCCAGGCCATCAGGTTGTCGACACCCCAGACGCCATCATGGCTGCCGAGCGCGTCGGAATAGGCATAGCCGCCGACCGAGGCGATCTGGCGGCCGACGAGGTTGTGCAGATGCGGGCCGACCGCGTTGGCACCGTCCTCAACCTTGTGGCAGGCCTTGCACTTGTTGAAGACCTTCTCGCCCGCCGCCGGGTCGGCCGCCGAGGCGAGCTGCACGAGATCGAGCGCCGGCTCCTCGGCCGCCCCGTCTTCCGCGTCTCCTTCGTCCTCGCCGGTGTCGAGCGCGAAGGCGAGCGTCTCCTCCTCGCCGTGATGCCCGTCACTCGAGTGGAAGACCTGGCCCGAGAAGAAGCCGAGCAGCAGGAAGATCAGGAGCGAGCCGATCACCGCGCCCATGATCTTGTTGAACTCGTTCGCGTCCATATCCCGTCTCCCGTCAATTCGAGGGCCGCGCCAACCACCTGTCGAGTGGCGAGTTAGCCCTTCCCCCGGCCGAGCGGCAAGCTATAGAGGCGCGACCAAACGCCATGCCCGCGCCGATCCCGCACGGGCGGGCGGCAGAGAGAGGGAGCCACGCCATGGATACGGGTCGGACCGGACGCATCGCCTTTCAGGGGGAGCTCGGCGCCTTCTCGCACCAGGCCTGCCGCGAGGTCTATCCGGGCATGGAGCCCGTGCCCTGCACGAGCTTCGAGGCGGCGCTCGAGACCGTGCGGCGCCGCGACGCCGATCTCGCGATGATGCCGATCGAGAACTCGCTGCACGGGCGGGTGGCCGATCTCCACCATCTGCTGCCGACCTCGGGGCTCTATGCGATCGGCGAGCATTTCGTGCCGGTGCGGCTCCAGCTCCTCGGCGTGCCGGGGGCGCCGCTCGAGGGCATCGAGGAGGCGATGAGCCACGCGGTCGCGCTCGGCCAGTGCCGCGACTTCCTGCGCGAGCGGGGGATCCGGCCGCACACCGGCGGCGACACGGCGGGCTCGGCGCGGATCATCGCCGAGGCCGGGGAGCCCACGCGCGCCGCCATCGCCTCGAAGCTCGCCGGCGAGATCTACGGGCTGCATGTGCTGGCGTCCGACATCGAGGACCAGGCGCACAACACCACGCGCTTCGTCGTGCTCTCGCGCCAGAAGATCGAGGCCGACCCGACCGAGGGCCAGGCGATCACCAGCTTCGTCTTCCAGGTGCGGAACGTCCCCGCGGCGCTCTACAAGGCGATGGGGGGATTTGCGACCAACGGGATCAACATGGTCAAGCTCGAGAGCTTCATGAAGGACGGGAGCTTCACCGCGACCGAGTTCTATGCCGAGATCGAGGGCCATCCGAGCGATGCGGCCGTCGCCCGTGCGCTCGAGGAGCTCGGCTTCTTCTCGGCGCGGCTCACGATCCTCGGCGTCTTCCCGGCACACCCCTACCGCCGCACCGCCTCGCTCAACCGCCGCTGACGCGCACTCCCCATCCAAACTGGGCAATAGCGGTGGATTCCAGATGGGTCGGATACTACCTCTCCGTCGGGAATCTCGGCCGTTGCTAAACACGTCAAGGCTCTGCCCAAAAAGGTGAACGACTGCGATTAGGGCTTTTCTTGCTTATCAGCCAAACCGTTGATACCTCAGCCGTGATGGTCCTGTGCGAGGTTTCTTGTGAATCTTTTGTCCGATCTAATTGCAGTCGTGATCATCTTGATTTTTGCGGCTGCCTTGGACAAATTCAAGGTTTGAAAAATGACCAGCCGTGAATCGTTGCATGTGTACTACACATTTTTGTCAATCTATATTGGAGCAAGGGTGTTAGGGGAAATCGCACGTTGAATATAGTTTCAAACCAGAGGGCGCAGTGATGCTGGATGTTGGCCGTATGTCAGAGGACGAACTCAGGAGCGAGCTTGAGGCAGTCCTGTTTCAAAACTAAGATTGCCGAGCTCAAAGAAGATCGATTCACCTTTCTGAACTGACGAAAAGGCTGGCCCGCATTAGCGCGGGCCAGCTTCTCAAAAACAGCCATCTTCTACTTCAGGTAATTCCGGAAGGCGTTTTGGGCCTGCGACGGCACCTAACGGCCTAAGAGAGGCCGGTTCAGGTCTGCCGGTCTTCCGGTATCCGTGCGATCCGGAGGAACCGGTTTGACGGCGCCTCAGGTGTTGCCGACACCGCCCACGCCGGAGGCGGCGATGAGCTCGGATTGCTTAACGACAACCTCGGCCTGACGGATCGAGGCCAGGTCGATCAGCTTGCCATCGAGCGTGACGGCGCCGGCGCCCGCCTTCTTGGCCTCCTCCATCGCCTCCATGATGCGCTTGGCCTTGGTCACGGCCGCCTCAGAGGGCGTGAAGACCTCGTTGGCGAGCGCGATCTGGCTCGGGTGGATCGCCCATTTGC